>CAYNGR010000040.1:0-18999 GCA_964396755.1 uncultured Cyanobium sp. | reverse complement strand
ATCGCCTGATCCAGCAGGCGGTGGTAGGGCATGGTCACGTGGGCGGTGGAGGCCACCTTCAGCCCCGAGACGTCGATGCCGTAGCCGAGCAGCATGTCCAGCTCGCCCAGCATGACCTTGGGATCGATCACCGTGCCGGAGCCGATCAGGCAGGTGGTGTCGGGGTAGAGGATGCCGGAAGGGATCAAGTGCAGCTTGAGCACCCGATCGTTCACCACAATCGTGTGGCCCGCGTTGACGCCACCCTGATAGCGGACGACGACGTCGGCGGAGCGGCTCAGAAGGTCGGTGATCTTTCCCTTCCCCTCGTCACCCCATTGCGCACCGATGACGACGACGTTGGCCAAGGACGCAGCGGCCCGCAGCCGCTTCTGAGCAGACGGCGTGAGCCTCTCAGATCACGGGGGGATCCGTCAAAGACCCCCCACTCGCCGGCGTTGGCTGCAGGGCTCAGGTGCCCCTGCTGGCGCTGGTTTCAGCCTTGCGCAGCTCCTTCTCCAGGCGGGTGCGCAGAGCGTCGGGCAGGGGCCGGTTGGCGTAGGCGCTGTAGTGACCCGCCAGCGAATTGAGGGCCGTCTGCATCGTTGTGAACGAGGCCAGGCCGTTCACGTCGTGGCGGGGGCGGTAGCGGGCGATGTAGTCGTTGATCAGGGCACGCGCTTCCGTCTCGGCCGCCTGGTGTCCCGGGTCGTCCTGGGGGATGGCGATGGTGGTCAACAGGGTCTGGGCCACGTTCACCGTGTCATCCACGTAGCTGCCGGTGAGCCCGCCGGCGCTGCTGCAGCCCGTCAACACCAGGCTCAGACAGAGCGCCAGGCAGAGGCAGGCGCTCAGCAGAGGGCGGAGCACGGTCCGTTGCAGGAAGGCGGGCATCAGGGATCCAGCGGGTCGAGGGATCCTAGGTCGGGCGTTCTCAGCCGATCTGCTCCGCCAGCGCGGCCCTCACGTCGCTGGCGGCCAGGTCCTGGCGATCGCCGGCGCCGCGCCGAACCAGTTCCACCTGGCCGGAGGCGGCACCGCGGCCCACCACCACCCGCCAGGGGATGCCGATCAGATCGGCGTCCTTGAACTTGACGCCGGCCCGTTCGGGGCGGTCGTCCAGCAGCACGTCCAGGCCGGCGGCCTGCAGCTCTTCGTAGAGCTGTTCGGCCAGGGCCACCTGGGCGCTCTCCTGCACGTTGGCGATCACCACGATCACCTGGAACGGTGCGATCGCCGCGGGCCAGATGATGCCGTCGGCGTCGTGGTGCTGCTCCACCGCGGCCTGGGCGAGGCGTGAGATGCCGATGCCGTAGCAGCCCATCCACAGCGGCTCGTCGACGCCCTGCTCGTTGGTGAAGGTGGCCTCCATGGCCTGGGAATACTTGCGGCCCAGCTGGAAGATGTGGCCCACCTCGATGCCGCGGGCCGCCTCCAGCTGAACGGAAGCATCGTGCAGGCAGCGGTCGCCGGGCTGGGCGGCGCGCAGGTCGATCACCAGATCGGGGGCCGGTGACAGGCCCAGGCCGGCCCAACTGGCGCCGACCCGGTGGACATCCGACCGGTTGCCGCCGCAGACGAAGGCCTCCAGGGCGGTGGCGGTGGGATCGAACAGACGCAGGAAGGAGCGCTGCAGGCGCACGGTCCCCGTCTGGGCCGACCCGGCCGCAGCGTCGGGCTGGCCGCTGTTCCCGGCGCCGGCCAGCAGCGCATCCTCCAGATCAGGGCCGAGGTAGCCGAGCGGCAGGGCCGAAAGGTCCAGAGACAGGCGCTCCTGGCGCACCAGCTCGGGGCTGAGCGGTTCGATGCCCAGCAGGGCGCCGTGGTCGCCGCTGAGGCGGGCGGTCACGGCGTTGGCCAGCTTCACCTCGTTGAGCTCCTGATCGCCCCGCAGGCTGACCAGCAGCGGCTGACGCAGGCCGTCCTCGAAGCGGGCCAGGAGCAGCAGCACCTTGACCAACTGGCTGCCGTCGAAGCCATGGGCCTGCGACAGCGCCTCGATCGAGCTCTGGCCGGGGGTGGCCAGCTCGTCGCCGCGGCCGCCCTGGCGCGGACCCCCGGGCAGGGGCACGGCCTCGGACGGCAGCGACACGGCGCGCTCCTGGTTGGCGGCGTAGCGCCCGTCGCTGCTGGTCAGGATCAGATCCTCGCCGGCATCGGCGGTGACCATGAACTCCTGGCTGGCCGAGCCGCCGATGGCACCGCTGTCGGCTTCGACAGCGACGGCCCTCAGCCCGCAGCGCTCGAAGATGCGCCGGTAGGCCACATCCATCTCGGCATATGTGCGGCGCAGGCACTGTTCATCAGCATGGAAGGAATAGGCATCCTTCATGATGAATTCACGCCCCCGCATCAGGCCGAAGCGGGGTCTGATCTCATCGCGGAATTTGGTCTGGATCTGATAGAGATTCACCGGCAGTTGCCGGTAGGAGCGCAGCAGATCACCCGCCAGGGCCGTGATCACCTCCTCATGGGTGGGCCCCAGACCCAGCTCGCGCCCCTGCCGGTCCTCGAGGTGGAACATGATTCCCTCGCCGGCCGTGTAGCCGGCCCAGCGACCGCTGCGCTGCCACAGCTCGGCGGGCTGAAGCTGGGGCAGCAGCGTCTCAAGGGCTCCGGTGCGGTTGAGCTCCTCGCGCACGATCGTCGAGATCTTCTGCAGCACCCGCCAGAGCAACGGCAGATAGGCGTAGATCCCGGCGGAGACACGGCGGATGTAGCCGGCGCGCAGCAACAGACGATGCGAGGGGATCTCGGCCTCGGCCGGCACGTCCCGCAGCGTCACGAGCATCAGCCGGGAGACGCGCATGAGAGGCGGAAGAATCAGGAATCGCGGACCCTATCACCGCCCCTGGGGGTCTACCGCGCAACTGTCCGGAGCGATCGGATCGTCCAGTTCACCTCTGCTATGGTCCGGCCCGATCCAGGTTGTCCCAAGGCTGTCTCATGCTTCCTGCTGCCGCCGCGATCCCTCCCAGCTCGCTCGGGCAGTCTGTGTCGGCAGCCCTGAATCCCCCCCTGGCCGAAGCGGCCGGCGACCCCGCTGAGCCCGCCGACGGTCTGATCGGCATTGAAGAGGTGCAGAAGTGCCTCAACCGATCGCGTGCCTCGGTGTATCGCTACACCAACACCGATCCACGCAATCTCAATCCACCGTTCAACCCCCGCAAGCTCAATCCGGAATATCGCAGCGACCAGAAGGAGCCGCTGATGTTCCACCCCAACGAGGTGGCCCGCTTCGCCCGCGACGTGCTGCGCATCAAGGAGGTCACGGTGGAGGTGCTCAACTCCCCTTCCACCGCCACCCAGCAGCTGCTGAACGCCATTCTTGAGGAGTTGCGCGCGATTCGCGTCCGACTCGATGGTCTTGAGGCGGCTCCGACCGATCTGGGCCGTCTGCGTCAGCAGCACAGCCAGTCGCGTCCCGCCGCCTGAGCCGCCGCCCGCTCGCCTCCCGTATCTGTGGAACCGTCCACCAGGCGGCATCCGGGTGGTCAGAACCTGTCAGCATGGTACCAATTCCAGTTTGAGTGTCCCTGGTGGTCCGTTGCGGCGGCCACCCCCCATGGATCAGACCCTTTCCCTCTCTCACCAGACCACTCCTGCCTCGCCCGGTCCGGCCCAGGCCGCTGGGGCTTCACCGCTGGCCACGTCCCTGGACGAGGAACCCGAGAGTCCTGACCGAAGTCCTCGCCCCTCGGCAGCCTCCGCTGCGGGCAACGATCCCCTCGCTGAAGGCCTGGCGGTGGTGGGCGGTGTGCTGCTGGCGCTGCTGACCCTGCTGGTGCCCGTCGTCTCGGTCATCGCCGAATCGCCGCCCGGGGTGCCCGGCCCGTCGGTGCGAGCCGGCCGTTGAGCTCTGCTCTCTGAAGCCTGGTCCCGACGGGGCTCAGGGCGGTCTGGATCGTCCGCATGGGCCGTTCAGGCGCGTCGCTGCAGCAGGAAGCCCTGGAAGTCGAGAGCCTGGAAGATGGGCGCCGGATCGCCGAAGCCTGCCGCTTCCACAAGGGCGCTCAGACGGGAGAGCCCGATCGGATGCAGGCGTGGGCTCAGAGCCGCCAGGGCGTCAGCGGCGCCCTGCAGCCCGCTGGCCCTCTGGAACAGCTGCCAGGCCTGCTCCACCTGCTGCTGCAGCGGCGAACGTTCAGGCTGCATCAGGTCCACCAGCACCAGCTGGGCGCCCGGTCTGAGGCTGCGGGCCAGGCTGCTCAGGTAGGCCAGCTTGCTGCCGTCGTCCGCGAGCGATTGCAGCACCAGCACCGACAGGGCCCCGTCGAAGCCGCTGTCCTGCGCCAGCTCCTCCACGCGGCTCTGCAGCCAGGTGATCGTGTCGCCAGCGTCGCCGGCGGACGCGAGTCGCTGGCGTGACGCCGTCAGCATGGCGGCCGAGGGATCGACGGCGGTGAGGCGCCAGTCCGGCCGTTGATTGCGTGCCTCCACCAGTTCGGCGCCGGTGCCGCAGCCGGCCACCAGCACGCTGGCGGCATCACTCGAGGCCAGCGGCGAGGCTGCCAGCAGGCTCACCGCCAGCCGGGCCAGGCTGGCGTAGCCGGGAATCAGCTGCTGGGCGATGAGGTCGTAGCTGCCCGGCGCAGCGGCCGCCGCACCGGCTCCCGGGAGATCGGCGTGGGTGTTCGCCTCGGTTCCGCTCTGCGACACGACTGACTGACTGCGGCACCCATGCTACGGAGGCCGATGCCGATCACCGGCTCGGCTGCACGTCGCTCCGCTGCCCGCGCCGGTGCATCGATTGCGGCAGGGCGGCCGCAGTCGGCGGCAAGTGACGTAAGTTGGGCGGCGCCCTCCCCCCCAGATCGACCGTGCCCACCATTCGCTTCGAACGTGAAGGCCAGCAGGTCGGCTGCATCGAGGGGGCGAACCTGCGCAAGGCGGCCGTTGACGCCGGCATCAACCCCTACAGCGGCATCAACAACTTCCGCAATTGCGGCGGCCTGGGCCAGTGCGGCACCTGCGTCGTCGAGGTGCTGGAAGGCGCCCGCAATCTTTCGCCCCGCAGCGACGTCGAAGAGGTGTATCTGGCCGACCGCCCCGCCAGCTATCGCCTCAGCTGCCGGACCAGCGTCAACGGCGACGTGACCGTGCGCACCCGTCCCTCTGACGGTGCCGGCAAGGGCTCCAACAGCCTTGTGGGCGCGCTCAAGGCCCTGGTCGGCAAGTGATTGCCCGCTGACCTCAATCCCGCCCGGCCCCGCCGCCCCGCTTCGCCTTGACCAGGCCGCTCGTGTACAGCTACCCGGCCTGCGGCACCTGCCGCAAGGCTCTGGCCTGGCTGCGCGAGCGGGGCCTTGAGGTGGAGCTGCGAGACATCACCCAGCAGCCCCCCAGCCCGGCCGAACTTTCCGCGGCACTGGGCCAGCTCGGCCGCAAACGTCTGTTCAACACCAGCGGCCAGAGCTACCGCGCCCTTGGTGCTGCCGTGGTGCAGGCCATGAGCGACGACCAAGCCCTGGCGGCCCTGGCCGCCGACGGCAAGCTGATCAAGCGACCCTTTCTGGTGCTGCCGGATGGCCGCAGCCTCACGGGCTTTCAGCCGGCTGAGTGGCAGGCGCTCCTGTCTCCCCAGCCCTGACCGTCAGAAGATCCAGCTCGTCGATCAGGCTCTCGATGCCTGAGCGATTGATCTGGCTCAGATAGGTGCGCTTGAACTCCTCGAGGAAGGCGCACAGCAGCCTCTGAGACTGCTCCAGAGCCGGCCCTTCCTCCAGGGCGCAGGCCAGTTCCTCCCAGAAACGGTCGATGCAAGCCTGCAGCAGCTCCAGTTGCTGGTCGTCGCGCCGGCCCAGGCGTTCGCCGGTGCTGCGGGTGAGATCCACGAGGCTGTCGACCATCCCCCCCGCCAGCTGACGGCTGAGGCCCTGCTCCACCTGCAGCAGCGGCTGCAGACGCCTGAGCGGCGGCGGCACAACCGCGTTCTGCAGGCTCTGCTGCAGGGCATGGCCCAGCACCCCCTGCAGTTCGGGGGCCAGCCGCGGCGCCACCCGCGCCAGCAGCAGCGGTGCCCAGATGCGTGCCAGTTCGACCAGTTCGCGGCTGTCGTTGCTGACGCTCTGGTGACTGCGCAGGGCGCGGATGCGTCCCGGCCAGCGCCTTGAGCGGATCAGGCCCTGCAGCCCGTCGATCAGCTGCAGCGCCAGCACCTCGATCAGCTCCACCGCCAGCAGCGCCACCACGGCGCGACTGATCACCGCCCGCAGCGGCTCGATGTTGATCAGACCGCTGGTCTGCAGCCGCTCCAGCACCGGCACCAGCCGCAGCCAGCGCCAGAACGGCAGCAGCAGCGGCAGGTCGGTCCAGCGCCTTAGCAGGGCCTCGCTCCAGCTCAGGCCGCTCAGCCGTCGCCTGAGGCGGATCACCCGCAGCAGGATGTCCAGGGCGAAGACGCTCTGGAATAACAGCAGGTCGTAGCGCCAGAAATGGTCGGTGGGCCGCCCGTTCTCGTCGATCGAGCGCCAGTAGTTGGTGGCCACCAGCGGCAGCACCCGCTCCTGCCAGAAGCGCCGCTCCCGCTGCCAGTCCAGGCGTGCGATGCGCTCGGGGGCCAGCAGCTGCCGGACCGCCTGTTTGGCCGAGTCGACATCGGCCCGCTGACGCAGCCGGTTCTTGATCTTCTCGAGGGTGCCTGTGGCGCCGCTGGCCTCGAACGGATTGCCGTCGATCATCTGCTCGCTGAGCAGCATCTGGCGGCGCAGCAGCTGGCTCTGGCCCGCGTCCGGCGGGGCGCCGGCGGGCAGGCGCTGCAGGGCCTGATCCAGCTGGCTGAAGGCCTTGAGGTAGGCATCGGTCTCCCGGTGCGGCTCGATGCCCTTGATCGGATCCACCCAGGGGGTGATGTCGGGGATCACCTGCAGCGGCAGCACCAGGGGCACCGACGGCAGCGGGTAGAGATTGCGCTGCAGCCAGAAGGTGCGCAGCGGCACATAGGTGAGGTCAAAGCCCACCCAGGCCAGGTTGACGGCGGCCCAGACGGCGACGAAGCGGTCCCAGCCGCGCCACAACCTGCTGGCCGGCAGGGGGAGCTCCACGTGCCAGCGGGGGCGAGCCATCGAAATCCCGGGCTGATGCCTGCCTAATCTGCCTGCTCTTCCGGCCGTCGCCCCCCTCTCTCCTTGCGCCCCTCGGATCCGCTTCGCCCCCAGGGCTCTCCAGGCTCTGATCTCTCCCCTCCGGGTGGCGATCCCGCCCCATCTGCGCAGCAGGGCTCAGCCCAGGGCGGTCCCGACGGCCCCGGGGCCAGCGATGCCGACAGCCCCGGCGACAGCTCTCGCGCAAGCCACCAGGATGGCCCCCAGGAGAGCCCCTGGGCCTTCTGGCGCAGCGTGCTGATCACCCTGGCGGTGGCGCTCGGCATCCGTCAGTTCCTGCTCGAGGCCCGCTACATCCCCTCCGGCTCGATGCTGCCGGGGCTGCAGCTCCAGGACCGGCTGCTGGTCGAGAAGCTCACCTATCGCTCCAGGCCACCCCGGCGCGGAGAGATCGTCGTGTTCCACGCGCCGCATCATTTCGATCCGGTGCTCACCAGCCGCGGCAAGCCCTCGCCGCTGCAGTGCCTGCTGGTGAACATCCCCGGCATCGGTGCCCTGCCCGGGCTGCAGCAGCCCGCCTGCGATGCCTTCATCAAGCGGGTGGTCGCCCTGCCCGGTGAGCAGGTGAGCGTCGATCCGAGCGGCCGGGTGCGCATCAACGGCAAACCGCTGGCCGAGCCCTACGTGCGCACCTACTGCCCGGTGGACAGCCAGGGCCTGGGCCCCTGCCGCACTCTCAACGCCGTGGTGCCTCCCGGCAACGTGCTGGTGCTGGGTGACAACCGCGCCAACAGCTGGGATGGCCGCTTCTGGCCAGGCACCAGTTTCCTGCCGCACAGCGAGATCATCGGCCGCGCCTTCTGGCGCTTCCTGCCGCTCAGCAGCTGGGGTCCGCTGGGGCCCACCAACCCGCCGTCCCCCTGAGACCGCTGGCCACGATCGCCCCCTGGGCGCCGCCCGGAGGGCTCGGGTGATTGGCCGCCAGCGAGCCGCCGCGCTCCTGGGCGGGCGTCGCCTGTGGATCGAACAGAATCCAGCGGCGGCTGCCGGGCTGCAGTTGTTCCGGCTCTAGCCCGAGGAACCGCGCCGGGCCCCAGCACAGCCGCTGCCAGAGCAGCTCCGGCGTCCAGCCCCGCTGTCCCACCAGCTCGCGCCAGAGCGAGGCAAGGATGCCGCCATACCTGGGAGCCAGGCCGTGCCCGGCGACGCCGGCCCGGCGCTGCTCGACGCTCAGCAGCATCTCCTCGGCATCGAGGGCCTGGTGATGCACGGACACCGCATCGATCAGGCCGCTGGCCAGAGCCTCGATCAGCGCCTCCCGATCGCCAGGGCCCCCGAGCGAGGGCTCCAGCCGCCAGCCGCTGGCGGTGGGGTCGAGTCTGCCGCTGTCCGCCAGCAGCTGCCACCAGCACACCGAGGCCTGCGGCGGCTGCTCCAGGTGCTGCAGCCGCCGCACCGCCTCCGCGGTGGACAGATTCATCAGCCGCAGCTCAGCCGCGGGCAGGGCGGCCCGCAGGGCCAGCAGGCTCTCGAGAGGCAGGATCTCGCTGACGGCGGGATCCACGGGCCAGCCGGCCCGCAGGGCTTCGACCCGTTCGCGCACGAAGCCCTGCTGGCACAGGGAGGGATCGCGGGGGGCCAGCAGCACCGGCCGCCCGCCCATCTCGGCCAGGCGCAGGCCACGCTCCAGCAGCGACAGGGGCGGCAGGGACGCCGAGGCCGCCAGGCCGACGGCCCCGGCGCGCAGCTGGTCGTCGTGGTCGGCGAGCTCCTGATCGGCGCCGCCGCGGCTGAAGCTGCCCCAGACCCGCAGCTGCAGCGGCTCCTGCCAGTTCAGCGACAGCGTGGCGGGAC
This sequence comes from uncultured Cyanobium sp., assembly GCA_964396755.1. Lineage (GTDB taxonomy): Bacteria > Cyanobacteriota > Cyanobacteriia > PCC-6307 > Cyanobiaceae > Cyanobium. The sequence goes on along the minus strand of CAYNGR010000040.1, from coordinate 10,123 downwards.
GATCGCGCCAGGGGGTGCCCCAGGGCAGCAGGGCCACCGTGCCGTAGCCACCGGCCGCGGCGGCCGCCGCCAGGCTGGCGAGCGTCTCGCTGCGCCCCTGCAGGGGATCCTCCAGCACGCTGTGAGGGTCCACCAGGGGCGGACCCAGCCAGCAGCCACCCGCATCGACCAGCCGCAGGCCCGGATCGAGGGCCGCCGACGGGCCGCTGTCGGTGAGGCTCAGCAGGCGGCCGGCCTCGATGCGCACATCCGCCCGGCGCGTGGGCAGGCCTGGACCCTCGAGCAGCTGCACGCCACGCAGCAGCGTGGCGGGAGCGTCCTGCGGCGGCCGCTTCTCCACCGCGTCAGAGCGCTCCGGCGGCGGTGCGGTCGAGCACGCCCCCGAGATGGCCGGTGAGGTTGAGGCAGGTGACCACCGGTTCGCCACCGGCTCCATCCGGATAGTCGATCACCGTCACGCCGCCGTTGCCCTGCTTGATGGCCCAGATCGCCTCGGGGCCGAGGCCGAGCAGGGCGCAGAGAATCGTCTTGTTCACGGCGTCATGGGCCACCACCAGGGCCGTCTCGCGCTCGTCCAGTCCAGCGGCGATGCGGTTCCAGGTGTCGAGCGAGCGCTGCCACACGTCATGGACCGTCTCCCCCTGGGGCATCTGAACCGTCTGGGGCCGCTCCTTCCAGTCGGTGAGCAGCTGCGGCCAGCCCTCGGCGATCTCGCGTTCCAGGCGGCCCTCCCAGAGGCCGTGGCCGATCTCGAGCAGTCCGGTGGTGCTGGTCAGCGGCACCCCTGGATGCTGGGCCAGGATCGCTTCAGCGGTCTGACGCGGCCGTGCCATGGCACTGGTGTAGGCGCGATCGATCGGGACCTCGGCCAGGAAGCGGCTCGCCGCTTCGGCCTGGGCGCGGCCATTGCTGTTGAGGGGGATGTCGATCTGCCCCTGGAAGCGGCCCTCGCGGTTCCAGTCGGTCTCGCCGTGGCGCACCAGCACCAGGCGCGGACCGCTGACCCGACGCGGCAGGCCATCCTCCAGATGGGTGGTGCCGTTGATCGATTCGAGCTGAACCGCCGGCCGCTCGCCGCCGCCGCTGAGGTTCAGCACCGAGATCGAGGCGTTCTCCAGCCGCAGCCGCCGGAAGCCGCTGGCCTCCAGGCCCAGCAGCGACAGCAGCAGGCAGCGCAGGATGCCGTTGTGGGCCACCACCAGCACGGTGGCCTGGCGCTCGCCGTCGACGGCGTCGCGGTGGCGCTGCAGCAGCCCGGCGCAGAAGCGGCCGGCCTGCTCCATCAGCTCGGGCAGGGGCCGATACGAGCTGCCGTCGGCGCGGCTGAGTTCGAGCGTGTGGGGTGCCTCCCGCCACAGCCGTTCCTGCTCCGGGAATCGTTCGCGCAGTTCGCTGCGCAGCAGGCCGGTCCAGGGGGTCAGGTCGATCTCGAGCAGATCGTCGTTGCGCTCCAGCGGCGGCGCCGATCGCTGCTCCGACAGGATCAGCGAGGCGGTGTCGTGGGCGCGGCGCAGGGGCGAGCTGTAGGCGGCATCGAACGACAGCTCCGCCAGGCTGCGCCCGACCGCCCTGGCCTGGGCTGCGCCGTCTTCGGTGAGGGTGGAGAGATCGTCGCGCCCCTGGATCCGGTGCTCGCGGTTGAAGCTGCTCAGTCCGTGACGGACCAGCACGAGACGCAGGGGCACGAAGCGGACTCAGCGGGTGACGCCATCGTATGAGAGGCCCCCATGCGGCTCCTCGCGTCGCCCTGCGGCGCTGCAGGCGTCCTCGCTTCGCAGCCGCCCGTCGCTGCGGTGTGCATCCGCCGGCGGCCCCGGCCGGGGAGAATCAGCGGCACTTCTTCTGGCTGAGGACGCGCGATTGAGTCCATCCCCCCGCCCTGGCCCGAGTCAGCCTGAGACAACGGCGTTGCCGGGAGGCTCTCCCCAGGGGCGTCCCGCGGCCGCCTGGAAGATCCTGCTGGCGATGCTCAGCCTGTCGCTGAGCCTGTTGATCTGGATCAGCGGCCTGGCCCAGAGCCTGCAGCGGCCGTCGGTGGGGGATGCGCTCAGCCTGCGCCAGCTGGAGCTCACCGCCCTGGCCGCCGAGGCCGCCGCCGACCGGGCCGCGCCGGCCCTGTTCGGCGCCGACCCGCGGCGGGATCTGGCCAAGGCGCTGCGTCGCCACAGCGAGGAGCCGGTGCCGCCCCTGCCCGCTGCCCTGAGGCTGGAGCTGGCGCTGTTGGAGCGTGGCGAGGCTCCTGACCAGTTCGGCACCCGGCTGCGCCAGCTGCAGGAAATGGTCGACGCGCAGCGACGGCCGCTGCTGGAGGCCCTGATCAGCGGCCGCTCCCTGGATGCCGCCCTGCAGCGCTCACTGCTCGAGCCCTGGCAGGCCTCGCCCATGCTCAGTCAGCTGGTGTGTGAGCAGCTGGGGGGCCCCGAGGCTGTCTGTCCGGCCGTCAGTTCCGCTGGCCGCCTGCTGCTGCAGTGGGCGGTGGTGAGCGTGCTGCCGCTGCCGCTGCTGCTGATCGGCGTGGCTCTGCTGTTGCGTCAGTTGTGGCTCGCCTGGCGCGGACGTCTCGCCGCGGCCCCGCCGCTCAGCGGTCCGCCGCTGGAGCTGATCGATGTGACGCTGCTGATCGCCGGTGGCTTCGTGCTGATCGGTGAGGTGTTGATGCCGCAGTTGTTGCAGGGCCCGCTGCTGGCCCTGCTCGGCGGGCTGTCGCTGCCCGGGGCGCTCGAGCAGGGATTGCAGGTGCTGTTGCTCTACCTGCTGTTGATGAGCGCACCCCTGGCGATTCTGGCCGCGCTGCTCAGCGGCCGCGGCGCTGCCCCGACCGGCGGCTGGCTGCAATGGCACTGGCGGCCACCGGCCACCGCCCTGGGCCGTGCGGCGGTGACCGTGGTGATGGTGCTGCCGCTGGTGGCCCTGAGCGGCTGGCTGATCGAACACCTCTGGCCCCAGGCCGGCGGCAGCAATCCGCTGCTCGATCTGGTGCTCACCAACCCCGATCCGCGCGCTCTGGCCTGCTTCGCTCTGACCGCCACGGTGCTGGCGCCGTTGTTTGAGGAGACCCTGTTCCGCGGGGTGCTGCTGCCGTCGCTGGCCCGCCGCCTCGGACCCTTGCCGGCCGTCCTGGCCAGCGCTGCCGTCTTCGCTCTGGCCCATCTCAGCCTCACCGAGCTGGTGCCGCTGCTGGTGCTCGGGGTGGGACTGGGCTGGCTGCGCTGGCGCAGTGGCCGGCTGGCGGCCTCGGTGCTGATGCACAGCCTCTGGAATGGCCTGACCTTCCTCAACCTGCTGGTGCTGGCCCGTTGAGGCCGGGCCACTGCCCCGTCAGTGCGTCTGTTCAGCTGCTGATCGATGCTTGCCGCATCCACCGCAGGGTGGTTCACTTGCGCAGGTTATGCCTCGCGCTTCGTGGTTGCCACCCTTGCTCCCGCCACCCGGCGTTCCACGCAGCGCCAGCGCCGCAATGCCTCCCTGGAAATGCTCGAGGGGGCCCTCTCAGCCCGCAAGGTGGAGCGTCAGGCTCCCTGGCTGGCCAACCTGCACCGCCTCACCACCGGGACGCTGGCTGGCCTGGGTCTCTGCGTCGTCGGCCTGAGCGCCCTGACACTGCATTGGCAGAACGAATGGGCCCGCAGCTTCCAGGAGCTCGATGCCGCCAAGACCCTCGAGCATCGTCTGCAGGAATCGGCCGCTCTGCTCGAACAGCACCATCTCTCCGCGATCCGTCGCCCCGGTGAGCTGGTGCCCACCCGCAGCGAGAACCTGATTCACCTCAGCCAGCCACCGCAGCCCCGTTCCCAGGGGATCCGCCCACTGCTGGCGGGAATCTCCCTGCGCCAGATGCCGGCCGGCTACTGATGGCGCCCGCCTCCACCCGTCGACACCCGCCCGGAGGCAGCGGCCGCAGCCGCTCCCGTGGATCCGCTCCGCGGCCCGGCAAGCCCGCCCGCCATGGCGTGGTGCCGATCCAGCCGGTGTCCAGTGGGCGGATGCTGGCGGTTTACGTGCTGCTGGTGGCTGCCCTGTTCGGACTGGCCGGCAGGCTCGCCTGGCTGCAGGTGGTTCAGGGTGATCGCTTGCAGGCCCGGGCCCGCGCGATCCAGACCCACACCGTGCCGCCCCTCCGGCAGCGCCGCACGATCGTCGACCGCATGGGCCGGCTCGTGGCCCTCGATGAGGAGCGCTTCACCCTCTGGGCCCATCCGCGCTACTTCAACCTCCCCGGCGACGATCCCCAGAGCGTCCGCCCGGTGGGTGATGTGGCCTCCCGCCTCGCCGCGGTGCTGGCCCAGCCCCAGCAGAAGCTGCTCGACACCATTGGCGACCGCCGCAGCGGTGTCAAGCTCGCCACCGATCTCGATGCCGAGACCGCCCAGAGAGTGCGCGATCTGGGCATCAGCGGACTGGATCTTGAGGCCTATCCCCAGCGTGTCTACCCCCAGGGTTCGCTGTTCGCCAACGTCGTCGGCTTCCTCAATCTCGAGCGGGTGGCCCAGGCGGGCCTCGAGCAGAGCCGCGACCGCGATCTGCGCCGCCAGGAGACCACATTCACGATGCGTCGCGGCGCCGACGGCACGCCGCTGCCCGATGGCATCCAGGCCGGCTCCCTCTACGGCGATGATCTGCGACTGCAGCTGACCCTGGATGCCCGGTTGCAGCAGGTGGCCCAGTCGGCCCTGACCCGACAGGTCAAACAGTGGAACGCCAAGCGTGGCGCCGCCCTGGTGATGGATGCCCGCAGCGGCGAGATGCTGGCGCTGGTCTCCACCCCCACCTACGACCCGAACCGCTTCTGGAGCTACAACCCCGGGCTGTTCCGTGAGTGGTCCGTTCAGGATCTCTACGAGCCCGGCTCGACGTTCAAGCCGATCAACCTGGCCCTGGCCCTTCAGGAGAAGGTGATCGATCCCAAGGGCCGCATCAATGACGTCGGCCAGCTCAACATCGGCGGCTGGCCGATCTTCAACAACGATCGCAGCGCCCATGGCGTGATCGATTTCCCCACGGTGCTGCAGGTGTCCAGCAATGTGGCGATGGTGGAGGCGATGAGCCGCATGAAGCGCGATCGCTTCTGGCATTGGCTGCACACCCTCGGCATCGACACCAGGCCCGACACCGATCTGCCCGGCGCCGTCGCCGGTCAGCTCAAGAGCCGCACTGAATTCGTCGGATCGGCGATCGAGCCGGCGGTGGCCTCCTTCGGCCAGGGCTTCTCGCTCACTCCACTGAAGCTGGTGCAGCTCACCGGCATGCTGGCCAATGGCGGCCGGCTGGTGAGCCCCCACATCACCCGGGGGCTGCGCTCCGGCGATGCCCTGGCCAGCTCCAGCGGAGCCGGCGGTGTGCAGCTGCTCGATCCCAAGGTCACCAGCACGGTGGTCAACTGGATGGAGACGGTGGTCCAGAGCGGCACTGGCAAGGGCATGCGCATCCCCGGGTACCGCATCGGCGGCAAGACCGGCACGGCCCAGAAGGCCCACAACGGCGTGTACATCCCCGGAGCCCGGATCACCAGCTTCGTGGCGGTGCTGCCGGTGAACCAACCGCGCTACGTGGTGCTGGTGGTGGTCGATGAGCCCCAGGGAGGCAATGCCTACGGCTCCACCGTGGCTCTGCCGGTGGCTCGCCAGATCGTCGAGGCTCTGCTGGTGATCGAGAAGATCCCCCCCAGCGAGCGCATCGCCGCCGCCGTGCCGGCCCGGGCCCTGCCCGCTGCCGGCCAGCGTCGCCCCTGAACAACGATCGCCGCTGCGGGCTGTCGGCTTTCCCACAATCACCGCAGCCTTTCTGCCGGCCGAAGCTTGTCCTCTGGCTAGCGTTGCTGCACCGTCCCGGTTTCCCCTGAGCTTCCGTCCGATGGCCAACCTGCTCGATCAACTCGCCGCCATGACCGTCGTGGTGGCTGACACCGGCGACATCGAGGCCATCCGCCAGTTCACCCCGCGGGATGCCACCACCAACCCGTCGCTGATCCTGGCCGCCGCCCAGATTCCCGCTTATCAGGAGCTGATCGATCGCTCCCTGCGCGAATCGCGTGAGGCGATCGGTGCCGAAGCCGGCGCTGATGCGGTGGTCAGCGAAGCCCTCGACGAGATCAGCGTCACCTTCGGCAAGGAGATCCTGCGGATCGTGCCTGGCCGCGTCTCCACCGAGGTCGATGCCCGCCTCAGTTATGACACCGAGGCCACGATCGCCAAGGCTCGCAAACTGATCGGCCTCTATCAGGCCGCCGGCATCGGTCGTGATCGGGTGCTGATCAAGATCGCGTCAACCTGGCAGGGCATCCGCGCTGCTGAGCAGCTGGAGAAGGAGGGCATTCACTGCAACCTGACGCTGCTGTTCGGCTTTGCCCAGGCGGTGGCCTGCGCCGAGGCCGGCGTCACATTGATCTCGCCCTTTGTCGGCCGCATTCTCGACTGGTACAAGAAGAGCACGGGCCGCGACAGCTATCCCGGGCCGGAGGATCCGGGTGTGGTTTCGGTCACCCAGATCTTCAATTATTTCAAGACCCACGGCTACAGGACCGAGGTCATGGGCGCCAGCTTCCGCAACATCGACGAGATCATCGAACTCGCCGGTTGCGATCTGCTCACCATCTCACCGGCCCTGATGGATCAGTTGCGCAGCAGCCAGGGCGTGCTGGAGCGCAAGCTCAACGCCCTCGATCCGGGCGCCACGCAGGAGAAGATCCACCTCGAGCACGCGGACTTCGAGGCGATGATGACTAAGGACACGATGGCCAGCGAGAAGCTCGACGAGGGCATTCGCGGTTTCAGCAAGGCGATCGAGACGCTCGAGGCCCAGCTGGCCCACCGGCTTGCCGAGTTGGAGGGCGGCGCCGCCTTCACCCATGCCGTCCATGAGATCTTCCTGCTCAACGACCTCGATGGAGATGGCTGCATCACCCGCGAGGAGTGGCTCGGCAGCGATGCCGTCTTCGATGCCCTCGACACCGACAAGGATGGCCGCCTGGCCCCCGCCGACGTGCGTGGTGGCCTCGGCGCCCCCCTGGCCCTCGGCCGCTGAGGCCGCGCCTGCCGAGGCCTGGCCTGGCGATCCGCGCCGCCGCAGCGTCCCGCCCGTCTGCCCCTGACTGTTCGCCCCCGATTGTCTGCCTGGCGGCAGCCGGGGTCGCGGCGCTCCCTCCCCCTCCTCCCCACCCCAGCCGTTGCTGCCGTGAACGCCCTCGACACCATGCGCGCCCTTGCCAGCAAGGGAGAAGTGCTCAACGTGGAGGCCGGCGGCCTGATCTTCAGCGCCGGTGAGCCGGGCGACTGCATGTTCGGATTGCTGCAGGGCACCGTCGAGCTCACCTGGAACGGGGAGCAGGGGCACGAGACGATCCAGGCCGGCGATGTGTTCGGCGCCGGTGCCCTGGTCACCCCCGATCACCGCCGCTATGGCATGGCCCGGGCCGTCACCCCCTGCCGGCTGCTGGTGATGAACCGCGAGAAGTTCCTGTTCGCGGTGCAGGAATCGCCGATGTTCGCGATCGAACTGCTCGGCTCGATCGATCAGCGTCTGCGCGATCTCAAGAACGACGTGCGCAACTGAGTCCGGAGCCGCGCGAGGCCCCACGCCGCTGAGGCCTCAGCCCTTCTGGAACAGCAGCCGGCGGATCACCCGCTGGGCGATGTCGCCGTAGCCCATCTCGCCCGAGAGAATCTGGGCGATGCGGCGCGGAGCTGTGGGGCGCTTGATGCCCAGCTGATAGCCCACCTTCGGCAGCCTGTAGAACACCTGGGCGATGCGGCGCCCCCAGGCCATCGAGTCACCCCATTCAGCCCGCATCCGCTGGCTGTAGGCCGCTGTCGCCCCCTCGTCACCGGCCAGCCAGGCATCCAGTGCCTCGGCCGCCCGGCAGCCGCTCAGCAGCGACGGCCGCAGCCCCTCCGCCAGGAAGGGGTCGCACAGGGAGGCGGCGTCTCCTGCCGCCAGCAGGCCGGCGCCCGCCTCTCCGCGGCCGTGCAGGGGGTGATGCCCGTCCCACACCCGCAACTGGCCGCGCTGTCGCAGCCCGGCGTCGCTGCTCAGGCCCAGGGAGGGCAGCAGGGCACGCAGCACCGCGTCGCTGTCGGCCTCCTGCTGGCCGATGAAGGTGCCCACGCCGATGCTCCAGCCGCCCTGCCGCGGGAAGGCCCAGCAGAAGCCGTGGTGCACCAGGCCGAATTCAAAGCGGGCCGTGTCGGGGTCGGCCACCTCGGCATCCACCTCCACCGACATCGTGGCGGCGTAGCGGGGTCGGGCCGGACCGAGACCATGGGCGCCCGCCAGGCGCGAGCCGGAGCCATCGGCGATCAGCACGGCGCGCGCCCGCAGCTCGCCGCCATCCGAGAGGCCCACATGCCAGATCCCAGCCCGCCGTTCCAGCCGCTCCGCCGCCAGTGGCTGCAGCAGCCGCGCCCCCGCCGCCAGGGCCTGCTCGGCCAGGAAGGCATCGAGCCGTGAGCGGCGCACGATCCAGAAGGGTGCGTCCCCGGGCAGCTCGGCCAGCACCGGATCCTCCAGGCACCAGCTGAAGCGCACCCGGCGGATCACCTGCTCCACCGCCGGGCTGAGATCGAAGGGGAACCAGCGCTGCACCGAGGCGGCCATGCCGCCGCCACAGGGTTTGCTGCGGCCGGCCGGCTGCCGTTCCAGCAGCAGCACCGAACGGCCCCGCGCCGCCAGGTGGAAGGCCGCCGCGCCTCCCGCCGGGCCGCCGCCGATCACGATCACATCCGCATCCATCCACTGCCTCCTGCTGGCCTGGGCCCCGACTGTGGTGGATCCCGGCTGGGATGCACCGGTCGTGCTCAGGCTGCAGGATCCCATCTCGCCGCTGAGGCCCGCCGCGGACCCTGCTGGATCCTTGGCTGCCGCGGCTGGCTGGCTGGCTGGATTGATCGGCGGCGGGCGGCTGCCTGGCGCCGAGGGGCAACGCTGCGCTGCGGGTTGGCGTCCTGGGGGCGCCGTGCTGCCGCAGGGGCATCGGCCTGGCCCGTGCTGCGTCCCTCGAGCTGGGGTTGCGGCAGCAACGGAGCCGGCCAGAGCCTCAGCCCTGGGCGCGACAGCCGTGCCGGCCGTGATGGACCCGATCAGCACGGGACGGTGCCGACAGCGCCGTCGCAGCGGGCCCGGGCGTTGTGGTCAGGCCAGGCGGGTTGCCGCCCGGGGCGATCACACCTTGAGGATGTCGGCCTCCTTCTCCGCCAGATGCTTCTCCACTTCGGCGATGAAGCGGTCGGTGAGCTTCTGGATCCGGTCCTGCTCGTCGCGGCTCTGGTCCTCGGAGAGCTCGCCGTCCTTCTCCTGCTTCTTGACCTTGTCGATGCCGTCGCGGCGGATGTTGCGCAGGGCCACCTTGCCTTCCTCGGCGTACTTGGCGGCCAGCTTGCAGAGATCCTTGCGGCGGTCCTCGGTCAGCGGCGGGATGTTGATGCGGATCACCTTGCCGTCGTTGTTGCAGGTGAGGCCCAGGTCGCTCATCGAGATCGCCTTCTCGATCAGGGCCAGCGAGCCGCGATCGAAGGGCTGGATCTGGATCGTCTGGGAGTCCGGCGTCGACAGGGTGGCCAGCGCCTTGAGCTGGGTCTCGGCGCCGTAGTACTCGACGCTGATCCGGTCCAGCAGCGAGGGGTTGGCGCGGCCGGTGCGGATCGTGTTGAACGTGCGCTGGGTGGCCTCCACCGACTTGCGCATGCTGGCTTCGAGATCCATGGGGATTGGCAGGGAGGGGCGGAGGGACCGTGGGCTGGGACGTTCCCAGCGGGGGCCGGCCGGGATCGGGTGCGGATCGTACCGGCGGACCCGCGCCGGGCTCAGGCGGAAGGGACGATGCTGGTGCCGATCGGTTCACCGCGCACAGCCCGGCCGATGTTGCCGGCGCCGAACAGGTCGAACACCACGATCGGGATGGCGTTGTCCTTGCACAGGGCGATGGCGGTGCTGTCCATCACCTCCAGTTCGCCGCTGAGGACCTCAAGGAAGGACAGCCGCTCGTAGCGCACGGCGTCGGGGAACTTGTTGGGGTCCTTGTCGTAGACGCCGTCCACCTTGGTGGCCTTGAACACCACGTCGGCGCCGATTTCGGCAGCCCGCAGGGCGGCGGTGGTGTCGGTGGTGAAGAAGGGGTTGCCGGTGCCGGCGG
>CAYNGR010000039.1:12135-19182 GCA_964396755.1 uncultured Cyanobium sp. | reverse complement strand
GCCACCTGGATGTCGAAGCGGTCCGCCACCGAGAGGCAGCAGTCGATCGCTGCGGGCGTGGTGCCCCAGTCCTCGTGGAGCTTCAGGGTGATGGCGCCGGCGCGGATCTGCTCCTCGAGACCCTCGGGGGTGCTGGCGTTGCCCTTGCCGAAGAAGCCCAGGTTCACCGGCAGGCCTTCGGCCGCCTGCAGCATGCGGGCCATGTGGAAGGCGCCGGGGGTGCAGGTGGTGGCGTTGCTGCCCGTGGCCGGGCCGGTGCCGCCACCGAGCATGGTGGTGACGCCGCTGGCCAGGGCCGTCTCCACCTGCTGCGGGCAGATGAAGTGAATGTGCGTGTCGATGGCGCCGGCGGTGACGATGTGGCCCTCGCCGGCGATCGCCTCGGTGCCGGGCCCCACGACGATGGTGACGCCGTCCTGGATGTCAGGGTTGCCGGCCTTGCCGATCGCCACGATGCGGCCATCGCGCAGGCCGATGTCGGCCTTGACGATGCCCCACCAGTCGAGAATCAGGGCATTGGTGATCACGGTGTCGACCGCACCCTGGGCGCGGGTCGTCTGGGCCTGGCCCATGCCGTCGCGGATCACCTTGCCGCCGCCGAACTTCACCTCATCGCCGTAGGTGGTGAAGTCCTTCTCCACCTCGAGGATCAGCTCGGTGTCGGCCAGCCGCAGCCGGTCGCCGGTGGTGGGGCCGTAGGTCTCGGCGTAGGCGCGGCGGCTGATGCGGTAGGCCATGACGTGTGGGGTCGGTCTGCTGAAACGGGAAGGGAGGCATGGCGCCGGTGCGCTGCCGGGGTCTGGCGGAGGAACAGGAGCCGGGCAACAGCGGCAGGTGCTGCAGCGGCGGCGGCTGGCTCAGTCGAGCGGGCCGTTGACCAGGCCGTTGAAGCCGAACACGCGCCGCTCGCCGGCGTAGGGAACCAGACGCACCTCGCGGCTGTCACCGGGCTCAAAGCGGATGGCGGTGCCGGCCGGGATGTCGAGCCGCAGCCCCAGGGCGGCCTGGCGGTCGAAGCGCAGGGCGTCGTTGGCTTCGTGGAAATGGAAGTGGGAGCCCACCTGCACGGGGCGATCGCCGCTGTTGGCCACGGTCAGCACCGTGACCGGGCGGCCGGCGTTGAGTTCGAGCTCGCCGGGCTCCGGGAGCAGTTCACCGGGGATCAGGGGAGGCATCGGCTTGGGGGATTCGGGAACGGAAGGCCGGCGGCGGGGGCGCCTGCCGCAGGGGGGGAGCCGCGGATGGCTCAGCGGATCGGATCGTGCAGGGTGACCAGCTTGGTGCCGTCGGGGAAGACCGCCTCGATCTGCACCTCGGGGATCAGTTCGGGCACCCCCTCCATCACCTGATCGCGCCGCAGCCAGGTGGTGCCCTCGGCCATCAGCTCGGCCACGCTGCGGCCATCGCGGGCTCCCTCCAGCACCAGGAAGCTCAGCCAGGCGACCGCCTCGGGATGATTGAGCCTGAGGCCCCGGTTGAGGCGCCGCTCCGCCAGCAGGGCGGCGGTGACGATCAGGAGCTTGTCCTTTTCCTGAGGGGTCAGGTGCATGATCCTGGGCCGGGGAGCGATCAGGGGGCTGCCGTCACTCTGACAGCGAAGACCACCTGGAACCGCTCAGCCCAAACCATGAACTCCCGGGCCGGCAGATGGCTGCCGGCGGAGGTCCTGCCGCGGCGGCCCGGCCGTGCAGCGCCATCCCGACCTGGTGGTGGAAGCGCGACAGACGCCATCGCTGCGGCGTGGAGGCCGGCGCCGGAAACGTCCGATCGACAGCGCCACACCTGTTCTCCACGACGCTGCCTGCCGCCAGGCCCGGGGCCGCAGCCAGGCGAGGCCGCCCCGACCCGCCGGCAACCGGGCGGGGCTTCCAGCCCCAGCCAGAACCTGCTCCCCCCAGCGCCGGCATCCGATCGTCCGGCAGGAGCCAGGCGGGGAGCGATCGATGCATGGGTTTCGCCAGCAGGCCCGGGACAGAGGCCGGCCGAAACCCTTAAGGGACGCATCGCTGCAGCTGATTCCGCGCCGGTCTGGCGAAGGCGGTGACGACCAGCCCGCGGCTCAGGGGCGGCGAGCCGGCCACGGCGGCGGATCTGACTCCGGCGCCAGGCTCGGCTGCTGCAGCGGCTGCTCCTGAAACGGCCAGCAGCGCGGCAGCTCCGGGGCCGGCAGGCCGCGGCAGGCCCGGATGGCAGCCCAGAGGCGGGTGAACCAGGTGCGTGCCGCCGTGGTGGAGGGACCTCGGTAGCGCGCCACCAGGCCCTGCTCCAGCGGACCGCAGGCCATCTCACCGAGCAGATCGCCGCGGGCATGACGCGCCTGACTGAGCAGCGTCGACAGCGCCTGCGGCTCAAGGGGGTGCGGCGCCGCCCAGACCAGCGTCCCCAACACCGGTTCGCCGGCCATGCCGTGCTGAGCCTGCAGCGCCTCGGCCCCGAGATCCAGCCGGTCGACCAGTTCCCAACGGAGCCCCTCAGGCAGACGACGCACCACCTCCAGACAGGAGCGCCAGCGGCCACGCCCCAGGCCCTCGCCGGCAGCGGTGCGGCCGAGACGCACCACCTCGGCCCCCAGCCAGCTGGCACCCGGTTCCAGCTCGACCCGCTGGCGCTGGGCGTAAAGGCCGTCGGCGTAGAGGACCAGCTCCTGGGGGAGCCACTCCAGATCGGCATCGGCGGCAAGGCGCACCATCAGCTGCTGCTCGACCCAGCGGCCCTGCGGCGCCAGGCGGGAGCGCCCCACCGAGCCGTAGACCTTCTGCGCCGCCACGCTGGTGAGCAGCGCCCGGGCGCAGGGGTCGAGCGTCAGCTCCAGCCTGAGCCGGTCGCCACCCACCAGGCCACCACCGGTGTGCAGGATCGGCAGCTCACAGCGTCCGCCGGCCAGGGCCCGGGCCCGCTGCAGCCGCAGCGGAGCAACCGCACCTCCCTGGTGAAACGTGGCTCCCTGGCGGCACTGAAAATGCAGCCGGGCATGGGCGTGCCAACCTACGGCCGCCTGCTCGTCGGCCTGCCGATCCAGCTGCCGCTGGCGCGCTCCGATGCCGCCGTCCACACGCACTCCCTCGCGATGTCCCACGATGCCGGTCTGACGCCCCAGCCGGACGAGGCGCCCCTGGTCCTGCGGCGTCGCCAGCCAGGACCGGTGGGCGAGGCCGCCACCGAACTGCGCCTCAGTCTCAGCGCCGATGAGCGCACCCGGCTGCGCGGGGCGCGGCGCAGTGTGTGCGGCCGCTCGCTGCTGTTGCAGCTCCCACGTGAACAGCCGCTTCAGCCCGGCGAACGGCTGCTGAGCGACGATCCCGGCGCTCCGGTCGTGCGGGTCGAGGCGGCCGCCGAGGCGGTGCTGGTGGTGCGGGCCTCAGGGCCGCTGGCGCTGCTGCAGGCCGCCTACCACCTGGGCAACCGACACGTCGCCCTGCAGCTGCAGACCGACCAGCTGATCCTGCTGGACGACCCTGTTCTGGCCGCTCTGCTGCGCCAACGCGGCCTGGAGGTGGAACCTCGGCTGGCGCCATTTCTGCCGGAGGGTGGCGCCTACGAACACGGGCATGGGCATGGGCAGAGCCACAGCCACAGCCACGGTCAAGATCACGACCACGAACACAGCCATGGCTGAATGGCGGCGTCAGCCGACAGGCCGCGACCCGGCTGCGGGCATCCCGGCCTGGTCGGCCGGCTGCAGCGGTCCCACCAGCTCGTAGATGGACGTCTGGGACTGCTTGCCGCGCACCTGGATCTCCCCGAGCGGGCGGAACTCGAAGGGCGGCCCTCCGGGCATGGCGCTGAGTGCCGACACGACGGCATCGCTGACGATGATCCGCGTTCCGTAGTCCTTGTTGAGCGTCTCGAGGCGGTTGGCGGTGTTCACGCAATCGCCGACGATCGTGTAGTTGAACCGCTCTTCACAGCCGACATTGCCCACGATCGCCGGGCCGTAGTGGATGCCGATCCGGGTATGGAACTCGAGGCCACCGCTGACCTCCATCCAGTGCGGCCGCAGCGCCTCACTGACGGCGCGGATCGCCAGCGCGGCCCGGCAGGCATTCAGGCAGGGGTTCTCGACCGGCAGGGGAGCCCCCCAGAAGACCATCACCGCGTCGCCGATGTATTTGTCGATCGTTCCCTGCGTGGGAAGAATCTCGTTGGTGACGGCATCCAGATACTCATTGAGAAGCCGGATCACCAGATCACTGCCCAGCCGCTCGGTGTAGCTGGTGAAATTGGCGATGTCGGTGAACATGATCGCCAGCTCCGTGGTCTGACCACCGAGCGTCGCCACCTGATTGGAGCTGAGCAGATTGCGAACCACCTCCTTGGGCAGATAGCGGCTGAAGGAATCCATTGCCAGAGTCAGCCGCTGGGTGGCGCGCGAGACCTGGGTGATCTCCAGAATCCAGTTGTTGATCAACGCGTCGGGCATCTGGGCGCTCAGCTTCAGCATGCTCAGGTCCTGAATGCGCGCCACCACGGTGCGCAGCGGCAGGGACAGCTGGCGGCAGATCAGATAGGCCACCAGCACCATCACCAGCAGGGTCACGGCCTGCAGCGTCAGCAGCCGCACCAGATTGCCTCCCAACGGCGCGTAGACCGTGGCCTCATCCACGACGCTGGCCGCCAACCAGCCATCGGTGATCCGCTTGGCATTGACGAGATAGGGAACGCCATCGATCACCACCCGCAGGGTCTGGGTCTGATCGACCCCGGCGCCGCCCGGCCTGGCCACCAGCCGGCGAGCCGCATCGACGACCGCTCCCCAGGGCGTCTGCTGCAGGCGCCGCGGCGACATCAGCGAAATGTGATCGAAACGGGTGTCCTGAACCGTCGGAAACACGAGGTTTCCGGCCGGTGAAACGAGAAAGAAGGAGTGACCCGAGGTGACACCTCGATGCAATTCAAGATAGGGAATCGTCATCTTGGCTTCCTCGGCACTGCGCCCGAGCGCGGCCTCGCGTTGCAGCAGCAGACGGTCGACACCACGCATGCCTGAATCAGCCCCCACCTGGGAAAAGGGAAGGCAGAAATCGATCACCCCGACCACCGGCGGCACCGGGCGGCTGCCGGCAGGCTGCGAACCCTCCGGAGGCTCCGGCGCGCGAATCGGGGAACTGATCTCCAGGCAGCCCTCCAGACGGGCTTCCGCCAGGATGAAGTTGGTGTCGTAGGTGGTCTGGCCGCGCAGAGCCTGCTGAAACGACGGCCGCCGCAGCACCCTGGCCTCGACCAGACGACGATTGGGCACCGGCACACTCGAGTCCAGCAGCTGCCCGGAGGCATTCCAGACACGCCAGCGACGCTGTGGGGTAATCCGGAAGATCGGCGACAGCACGATGTCGAGCGTCTGCGGATCGAGGCTGCGGACGCCCGGGTTGGAGGCGATGGCCTGCACCTGAGACTCGATCCGCATCAGCCAGTCATTCATCAACTGACTCAGATAGAGCAGCGTCATTTCATTGCGCTGCTCACTGCTGCGGATCAGGCGCTCGGAGGTCTGCTGGATGAGGATGAGATTCCCAATCGTGAATGACAGCACGATCGCCAGGCTCACCTGAAAGGCGAAGGTGAACTGGAGCCTGCGAATCAGCCCGGAACTGGGCGACCACAGCGTGTGGCTCAACCAGCCGGTGGCTCGACGCAGCGGAGAGATGTGCATGGCTTCAGTCCCTCCGCCCACGCCACGATTGCAGGAGCAGAGGCAGCGAGCAGACCAGCAGCCCCAGGCCGACGATCCAGACCACCCTGCGGCGGGCCTCTGCAAACACCTCTCGCTGGGGGCGTTCCACCAGGATCGCCATGTTGAGCTGTCCGGCCGGGGCGAACGCGCCGACCACCGGCACACCGCTGCCATTGAGATACAGGGCACTGCCCTCATTGCCATCGAGGGCCTGGGTGATGCCCCGGCTTTCCAGGTTGGGCAGCTCCTTGAGACCAGGCGTCTCAGGATGGATTCGGGTCGTGCGATCCAGAGCGGTGCGGGCGACGGCATAGACACTGAGCTGATCAGCCCGCCTCTCCGCCGGCGACGGTGCGCCCCCATCGCCCTGACTGACCAGCCGGGCAAGGGCGGCCAGGTCCAGATCCACGACGTAATAGCCGCCCCGGCCACCCGGGCCGACGCCAAGCGGGTAGGCGACGGAGACGGTCGGCAGACCGCTGTCCGGATTGGTGAAGAAATTGAGGCGGGTGCGCTGCGGGTCCTGACGATCGATGGCCGTGGTGGTGTTCTGCAGCGGCTGGTACCAGCCGATGCGATCCGGGTTCGTCGCGCTGGCGGTGATGCCACCCCCGGTGAGCAGCGCGAACTCGCGAGCGTCGAGATCCTGCTGAAACAGCCGGGTGAGCACAGCCGCCTCGGGCGGCCTGGCGCCACGCCGCGCCAACCGGCGGGCGCTCAGGATGCTGGAGGCCTGCCGCTGAAACGCCGGATCGCGGACGTGGGCCTGGATCAGCCGCAACTGACGGGACCACCAGGCCTCCACCTGGTCACGACGCTGGCTGAGCAAGCTGCGCTGCCAGGCCATCGAGCGCTCGGCGGCGGCACGCGTGACCAGCGTGTAGTCGATCAAGGCCACTGTGCAGGTGGCACAGAGGCCGGCCACGAGGGCGCGGCTCGGCAAAGGGCGGACGGAGGGAGTAGGCACTATTTCCAGCCCCTGTCGATCTTCTCGATCGACTCAAGGGCCTCGTCGGCGGCTTTCTCGGCACTGGCCTCGCCGCCGGCCACCTGTTCGACAGCCGTGGACCAGACATTGCGACTGACCACCTCGCTGTAGGCGGGGTTCAGCAGGAACGCCGGCAGGCGAGGATTGCGCAGGCTTTCCCGACCGATCCGGATGTGCGGATCGCCGGGGTTCTGCCAGAACGGCATCGCATCGAGCTGGCGGACCACCGGCAGGAAACGGCCCTGGGAGCCCTCGACGAACTTCGACAGATTGGCTGGCTTGAGCAGGAAGCTGACGAAGGACTTGGCCGTCTTCACCTTGCCACGATCGAAGATGACCAGCTGCTTGACGAACAGGCTGCTGGGCAGGGGGGAGCCGTCGGGTTTGC
>CAYNGR010000039.1:0-12035 GCA_964396755.1 uncultured Cyanobium sp. | reverse complement strand
TACTCAAAGATGTACGTCGTGTCGCGCGCCTGGGCGGACATCGGCAGACCGAGGCCATGGATGTCCTCGAAACCCAGGGCCTGCAGACGGCGCTGCTGCTGCTCCCAGAAGGCCCAGAAGCCTTTCCAGTCCTTGGGAATCGACTGGTCGAGCGCCCTGCCGGAAGGCTCCACCGCACCGGGCTTCTGCTCATTGAGCAGATCGCGCCAGAAATGAATGACGACCGAGTGCCGGGAGATCGGCACGGCATAGGCATGGCGAAGACCGGTCTGCTTATTGAGATAAACAACGCTGTCGTGAATGCCTGGCAACAGATCTTTCCGGATCGGCTCGATGACATCATCGACCGCCACCAACTGCCCCAGATAGGCAAGCCGCGGAGCGGCGGTGTCATTGATGCCGTAGCCATAGAGAACATCAGGCGCCGGACCGCCGCGACTGATTGCATCGGCCTTGGCGAGAATTTCATTCTCACTGAACAGGCTCAGACGCACCGGCTGTCCGGTTTGCCGGCGCCATTCCTGCACGATGAATTCAATCGCGTCAGTCTCTTCGGGGTAATAGCCCTGCGACCACCAGATCTCGAGAGGACGCTTTTGATTCGAGCCCGCATCTCCGCGGGATGCCTTCGGCGCGCGACAGGCCGTGATGCTGAACAGAACGCCGCTCAGGCCAAGCAAGACCCTGCGGCGGTTCACTGGCCTGATCGGGATCATGGTAGGCATCCTTGTTGTCGCCGGGCTGATTCCTGTCGATTCGATCTGAACTCTGGCTGCATGGCCGTCTCCCGCGCGGCGTGCATCACCAGGTCGTCAGCAGAACGCACCATAGAGCCAACATCGGCACGGCCGCCACCAGGCTGATCAGCAGCGTGGTAACCGTCAGCTGATGGTCGAGTTCATAGGTCTCGGTGAGCACCAGGGCGGCAAACGCACTGGGCATCGAGGCCTGCAGCACCAGCACCAGACGCTGAGGGCCATCAAAGCCGAGCGCGGTCAGCAGGGTGGCCAGCAGCAACGGCACCACCAGCAGCTTGATCGCGCTGGCTCGGCAGGCCCAGCGGACCTGGCCAGCGCCGCTGAGCTGCTCCAGCCGCATGCCCATCACCAGCAGGGCGACGGCGATGGAACTCCAGGCCACCACCGCCATGGAGGTGGTGAGCCACTCCGGCAGAGGCACCGGCTTGAGCGCCACGCCGATCAGGAAGGCCACCAGGGTGGGATTGAGCAGCAGCCGCGGCAGCTCTGCCAGGCGCCGCAACGGCGAGGATCCATCCTGGCCGCCGGCGCCGAAGCCGCTGCAGATCCAGGGACCCAGGCCGTAGGCCCCCAGGATCGTGCCGAAGATGTCGTACATCACGGCGATCCCGAAGAAGCGCTCCCCCAGTTGCGGCAGCAGCAGGATGATCGGGAAGCCGAGATAGCTGGTGTTGCCGAGATAGCTGCACAGCATGAAGGCCCTGCGGCTGGCCAATGGCAGCGGCGGCTCGCCCCGGCGCCGGAACACGATCAGGCATGAGCCGATGGCGATCAGGGTCGCCAGCCAGGCCGCAGCCGGCGCGATCCAGGTGGACAGCGTGATCTCGGCGCCACGCACGAAGTTGATGATCGCCAGCGGGATCGCGATGCGATACAGCAGCTGGGCCAGAACCAGCGGCGAACGGCGGGCGAGGGCGGCCCCGCGGCTGCCGCCGAGGCGTCGCAGCAGGCTGCTGATCAGGGCGCCGAGCAGGGTGGCCCCGAGCACCGGCGCCAGCACCGTGCGCAGGACATCGACAAGGTTCATGGCAGAGGTCCTGATGCGCTGGCCACGGCTGATCCTGCCGGCCTGAGCCGCGGCAGGACCGGATCACGGACCAGGAGCACCCCCGGATCCCTGCCGCTGAACAGGGCCTGATGACGGGTCCACTCCCGCTCCAGCATCGTGCTGATGTCCTCCTGCCGCAGATCGGCACCCCGCAGACCCAGCAGTCGCCCGCCGGGCGCAGCGACCGCCGGGAGGGGTTGCAGAGGCGGATCCAGGCTCTCGAGAAAGGCCAGCACGGCCGGATTGGCGGTGACGACAAGCAGCTCGTCGAAATGGCGCAGCAGGCAGAGCAGGCGCAGCGCCCGTTGGCCGCCTTCGCCGAGCCCCTGGAACAACCAGGTGGCGGCAGCCTGTCGCAGCCAACCGGCGGCGGCCTCCACCCCGCCGGCCAGCCGGGTGCGGGCCTGCTCCAGCAGGCGCCGACGCCCACCCCAGCTGTGATCGATGGACTCCTGCAGCAGAGCGGCCGCCGCCTCCGCGGCCGCGGCTCCGGCCTGCTCCCCCTGCGCCAGGCGCTCGAGTCGGACGATCAGCAGCTCCATGGCCGCCTCGTCCTCGGCTGAGTGACGCAGGTAGTGCTCCCAGCGGCTCAACAGCCGTGCCCGGCTGCGCCGGCAGGCGGCGCTCGGGTCCAGCGCATCCGGCCCCACTGCCTCCAGCCGCTGCAGGAGCTGCTCCAGTTCCTCCTGGCGGAACGCCCTCAGGGCCTCCAGGTGATCGACCGTGCCGCGGTTGCCGATCCCCCCCTGGTTGGCAGCTTCATGGCAGGGATTGAGCAGCACGGCGATGCGGCGGGGAGCCAAGGCATCGAGCACGGGGTTGCTGTCGCTGTGGGCCATGCACAGCAGGTGGAGATTGCGGGCTCCGGCCAGCAGGTCGGTCGCCTTGTTGTGCTCGCAATCGGCGATCACGAAGCTCACCGGTCGCTCCAGACTGACCGTCTGGCGCCGCGCCACCAACGCCGCCAGCTGGCCGCGATCCCGCTCCTGCTCGGACAGCCAGCTGGCCAGGGGCTGGCCCTGGCGGTTGACCACCAGGGAAAAACCCAGTGGCGGCAGGGCCAGGCGGCTGCGGCGATCCTGCAGCAGGGCCGCCACGATCGACTCGGCCACCGCATCGATCAGGGCCACGAAGCGGTTGGAGCCTCCGTCCCGGAGCGGTCCGGGCGGATCGAGCAGCACGGCGGGGGTGTGGCTGCGTCGGATGACCAGCGGCGGGCCGATGCCGATCGCCAGCATCTTGTGGATGCCACCGCTGCCGCAGCGCCGTTCGTAGGGGTGCAGCTCGGTGTTGCCGGCCACCAGGATCAGATCGCACTCCCAGAGCGCCGCCGGCATCGGCAGGCTCCAGGCCTCGCCCGCCGGTGCCTCCAGGCCGCTGGGGGCTGGAATGCGCAGCTCCCGGCTGGGCAGGGGCGCGAGCGTCGTCTGTTGCTGCAGCGACACGGCACGGCCGCGCAGGGTTGCCAGCCGTTGCGGGCCCAGCAGGCCCTGCAGATCGGCCTCGCCCATCAACGGATGGGTGCCCAGCCCGAAGATCACCTGAATGCTCAGGCCGGGATGCAGGTCCTGCAGCTCCAGCAGCGCGTCGATGGCCAGCCGGGAGGCCTGGGCCCGGCGGGTCTTATCGGGCAGCAGCAGCAGCACGGAGCTGGCGGCGATCGATCGACCGCTCCGGCTCAGACGCTCCACCACGGCCTGCCGCAGCGAGCCCCGGAGAGCCTCAGGATCCAGCGGCGCCTCCTGCTGCGCCCGTCCCAGCAGCAGCTGACAGCCCGGGGGGGGGCGCAGCTCCAGGCCGGGAAAGCTGGTGAGCGGCAGCGGCGCGGATGGCCCGGACAGGATCACACAGGAAGCGCCCGAGTCAGGGCCAAGTCTCTCGGCACTCTGCAGCAGTCCGTCCCTCGCAACCGCGATTGTCAGCCTCTGCAGCCTTGCTGCGCGATCGTCCCGCCCTCGGGCGGCCACGCCGCCGCTGCACGACCGCCCACTCTGGCCGCCCGCAGAGGCCGCCGGCCAGAGTGGGATCAGCCCGCTCCCCTCCATGCCCGAGTCGCGCCTGCGCTGGTTTCAGCTGGTCAGTCCGGCTCTGCCGGTGGGGGCCTTCAGCTATTCGGAGGGGCTGGAGGTGCTCGTGCAGAACGGTCTGCTGCCGGACGCCAGCGCCGTCATGGACTGGCTGAGCTGTGAACTGGAGCGGGGGACGCTCAGCCTTGAGGCCGCCTGCCTGCCGCTGCTGATGGCCGATCTGCGGCGCTGGAGCGGCGGCGGCGCCACCCGGGATGACGCGCGCCGGGCGGTGCTGGAGCGCGACGGCTGGCTGCTGGCCCAGCGGGAGGCCGCGGAGGTGCGCGCCCAGCAGCGCCAGATGGGGGCCTCCCTGGTGGGACTGCTGGCGGACCTCGGCTGGCCGCTGCCCGAGGGCGACGGACCAGCGGCGCTGGCCTGGCCGGCGGCCTGGGCCTGGGCCGGCGTCTGCCTGGAGCTGGAGCCCGCCGAGCTGATCGAGGGCTACCTGGTGAGCTGGACCAGCGCCCAGCTCAGCGCCGCGGTCCGACTGGTGCCGCTGGGCCCGACCCAGGCCCAGCGGCTGCAGCTGCAGCTGACGCCGCTGCTGGCGCGCCGGGCCGAACAGCTCAGCCGCTGCCAACCGGAGGAGCTGTGCAGCGCCGGCGTGGGGGCGGGTCTGGCCCAGCTTCGCCATGCTGAGCTCTATTCCCGTCTGTTCCGAAGCTGATGAGTCGCCTGCGCGTCGGCGTGGCAGGGCCCGTTGGGTCCGGCAAGACCGCCCTGGTGGAAGCGCTCTGCCGCAGGCTGCGCGACCGGCTGCAGCTGGCGGTCGTCACCAACGACATCTACACCCAGGAGGATGCCCAGTTCCTGACCCGGGCCGGTGCCCTGGAACCGGAGCGGATTCGCGGCGTCGAGACCGGCGGCTGCCCGCACACCGCGATCCGCGAGGACTGCTCGATCAACCGGGCGGCGGTGGCGGAGCTGGAGAGCGCCTTCCCGCAGCTGGATCTGGTGCTGGTGGAGAGCGGCGGCGACAACCTGGCGGCCAGCTTCAGCCCGGAGCTGGTGGATCTGTGCATCTATGTGATCGACGTGGCTGGCGGCGACAAGATCCCGCGCAAGGGCGGCCCCGGCATCACCCGATCCGACCTGCTGGTGATCAACAAGATCGACCTGGCGCCGCTGGTGGGGGCCAGCCTGACGGTGATGGAACAGGACACCGAGCGGATGCGCCAGGGGCGCCCCTGGTGCTTCACCAACCTGCGCAGCGGCGAAGGGCTGGAGCAGGTGGAAACTTTTCTGTTACGACAGCTACCAAACGACGCGGCGAAGCGCTCCCACTGAACCGAACCAGGCCCCCGGGATGCGGCATTCAAGACAGTCCCGAAAACGGTCACAACCGTTACCAAGGCTCTGTATCCCCGCTCACTACGTTGCCTGGAAACCGACAGGGAACCGCAGTCACCGCTCATCAGCGGGCTGAATTCGGACCTTGACGGCATCACTTTCCAGGAGCCAGCCCATGCAGCCTGCAGCGAAGCGGATTCCGAGCCTGCGCAACACCGCACGATTGATCGGTGGAGCCACCGCTGTCGCCACCACCCTCAGCCTGATCGCCTGTGGCGGCGGCGGCGGTGACACCGCCGGCGGCGGCGGGACCGAAGGCTTCGACGGTGAAGTGAAGGTGGGCATCCTTCACTCCCGCTCGGGCACCATGGCCATCTCCGAGAACACGGTGGCCGAAGCCGAGCTGATGGCGATCGAGGAGATCAACAAGGCCGGTGGCGTCAAGATCGACGGCAAGAAGCTGAAGATCGTCCCGATCGAAGAGGATGGCGCCTCCGACTGGCCCACCTTTGCCGAGAAGGCCAAGAAACTGATCGACCAGGACAAGGTCGCCGTCGTGTTCGGCGGCTGGACCTCGGCCAGCCGCAAGGCGATGCTGCCCGTGTTCGAGGCGAAGGATCACTTCCTGTTCTACCCGATTCAGTACGAGGGTCAGGAGTGCTCAAAGAACATC
The DNA here is from genome assembly GCA_964396755.1 of uncultured Cyanobium sp. Taxonomy (GTDB): domain Bacteria; phylum Cyanobacteriota; class Cyanobacteriia; order PCC-6307; family Cyanobiaceae; genus Cyanobium. Next base: position 6,197 of record CAYNGR010000039.1, on the reverse strand, counting down.
TTCTACTCGGGCGCCACCCCCAACCAGCAGGCTGAGCCGGCTGTGTCCTGGCTGCTCAAGAACAAGGGCAAGGACTTCTTCCTGGTGGGTTCGGATTACGTCTATCCGCGCACCGCCAACACGATCATGAAGGAGCAGCTCAAGGCCGAGGGCGGCAAGCTGGTCGGCGAGGACTACCTGCCCCTGGGCAACACCGAGGTGGCTCCGATCATCGCCAAGATCAAGCAGGCCCTGCCCAACGGCGGCGTGATCGTGAACACCCTGAACGGTGACAGCAACGTCGCCTTCTTCAAACAGCTCAAGGCCGCCGGCATCACACCCGCCAACGGCTACGCGATCATGAGCTTCTCGATCGCCGAAGAAGAAGTGGCCGCCATCGGCCCCGAGTACCTGGAGGGCACCTACGCCGCCTGGAACTTCTTCCAGAGCCTCGACACCCCCGCCTCCAAGAAGTTCACCGCCGACTTCAAGGCCAAGTACGGCGACAAGCGGGTCACCAACGACCCCGCCGAGTCGGCTTACAACATGGTCTACCTGTGGGCCAAGGGTGCCGAGAAGGCCAACAGCATCGACGACAACAAGGTGCGTGAGGCCCTCATCGGCGTGACCTTCGATGCGCCTCAGGGCAAGATCGAGGTGCAACCCAACCATCACACCACCGAACTGGTGATGATCGGCGAGGTGCAGAAGGACGGCATGTTCAAGATCGTTGAGAACAAGGGCGTGGTCAAGCCGGTCGCCTGGAACCAGTTCGTGCCCGAAACCAAGGGCTACACCTGCGACTGGACCCAGAATCGTCCCGACGCCGGCAAATTCAAGATGTGATCTGAACTGCGTTCGGATCACGCCGGGGGAGGGCGGAAGCTCCTCCCCCTTTTTCTTGGCTTTCAATCATCGGTTCTCGATTCATCCCTGTGCGGATTCCGCTCGTTTCTCCCTTGCTCTGCGGGACCCCATGAGCATTCTTCTCGACACTCTGTTCAACGGCCTGGCCATCGGTTCGGTGCTGATGCTCGCCGCCCTCGGCCTGGCGGTGGTGTTCGGCCTGATGGGCGTGATCAACATGGCTCACGGCGAGCTGATGATGATCGGGGCCTACACCACTTACGTGGTGCAGAACCTGTTCAAGGAGGGGCCGCTCGAAGCGCTGTTCCCCCTCTACATCCTGATCTCGATTCCGATCGCCTTCCTGGTGAGCGGTCTGGCGGGCCTGCTGCTGGAGAAGACGGTGATCCGCCGCCTCTACGGCCGGCCGCTGGAAACACTGCTGGCCACCTGGGGCGTCAGCCTGATCCTGCAGCAGTTCGTGCGCTCGGTGTCCAGCGCCTTCTTCATCGGCCTGCTGCTGGCCATCGCCCTGGGCCTGCTGCTGCCGCGCCTGACCCCGGCCGCCTGGTGGCAGCGCCGCTGGACGCCGCTGCTGGCGGTGGGGCGCTGGATCGTCGGGGGTGCGATCGGCATCGGCGTGGCCGCGGCCCTCGGCGGCATCCGCGCCCTCGATGAGCCCTGGTTCAGCGCCCGCAACATCGAGGTGACCGCCCCCCAGTGGCTGCGGGGCTCGATCGATCTGGCCGGCGTGACCATGCCCACCGGCCGTCTGTTCATCATCGCCCTCACCGCCCTGTCGCTGCTGGCGGTGAACTGGTTCCTGCAGAAGAGCGTCTGGGGCATCCGCATCCGCGCCGTCACCCAGAACCGGCCGATGAGCAACTGCCTCGGCATCCCCACCGAAACCGTCGACGCCCTCACCTTCCTGGTGGGCTCGGGGCTCGCCGGCGTGGCTGGCGTGGCGGTGACGCTGCTCGGCTCGGTGGGCCCGAACCTGGGCGGCAACTACATCGTCGACTGCTTCATGGTCGTGGTGCTCGGGGGCGTCGGCAAGCTGCTGGGCACCGTGGTGGCGGCGCTGGGGATCGGCATCCTCAGCTATGTGATCGGTTCCGGATCGCTGCTGCTGCTGTGGCCCCAGATGCCGGCCGGCCTCAACGAGACGATCACCTTCTTCGCCACGACCTCGATGGCCAAGGTGCTGGTGTTCGCCCTGATCGTGGTCTTCCTGCAGTTCCGCCCCGCGGGTCTGTTCCCGCAGAAGGGCCGCCTGGTGGAGGCCTGAGCCATGACGATCTCCAGCTCCTCCACGCCCACCGGGTTCCTGCGCCGCTTCTGGCCCTGGATCCTGATCGTGGCCGCGGCCCTGATCCTGCCCTTCGTGCTGCCTCCCTTCCGGCTCAACCTGCTGGGTCGCTTCCTCTCCCTGGGCATCGTGGCCCTGGGGGTGGATCTGATCTGGGGCTACACCGGACTGCTCAGTCTCGGCCAGGGCATCTTCTTTGCCCTCGGGGCCTATGCCATCGGCATGCATCTGTCGCTCAACTCCCTGGAGCCCGGCCAGTTGCCGGAATTCTTCGGTCTCTACGGAGTCAAGGAACTGCCGGCCTTCTGGCAGCCCTTCACCTCACCACTGCTCACCTTCTTCGCCATCTGGGTGATTCCTGCTGTGGTGGCGGGTGTGCTCGGCTTCCTGGTGTTCCGCAACCGCATCAAGGGGGTCTACTTCTCGATCCTCACCCAGGCGGCGCTGCTGGTCTTCTTCAACTTTTTCAACGGCCAGCAGAAGCTGATCAACGGCACCAACGGCCTCAAGACGGACACCGCCCGTCTCTTCGGTGAACTGGTCGGCAGTGATGCGATGCAGCGCAACCTGTTCTGGCTCACCGCGCTGCTGGTGATCGCCGCCTGGTTCCTGTGCCGCTGGCTGACGCGCGGCCGCTTCGGTGATGCCCTGGTGGCTGTGCGCGACGACGAGCCGAGGCTGCGCTTCACGGGTTACAACCCCACCGCCTACAAGACGCTGGTGTTCACCGTCGCCGGCGCCCTGGCGGGCATCAGCGGTGCCCTGTACACGGTGCAGTCCGGCATCGTCAGCCCCCAGTACATGGCGGTGCCCTTCTCGATCGAGATGGTGATCTGGGTGGCGGTCGGCGGTCGCGGCACCCTGATCGGCGCGGTGCTCGGCGCGGTGCTGATCAACTACGCCAAGAGCCTGATCAGCGAGCAGCTGCCCGAGACCTGGCTGTTCATCCAGGGGGGCCTGTTCCTGCTGGTGGTCACCGCCCTGCCCGATGGCGTGGTCGGCTGGTGGCGTCAGGGCGGACCGCGCCACATCCAGGCGATGGTGGGCTGGCCACCGACGGCTCCCACCTATCCGGAGCTCGATCTCGATCCCGAAGTGCAGGCCGAGAAGCGCGCCATCGAGGCCCGCAGCCGCGCCGCCGCCACGGCCCGTCCCGACCAAGGAGGAACCCCATGAGCAGCCTGCTCGAACTACAGGGCGTGAGCGTCAGCTTCGACGGCTTCTGGGCGCTCAACGACCTCAACCTCCAGCTCAGCCCCGGCGAGCTGCGGGCGGTGATCGGCCCGAACGGCGCCGGCAAGACCACCTTCCTCGATGTGATCACCGGCAAGGTGCGCCCCACTAAGGGGGATGTGCGCTTCCGCGGCCGCTCGCTGGTGGGACGCAGCGAGCACCAGATCGCCCGGCTCGGCATCGGCCGCAAGTTCCAGACGCCGCGCGTCTACCAAAACCTCACACCACGCCGCAATCTGGAACTGGCGGTGAAGGGCAGCCACTCACCCCTGGCACTGCTGTTCGGCCGTCTCTCAGCCGCCCAGCGCGAGCGGGTGCAGCAGCTGCTGGCGGTGGTGGGCCTCGAGACCCACGCCAACCAGCTGGCCGGCAGCCTGTCGCACGGCCAGAAGCAATGGCTGGAGATCGCGATGCTGCTCGCCCAGGATCCCGATCTGCTGTTGGTGGACGAGCCGGTGGCCGGCCTCTCCGACGAGGAGACCGAACGCACCGGCGAGCTGCTGCGCAGCCTGGCCGGCGATCACACGGTGCTCGTGATCGAGCACGACATGGAGTTCATCCGCGACCTCAACTGCCCGGTGACGGTGCTGCATGAGGGCCATGTGCTCTGCGAGGGGAGCATGGAGCAGGTGCAGAGCGATCCGCGCGTGGTGGAGGTCTATCTCGGAGCGCCCGACGAGGAGCACCAGGCACCAGGCGAGGCGCCATGACGCAGGCACCATCCGCCTGGAGCCACCAGGCCGCCCCCCAGGACGTCGAACCCGAGACCACGATCAGGAGCCCGCGATGATCAGCACCGCCCCGTCACGCACCGCCCATCCCCCCGCCGGGGAGAGCGGCCACCTGCTGGCGATCCGCGATCTCAACGTCTATTACGGCGAAAGCCACATCCTGCGCAACGTCGATCTGTCGATCGCGCCGGGGCAGATGGCCTGCCTGATCGGCCTCAACGGCGTCGGCAAGACCACCCTGCTCAAGTCGATCATCGGCCTGCTGCGGCAGCGCAGCGGCAGCATCCAGCTCGATGGCCAGGAGCTCTCGACGCTGCCGCCCCATCGCCGCGCCCTCGCCGGCGTCGGCTACGTGCCCCAGGGCCGCGAGATCATTCCGCAGCTGACGGTGAAGGAGAACCTGCTGCTCGGCCTGGAGGCCCGGCCCGGCGGCATCAGCCGCCACCGCCACATCGATCCGCTGGTGTTCGAGCTGTTCCCGATCCTGGAGAAGTTCCTGGCCCGCCGCGGCGGCGACCTCTCCGGCGGCCAGCAGCAGCAGCTGGCGATCGCCCGGGCCCTGCTCGGCCAGCCGCGGCTGCTGCTGCTCGATGAACCCACCGAAGGCATCCAGCCGTCGGTGGTGCTCGACATCCAGCGCGCCGTGGCCCGCATCCTGCGCGAGACCTCGATCGGGGTGCTGCTGGTGGAGCACCACGCCAGCTTCGTGCGACAGTCCGACTGGTACTACGCCATGCAGAAGGGCGGCGTGGTGGCCAGCGGCGCCACCGCCGACCTCAGCGGCGAGATGCTGCAGCGCTTCCTGAGCGTCTGAGCACAGCCGCAGCCAGCCCCGACGGGCGCCAACCCGGTCGGAATGCTGAAATCACGCTGAAATGTCCACGACCCCGTCGTCCTCTCCATGACCCCTTCCGGCCCTGTCCGCCAGGCACCGCGCGCCAGCCACGCCCGGCTTCTGCCCCTGTCCCTGCTGGCCTGCGGCCTGGCGGGCCTGTCGGCCCTGCCGGCCCGCGCCCAGACCCAGACCTGCGAGTTCCTGGCGCCGGTGGGCGGTAACGGCGTCACACCGATCGTCACCAAGACGATCAGCCCCGGCAATCCCTTCGGCCGCCCCAACTGGAACACCGACTTCTTCGTCACCAAGCCCTACAGCCTCTACAAGCTGTTCTTCACGGCCGACTCGTCGGTGAGCGCCACCTACCCGCTGCAGGCTTACCTGAAGTTCAGCGACGGCTCGAATCTGCGGGTCTACAACGGCAACTTCACCCCCACCCCCGGCACCGGCGGCTCGATTGATGTGCCCGCCACTCCCGGCAAGATGACCACTCAGGTGAACATCAAGGTGGGTGCCTCCAGCAACATGGCCGCCACCGGGTTCACCTACCGCATCTCGGTCCAGGGCTGCTACTGAAGCCAGGCCGCAGACGCTTCCCCGCCGCGCTCCGGCCTGCCGGGGGAGCGTCCACCTGGCGCTGAGGCCGCCTCGATGACCACGTGGCGCTCGCAGCGCGCCGTTCAGAGCAGGGAGCGCCACAGCGTCTCGGCCTGGGCGGGATCCAGCGCCGCCAGCGGCCGTCCATCGCAGGCCTGGATGGGCCGGCAGCCGAGGCTGTTGATCAGCAGTGCCGCTGCGCCCTCGCCAGCCAGGAGCTCCAGCGGCAATGGCATCTCCTCCGCCAGGCCGGCCGCCAGCAGCCGACCGCGCATCACGCCCGGCAGGCAGCCGCTGGCCAGCGGCGGGGTCAGCCAGCGCTCGCCCAGGTGCAGCAGCAGGTTGGCGGCCGTGCCGCAGCAGAGCCCCCCGGCGGTGCTCTCCAGCAGGGCGTCATCGGCGCCTGCCGCTCGGGCCTGCCGGCGCGCCTGGATTGCAGGCCCATAGGCGAAGGTCTTGACCCGGCTGAGCAGGCTGGAGGCGCAGCGCCGCTCCGTGGGGCTGACGATCACCCGCACCGGCGTGAACAGCGGGCTGCAGGCCGTGAGCTGCAGCCAGAAGCGTCCACTTGCCCCGGCAGGCGGCAGCTCCAGGCCCCGGCCTCCGCTGCCGCGGCTCCAGTTCAACCGCAGCGCCCCCGAACGGATGCCACTGCGCGCCACCGCCT
>CAYNGR010000038.1:0-20213 GCA_964396755.1 uncultured Cyanobium sp. | reverse complement strand
CCTAGATCAACGTGGCGACAAAGCCGAGCATCCATGGCGCAACCACGCCACCAGGCCTGCGGGGCATCAGCGTTTCGAATGCACCCACCCAGCCCAGCACGACGGTGGGCACGAAATGGATGGCGTAGATCCAGTCATGATACGCCAGCTGCAGCAATGGCACAAACAGCCATAGCTGCCCAGCCGCCAGGATCAACACCAGCTGACGCAGGCTGCCGCGGGAGCGCACAAAGACAATCGCGAACAGGATGACGCCAACGATCCAGATGGCGTTGTGCTCGATGATCTGTGTAAGAGCAACCTTGGTATCGCTGATGGATGATCCCGAGATCTGCCAAGTCAGAAAGTGCAGGGCATCCAGAACACCGCGATGGCTGCGCATGTCCCTGGCGATCAGGCCCATGCGCTCGAACAGGGAACTGCCCTTGAGACCGCCCGGATACAGGATGTTGACGGTGATTCTCTGCAGCCAATACAGCGCCATGCCCAGCAGCAGAGGCGACAGCAAGCGGCGCAGCGACGCCTGCACCGGAGGCTTCAGGCGCAGCCCCACTGCAGGGCCAGCACCGACAGGGTACTCAGCCCCGCCAGGATCGAAGAGGTCCAGGACCCGAGAAACCAGACCAGCTGCAGCCCCCAGGGCCTTCGCCCCGGTGGCCCCGGCCGCCACCAGTGCCGCTGCAACAGAACGACTCCCAGCAGCAACAGCAACAGCCCCAGATAATCGGGCTCATCGATCATGAAATAGCGCAGCACCGCCTGATTGCTGATCGTCATCACATAGGCAGCCGCGAATACCAACTGCCTGCAACCCTGACGAGCCCGGGTGAAACAGGAACTCGCCAGCGACCCCAGCAGCAGGCCCTGCCCCACGCCATAGCCCAGCGACCAGAGCAGCTTGAATGCCTTGAGACCGGCCTCACCGAACAGGCGATAAGAAGGCCAGTACACCAACAGATAGAGCGGCGGATAGGACTGGTAGATATCCTTGGAGCGGATCACATGATCGGCCGGCATGTACTGCCCGCCCAGCGAGAAGAAGCCACCCCAGGCCCAAAAGCCATGGTTCTCCCAGGCCTGCACAGCTCGCAGGGTCTCATCGCCAAACTGATAGAGCTGATCGCCCAATCCCTCGGCCATCAGCCGCGCGAAACCGAGCAGCGTCACCGCTGTCAGAATCAGGACCAAAGGCAGACGTCGCTGCAGTTGATCGCCGCACTCTGCATCAGGACGAAGGCGCCATTGAGGCAGGAAGATGCGGGGCAGAGAGACGCGCAATGTCTAAGCCAGGGCTGCGGGGATCATCCGTCGGATGGCCTCCCCAGGCAACCCCTGGTCCAGCTGAGGACGATCACAGGAAGTTGTAGAAGACGGCGGCCGCTGTGCCACCAGAGGCGATGCCACCAGCGCACCTTCCAGAGGCCGCGGCGGGCATGGGGAACCAGTTTGATCGGCAGATCGGCGAGAAACACATCAGGAATCGCCAGGAAACAGCTCCAGAACTCCATGCGGCGGGCATGGTCGATCTCATCGGCCGTCTCGGGGGTGGGGTGCGGCAGCGAAGCCGCGATCACCCGCCAGCAGCCCTCAGCGCAGGGCTCGTAGCGGGAGTGGGGACTGAAGCGGCCCCAGGGGTGATGGGCGGCCAGCAGCCGGTTCGCCAGCCGCGTCGCACGCATCGCCGCCAGGCCCTGGCTCGCCGCCAGCGCTCCGCGGCTCGCTCCCTGCTCCGCACGCTCCGCATCGCTGTGCGCGATCACCCCGATCCACTCCACCGGCAGCGACGCCGCCGCCTCGCCGCTGTGCTGCAGCAGCCGGGCCAGCAGGTCCTTGTCATCGAACCCGTAGCCCACCAGCAGTTCGTTGAAGCCTCCCACCGCCTCGAACAGCTGCCGCTCGATCAGGAACTGGCCCTTGCGGCCCTCAGGCCCGCTGCCGAACGCGCACACCATTCCCGACTCCAGCCGCACTCCCGCCCATGACGGATCGAACTCCGGCGTCGGCCAGGCATCGGCATCCAGCTTCAGCACCAGCTCTCCGCTGCACTGGCCCAGCGCGAAGTTGTACGCCCGGCACAGGTTCCAGCGCGACTCCCCCTCCACCCGCAGCAGCCGCAACCGCGGATCCTCAGGCAGCTCCTCCCGACGCAGCGGCTCGCTGCTGCTCCAGTCCACGATCACGTGCTCGCTGTGATGCGGCCACGCCGACACCCGCGCCGCCGTCGCCAGCAGGTGCTCCCGGCGGTTCATGCAGACCGTGACGATGCTGAGCCGGGTCATCGGCGCTGCGAGGCCAGGGCAGGGGCAGGCTCGCCGCCGAGCCGGCGGCGCAGCGTCACCAGCAGCGCCACCGGCAGCGCCAGCAGCCGCCGGCCGCTGTGCCACCACAGGCGATGCCACCAGCGCACCGGCCAGCGGCCAGCGCGCGGAGGGGGAAACAGGCTGTAGGGCAGCACCTCCAGAAACACCTCAGGGATGGCGAGGAAATAGCTCCAGAAGATCATGCGCCGGCTGTGTTCCGCCTCGGCGGCCACCGCCGGCGGCGGCTGGGGGAGGCTGCGGAGCTCCAGACGCCACGCGCCCGAGGGATCCTGGCGATAGCGCGAACGGCCGCGGCGCGGTCCCCAGGGGCAATGGGCGGCCAGCAGCCGGTTCGCCAGCCGCGTCGCACGCATCGCCGCCAGGCCCTGGCTCGCCGCCAGCGCTCCGCGGCTCGCTCCCTGCTCCGCACGCTCCGCATCGCTGTGCGCGATCACCCCGATCCACTCCACCGGCAGCGACGCCGCCGCCTCGCCGCTGTGCTGCAGCAGCCGGGCCAGCAGGTCCTTGTCATCGAACCCGTAGCCCACCAGCAGTTCGTTGAAGCCTCCCACCGCCTCGAACAGCTGCCGCTCGATCAGGAACTGGCCCTTGCGGCCCTCAGGCCCGCTGCCGAACGCGCACACCATTCCCGACTCCAGCCGCACTCCCGCCCATGACGGATCGAACTCCGGCGTCGGCCAGGCATCGGCATCCAGCTTCAGCACCAGCTCTCCGCTGCACTGGCCCAGCGCGAAGTTGTACGCCCGGCACAGGTTCCAGCGCGACTCCCCCTCCACCCGCAGCAGCCGCAACCGCGGATCCTCAGGCAGCTCCTCCCGACGCAGCGGCTCGCTGCTGCTCCAGTCCACGATCACGTGCTCGCTGTGATGCGGCCACGCCGACACCCGCGCCGCCGTCGCCAGCAGGTGCTCCCGGCGGTTCATGCAGACCGTGACGATGCTGAGCGACGCTGAGGCGGCCCGGCTCAGTCCCACAGGGTCATGGCGTCATCGCGGGCCCGATACCACTCGGCCGCCAGCACGCCCCCCATCGAGAACTGCTCGCGGAACCAGGGGCCGCCCAGGGTCCAGTGCAGCAGCGTCGGACCACCCTCCTCCTGAGACGGAGGCGGCGCCTGCACGTCAACCAGGTGATTCCAGCGATCCGGCAGGGCGCCAATCTCATGGTCGCCGGCCAGCCAGTGGAAGCGGTGCAGCTCCAGGCCGGTGGCGCTGTTGACGTACTCCGGGGTGAGCGCCGTGCAGCGGCTGCAGTTGAGCAGCATCAGCGAACTCCAGTTCTTCTTGGGGTAGGGCGTCTGGGGCTCCCCGAGAAACTTCACCGTTTCGTTGGGCTTGTGCTCATGCTGCACGCACTGCACGGCATAGCGATCATCACGCAGGGCCCACAGTTCGGCGATGTCACCGCGACAGAGCATGTCGCAGTCCATGAAGATCGCCCAGCCCTGATAGCCCATCATCCAGGGCACCAGAAAACGGGTGAATGAAAAGGCGGTGCTTTGCTTCGGGTCCCGCTCCCGCTGGAAGACGCCCTGCAGCTGGGGGGTGACGATCGGGGTGATCGCCAGCGGCTGGCTGCTGCGCTGATAGAGGCTGTCGATCAGCACATTAGTGGCGGCCCGCTCGCGCGGGTCGTAGCCGATGAAGATCGGGATGGGCCGGCAATCGCCGAGCTGGCTCGAGGCGTCCTGACTCAACGGGTGAGACGAGCGGAGCCAGCCACTCTAGGCCCGCCGCCTGGAGCGACTCATCGCTGCGGTCAGCTGCCACCAGCAGGCAGCCAGCCACAGCCGTCGGCAATGGGCCAGGCCCTGACTGAGCCAGAGGGGGGAGGCGATGGCAGGGCGGCCAACTCAAAAGAGGGCCTCGGCCCTGCCGTCAGGGTGCGGCGGGTGGAGCGCCGCTGACCGCCGATGGCGCTGGGTTGGGCTCCAGGCACACGAGCCAGCGCCCCTGGTGGGGAACGATCGCATCGGCGGCGGGCCAGGCGCCACAGCGGGGCAAGCTGCTGCGCGGCACGGACGGGGGCGTCCCTTCACTGCCGGATCGCAGGTGTTCGACCTGCAGTCCAAGCAACTGGCGGAAGATCGCCTCGATGCTCCAGCTGGCCCGGAAGGCCGATTCCCCGACACTGCTCCAGTGTTGGAAGGGCTGGTTGCGTTCCGTGGTTCCGAACAGACGGAACGGCTCGGCCGGGATCTGGGGATTGGCCCTGGACAGGGAGCGCACGTCCACGGCAATCGCCTGGGCCATCGCCATGTCGCGGCGCTCGAGCCGCTGGGTCAGCTCCCAGATCCGCGAGGCATAGGCCGCCTGCGGGATCACATAGCCGACGATCAGCAGCCCCACCAGAACCCTGCTGATCCGCTGGGGCCTGGCCGGCCAGACCCCTGGCTGGCCCGCCAGCCAGACCAGGGCGATGACGCTGAAGCCGACGATGGCGACGTTGCCGAGACAGAAGGCCCGGGCCGGGAAACCCGCCTCAAGCACGTTGTAGAGCAGGAAGGGGCTGACGGTGCACCACAGCGCCGACAGCCAGACCAGTCCAAGACGCAGGCCGCGGCCCTGCGCCGCTGGGGTCGTGCGCCAGATGTGGGTGCTCAGCCACAACAGCATCAGCAGGAAGGTGCCGGACAGCAGCAGCTGGGCCGGCCGCCACAGCAGCGGCACGTTGGTGGCATACACCTCGCGATAGGCCCCGATCGATTTGAGCTTGACCAGGAAGAACGCGAAGCTGGCGAAGCCCGTGCGGTAATCGGGCACGTGGCCGATGATCGCCAGGCGGGCGGTGATGCCGTAGACGACCAGGCCGAGCAGCAGACCCGCCAGCAGTCGCAACCAGCTGCGGCGTGGAGCGCGCAGCGTGCCGAGGCTGCGGGCCAGCGCCTCGAAGCCGAACAGCACCGACGCGAGCATGGCCGTGGGCTGATAGATCCCGATCGCGAACGCCAGCATCGCCACCCCCAGCACGGCGTCGTAGCGGCGCCGGCCCAGCAGCGGCGGGCAGGGGTTGTAGGCGATCAGCACACCACCCCACAGCGACAGGGCAGCGGGCAGCAGATACAGGCCGATGGCGAAGCCGAAGTTGAACAGATCCAGCACGAAGGTGTGCAGGGAGATCAACAGGGCAGCCAGAAAAATCCACGCCGGCGTCAGCGACGGCAGGAACAGCGGCAGACAGGCGGCGATCGCGTACAGGCAGGCCGCCGCCATCAGCCAGCCGAAGAAGGGCGAGAAGGCGTCCTGGAACAGCAGGCCATAGATGACGTCCCAGGCTGGACGGCTTTGGTAGGCCTGCCGAATCGGTTGACCGAGCAATGCCCAGTCGTCGACGTTGTAGGTGGGAGAGGTCACCTCCTGCCAGTGAATGGCGAGGAAGATCACCAGAAACAGCATCCCCCAGTGCAGCGTGGCGCGGCTGCGCAGGGCCGCAGGCAGAGCCGCCCAACGGCCCGTGCCGGCGCAGGGCGACGGCGGGGCCTGGAGCTCCGAGGCGTCGGGAGCGTGTGGGCTCACGCGAGGCCTCCGATCAAAGCCGGCGCAGAGCGGCGTGTTGCATGGTTCATCCCTGGCTGCGTGCATTGGCTGGGCACAGTAGCCGCGGCCCTCAGTGGCCCAGAGCACCCAGCAGGCGCTGCAGCGGCGGCGCCAACAGCAACGCTGCAGTGCTGGAGAGATGGTCGCGGTCGCGATAAAGCCGCTGGCCCTGGCGGTCCTGGCTGCGGCACACCCCGCCGGAGCAGAGGCTGTCTGCCGGATCGAGCAGACGCACGTTGGCGTGGGTCGCCGCCAGGGTATGGGCCATGCGCATCAGGTCGCGGTGATCGGCGTCATGGGCGGCCCGTGTGATCTCCACAGGCTTGAGGCAGCCGGCGGGCAACCAGGGACGGAACCACTCGCGCACGCACAGCGTCTCCGGCACCTTGAGGGTCAGGAAGCGGGGCGCGTCGAGGACGAGCACCAGGCTGGCGCCTCTGGCTGCCAGGGCGTCGGCGAAGTCAGCGACAGCACGCTGGTAATAGGCGATCTTGGCTGCTTGGTCGGTGACGTGGTGGCCGCGTGCATCAAGCTGCATCGCCCGACTGTCCTCCCCCACGCCGAAGTGGGAGCGGAAATAGTTGTGCACCAGCACCACGTCCCCCGGCCCCGCCGCCGCCAGCACCGCCGCTCGGGCCTGCTGCGCGAAGGCCCAGCAGCCCGTGGACTCATGGCCGGAGGCGGAGGGGGGCATCGGACAGCCACTGCGGGAATCGTGGCTGATCTGCCACGGCAGGCTGCGATGCAGCCGATCCTCCAGCGGCAGCAGGGCCAGCGCATGGCTGTCGCCGATCACGAACAGATGCCGGCGGTCACCCAGTCGCCGCGGGGTGGTGCAGAAGCGTTCGGTCTGGGCGAAGTGATCGGTGTGCTCACCGGGCCCGCTGTGGCAGTGGCGGCCGTCGACGCTGGTGCCGGCGATGCCCACCAGCTGCTGCCAGGGCACCATGCCGGCCTGGGCCCGGTCACCGCTGAACAGCCGGCCCTTGAGCTGATGGCCCTGAGCGTTCACCAGGGCAGCGGAGCCCCCGGCCAGCAGCAGGCCGATCAGCAGGGTCAGCTGGGGGGTGGCAGCCCAGCGCGCCCGGCGCAGCGGCGTTTCGATCCAGCGGTGGCTGGCGACGGCCAGGCCCACGATCAGAACCAGCTGGAACGGCACCGTCCAGGCGTGCACACCCACGGTCCAGGCGCTCAGCGAGAGCACGCTCCAGTGCCACAGATACAGGGCGTAGGAGAGCAGGCCGATCTGCCGCAGCGGTTCAGCGCTCAGCAGCCGCGTGGTGAACTGACCCGGCCGCAGCTGCCATAGCAGCAGGGCCGTGACCACCACCACCGCCAGGGTGGCGAGCGGAGCGGCGGCTCTGCCCAGGGCGAGCAGCAGCAGCAGTGCCAGGGCCAGCAGCGCATCGGGCAGGGCGCGGGCCAGCCAGGGGAGGCGCGCCCGGGCCCGCCAGGCCAGATAGGCCAGCGATCCCGCCGCCAGCTCCCAGAAGCGCACCGGAAACTGGTAAAAAGCCTGCCGCTCGCTCAGCAGCAGCCAGCCCAGCAGCGAGGCCAGGCTCAGCGCCAGCAGGCCGAAGGCCAGCCGCCGCCCGCCACCGGCGACGCCGCGCACGAAGCCGCTGCCGAACACCAGCAGCGGGAACAGCAGATAGAACTGCTCCTCCACGCCCAGCGACCAGGTGTGGGTGAACGGATTGAGCTCGGCGACGGGGGCGAAGTAATCGGACTGGCGTGCCAGCAGCGCCAGGTTGCCGGCCCCGAGCAGGGCCGCGATGCCGGTCTGCCAGGTGGCCTGGGCCTCCACCGTTCCCGGGGTGATCACCAGGGCCGCCACCAGGGTGGTGAGCAGCACGCAGACGGCGAGCAGCGGCAGAAGGCGCTTGATCCGGCGGGCATAGAACTGCAGCAGGAAGGGCCGCAGGCGCTCCTGACGCTCCCGGTCCAGGGAGCCGCTGATCACGAACCCCGAGATCACGAAAAACACATCCACGCCGAGGAAGCCACCCGGCAACAGCGGCGCGTGGAAGTGGAACACGATCACCGCCAGCACCGCCACGGCGCGCAGGCCATCAATGTCCGGCCGGTAGAAGGCCTGGTGGGGCCCCGCAGGCGAGGCAGCAGGCGCGGCGACCAAGGGAGAGACGGAGGATCCGAAGCCCGCCACGCTAAGCAGCAGCTCGCGCTGCACGGATGCCCCGGCGCTGCGGCGGCCTGCCCGGCGGCGGCGGCGGCGAGAGCGCGGATACCATCCAGCGATGAGCTTTCTCGCCGGCCTGAACGACGCCCAGCGCCGGGCGGTGGACCACCATCAGGGCCCGCTGCTGGTGGTGGCCGGCGCCGGCAGCGGCAAGACGCGGGCGCTCACCCATCGCATCGCCCACCTGGTGGGGCACCACGGCGTCGATCCGGCCGACGTGCTGGCGGTGACCTTCACCAACAAGGCCGCCCGCGAGATGAAGGAGCGGCTGGAGCTGCTGCTGGCCCAGCGGCTGGCTCAGAACCAGTTCGGCCAACCCTGGGGCACGCTCAAGTCGATCGATCAGAAGCAGCTGCGCAGCCGCATCTACCGCGAGGTGATCAAGGACCTCTGGATCGGCACCTTCCACGCCCTGTTCGCGCGGCTGCTGCGCTTCGACATCGACAAGTACAAAGACCCCCAGGGTCTGAGCTGGACCAAGCAGTTCTCGATCTACGACGAGAGCGATGTGCAGAACCTGCTCAAGGAGATCGTCACCCAGGAGATGGGCCTCGATCCCAAGCGCTTCGAGCCCAAGAAGGTGCGCTGGGAGATCAGCACCGCCAAGAACCACGGCCTGATGCCGGAGCAGGTGGAGGCCCGCGCCCAGGGTCTGCGCGAACGCAAGATCGCCGAGGCCTACGCCCGTTACCGTCAGGCCCTGGCAGCCAACAACGCCCTCGATTTCGACGACCTGCTGCTGCTGCCGGTGCAGCTGCTGCGCCAGAACGAGCAGGTGCGCGGCTACTGGCACCGCCGCTTCCGTCACGTGCTGGTCGATGAGTATCAGGACACCAACCGCACCCAGTACGAGCTGATCAAGCTGCTGGTGGCGGACGGCCATGAACCGGCCCAGTTCAACGCCTGGGACGACCGTTCAGTGTTCGTGGTGGGCGACGCCGACCAGAGCATCTACAGCTTCCGCGCCGCCGACTTCAAGATCCTCATGGGCTTTCAGGACGACTTCGGTGACCGGAAGGCCGACGATGTCACCGGCACGATGGTGAAGCTCGAGGAGAACTATCGCTCCACCGCCACGATCCTGGAGGCGGCCAACGCCCTGATCGCCCACAACTCCGAGCGCATCGACAAGGTGCTGCGCCCCACCCGCGGCGAGGGCGAACCGATCAGCCTCACCCGCTGCGACGACGAGATCGCCGAGGCCGAGGCGGTGGTGCACCGCATGCGCATGCTCGATGCCGCCCACCCGGACCTGCGCTGGGGCGACATGGCGGTGCTGTATCGCACCAACGCCCAAAGCCGTGCCATGGAGGAGTCGCTGGTGCGCTGGGGCATCCCCTACATCGTGGTGGGGGGCCTGCGCTTCTACGACCGGCGCGAGATCAAGGACATGCTGGCCTACCTGCGCCTGCTGGTGAATCCGGCCGACACCGTCAGCCTGCTGCGCGTGCTCAACGTGCCCAAGCGCGGCATCGGCAAGACGACGATCGAGCGGCTCACCGACGCCTCGAACCAGCTGGGCATTCCGCTGTGGGAGGTGGTCAGCGACCCGGAGGCGGTGCGCTCGCTGGGGGGCCGCTCGGCCCGGGGCCTGCTGCAGTTCCAGGAACTGATCACCGACCTGCAGCGGCGCGTCGCCGATGCGCCGCCATCGGAGCTGGTGCAGCGGGTGATGGAGCAGAGCGGCTATGTGGCCGAACTGATCGCCGATGGCAGCGACGAGGCCGAGGACCGCCGCCGCAACCTCAACGAACTGGTCAACGCCGCCCTGCAGTACCAGGAGGAGAACGAGGAGGGCTCGCTCGACGACTTCCTCTCCGGCGCCGCCCTCTCCAGCGACGCCGACAACAAGGACACCGAGCAGGACCGCGTCACCCTGATGACCCTGCACGCCAGCAAGGGACTGGAGTTCCCGGTGGTGTTCCTGGTGGGTCTGGAGCAGGGGCTGTTTCCCAGCTACCGCTCGCTCGACGATCCCGCCAGCCTCGAAGAGGAGCGGCGCCTCTGCTACGTGGGCATCACCCGCGCCAAGGAGCGCCTGTTCCTCTCCCACGCCAGCGAGCGGCGCCTGTGGGGCGGCATGCGCGAACCGGCGGTGCCGTCGGTGTTCCTCTCGGAATTGCCGCCGGAACTGCTCCAGGGCGACATCCCCCGCAGCGGTGGCGCCGCCATCCGACGCGAACAGCGGCTCGAGCGGCTCACGCGCGTCGACCGCGCCGAGAGCCGTCAGGTGCAGGGTGGCGGCGAAGCGGGCACCCCGGCCAATGCGGTGCGCCGCCGTGCCCCGGCCCGCAGCTGGGCGGTGGGCGACCGGCTGCGTCATGCCTCCTTCGGCGAGGGCCATGTCACCCACCTGTTCGGCAGCGGCGAGAAGATCTCGATCGCGGTGAAATTCGAAGGCATGGGGCCGAAGATCCTCGATCCGCGCCTGGCGCCGATCGAACCGCTCGGAGGCGACGGCGCTTGAGCACGGCCGGCCGGGGGCCGCGCCGCATCCTGGTGCTCAGCGGGGGCCTGATCCATCTGGTGCACCAGCTGGCGGTGCTGCGCGAGCTCGAGACGCGGCAGGCGGCCAGGGGCGGCGATCATCCCGGCCACCCTGCGGCAGGAGGCAGCAGCCTCGGAGCCGCTCGCCTGGACGGCCAACCCGAACGGAGCCGTGGCGTCGCCATGGACGCTGCCGCCGTTGGGGCAGCGAGTCCGGCGGGGCGCGAGGGCCCCGCTCAGATCGCGGTGCTGATCACCGGCGTGCTGACCCGCAACCCGGCCGCCCTGGCGGCGCTGCAGGACAGGCTCGAACCCTGGTTCGAGCGCCTGCGCCAGGACGGCGATGGGGATCTGGCGGGCCTGCAGCTGGTGCGTGAGCCCCGGGCGCTGCCCGACGGCCGCTGGGATCTGGTCTACCTCAACAACCAATGGCAGACGAATCAGCGCGACTGGATGGAGCGGCTGGCGATTCCGGAGCTGGTCGTCTGCGGCGATGGACTGGGCCTTTACTACCGCTGCGCCCGCGAACTGCGGGCCCTGCTGCCCAGCCTGCTGGGCCGGCCGATCCAGGAACCCGGCCGCCGGGTGCGTTACGTGCTCAGCGGCCGCCAGCCATGCTGGCACCGGCCGCCGCGACCCGCCGAGGCGGCCCCGCTGGCGGAACGCCGGCGGCTGTTCGCGCTGCTGGTGGACAGCCTGCGGCCGCAGGCCGATGCGGAGCTGCGGGCCTGCCTTCAGGTGTGGGAGCCGGATCGGCCGCTGTGGCTCTGCTCCGTCCCCAACCTGGCCCATCAGTTCCCCGGGGAACGGATCGCGCCGGCGGTGCTGCAGCGCTGGCTCCGCCACCTGGAACGCCGCCACGGTTTCGAGTCGGGGTGCGATCGGCTGCTGCTGCTCGACCATCCCAAGGCACCGGCGGACGGCAGCTTCGGGGCGCTGCAGCAGCCATGGCTGGCGGGGCCGCTGCGCTCCAGCCTGCCGCTGGAGGTGCTGATCGCGCTGCTGCGCGAGGCACGGCCCGAGGCGCCGGTGCGCGTCTGCGGCATGACCTCCGCCCTGTACGGGGTGCACCGGCTCAATGGTGTGCCGGTGGTGTGGCTGCCGCTGGGGCCGCTGTGGCGCCACAACCCCAACTACCGCCGCAAGCCGCTGGAGTTCCTGCATCGCGGACTGCGCCTGGCTCGCATGGCGCTGCTCACCAGCCAGCGCGAACCAACCGGCGGCGGCTGACGCGGGAGCGACTCAGTAGCGCACCTGCCAGGGCCAGCGATCCGGAATGCAGAGGAACTCGTCGTTGCGCCCGCAGGACAGCATGCCCGAGGGCAGCAGCCGACCCTCCAGCCAGTACTGCAGGGTCACATAGAGAGCCGGGAGAATGCACCAGTAGACCCGGTAGCGATGCAGCCAGCCGAGATAAAGAATCAACTGGAAAAAGGCAACGCCATCCGCCAGACGACTGGTGATCTGAGGGATCCACAGAACATTGATGGACACCTGAATCGCCATGAACAGCAGGCCGAACAGCAACAGCAGCTGGGTGATCGGACAGCGCAGCAGCTGGCGCGGATCGAGGCGAGCCTGCAGGCAGCCAAGCACCAGGCCGAAGGCCATGGCACGCTGCAGCCTGCCAACGATCCGACGAACCGGGTAGTTGCTGAAAAAATCCGGGGTGCCTTCGGTGTAATCCAGGAAACGACCGATGGCAATCGGTGCCACGAACAGGAACAACGCCACGACCCCGGCAGACAGCAGCAGCAACGGCCAGCGCCGCAACCAGTCAGCAGCGCGCATCTCGCGGATTCGCACCAGCATGCGAGGTGCCGCCAACGGCAGACGGGGCAGCAACGGAATCAGACTGACGGGCAGATTGAGCACAAATGTGTTGTGGGTGATCGCCGAGAGCATCACCCCCAGCCCGAGCCAGCGCCTGTCGACACGAATCAATCGGGCCAGGTGCAGAAACAGCGGCAACAGCAGCAGCACCGCCAGGGCCTGGCGGCTGTGGGCGTTCTGCAGGAAGCCCCGCAGCATCGGGCTGCCCAGGATCAGCAGGCTCCACCAGCCGGCCCACTGCCTGACTCCCCAGAGCGCGGCGAGCAGCATCGGCACCGCCGCATATCCCGTGGCCACCAGCCCCTGGACGGCAGCCATGCGATAGGGCAGCAGCAGCAACACCGGTCTCAGGAGACGCCAGAGAGGCTCGGGCGGCGCCTGGCTGGCATCCCACTGCAAGTAGTGAGAAAACCGGGTGGTGTCGCTGTTCCCCCAGCTGGCCAGGGTGAAGAAGACGGCGACCGACACCAGAAAGCACACCACCGCCGCGAGCCAGAGCCGGGGGCGACGCTGCACCCCGGCGATATGGATCAGCAAGGCCAGCAGGCCCTGGCCCATGAAGATGCCGACCATCAGGGCCGGAGCGACCATCACCTGATCGACGCGGAACGGAGCCTCGGAAGGGAAGAGGGGTGGGATCATCCGCGCCGGGTCACCAACGGAAGGGGTATGGAATCACCAGCTGTTAATACCGCAGCTGCCACGGCCAGCGGTCCGGCACGCACAGAAATTCGTCGTTAAGGCCGCATGGCAGGGCATGGGAGGCGATCAGCCGGTCCGCCAGCCAGTACTGGAGCGTCACGAGCAGGGCCGGCAGCGCCGCCCAGAGACAGCCCTGGCGCCGCAGCCAGGCCAGCCAGCTGACGAGCAGGAACAGGCCGAGGGCGTCGCTGAAGCGGCTGGTGATCTGAGGAAGCCAGTCCAGGGCGATCGTGACCTGCACCAGGCCGAACAGCAGGGCAAACAGCAGCAACACACGGCTGTGGCCGCAGGCGAGCAGCGCCCGGGGGCTCAGACGCCGCTGCCACATCGCCAGCAGCACCCCCAGGGCCATGGCCAGCTGCAGGTGCTGCACCGGCTGGCTGAGCGCGTAGCGATTGGCGAAGGACATCGTCCGCACGTACAGCGCCAGCTTGTCCAGCATCGTCGGCATCAGGAAGCCGGCCAGGGCGAGCAGCAGCAACAGCGCTGCCAGCACAGCCAGGCGGCTTCTCAGCGGCGAGCGCCCCAGGCCCGCGGCGCGCAGATCCGCCAGCGGCGACGGCCCCGACAGCAGCCGCGGCAGCAGCGCCAGCAGCAACGTGCCGGCGAAGGTGGTGTGCACCGTGGCCGCCCCCAGCGCTGACAGCACGGTGCCCCGCAGCGACAGCCTGGCCAGGCGCCCGGCCCAGAGCAGCGCCGGCACCAGCAGCAGGGTCAGCAGCGCCTGGCGGCTGACGGCGTTCTGGAGAAAGTTGCGCAGCAGCGGGCTGCAACAGATCAGCAACGCCCACCAGCCGCCCCAGGCGGGGCAGCGCCAGTGGCGGGCCAGCAGCAACCCAATCGCGGCGTAGCCACCGGCCACCAGGCCGTGCACCAGCGACATGCGCCAGGGCAGCCGCACGATCAACGGGGCGAGGGCCATCCAGAGCGGCTCGCCTCGGACCCAGTCCAGGGTGGTGGCCAGGTAGTGGCTGAGCTTGGTGGTGTCGCTGTTGCCCCAGCTGGCCAGGGTGAAGAACAGCACTTCTGTGATCAGCAGCGCCGCGGCACAGGTCCACCAGCCCTGGCGCTGCCCCCTCTGGGCAAAGAGGCTGATCAGACCGGCCAGCAGCAGCTGAACGAGGAACAGACCGGTCATGGCCAGCGGCGCCGTCATGACCTGATCCACCCGGTAGGGGGCTGCGCTGGGGAAGGGCACGGAGGCGCTCATCAGGAGGCGGCGCTGCCGGAGCGGAGCAGCTGCCGCAGAGCCTGGGGATCCTGCAGGCGATCGAAGCCCCAGTAGGGATCGAGCAGCCGCTGCACGCCTTCGGCGTCGGAGCGCTCCAGCCGCTCGCTCAGCGCGCTGCTGAGGCGCTGGCGCTCGGCCCATTCCTCCGCCTCCTCGGCCGCCTTGGCGCCGCTGAGGTGCGAGAGGTCCTGCTCGGCGGCCACCGGCAACCAGTGCAGCCGCCGCTGCAGGCAGGCCGCATAGCCCAGATGGGTGCCGAAGGCGTTGGTGACCATGCCGTCGCTGAGCTCCAGCAGCGTGCGCATCGCGTCGAGAAACCAGGGGTTGGAGCGATGACCGTTGCAGGCGACGATCCACTGCGGCGGCAGCCCCTCGAGCTGGGGATCCTTCCAGTGCCGCAGCCAGATCACCGAGCGATAGCCCTGCGTCTGGGCGAGCTCCGCCACGGCCGCGATGCAGGCGCGCTGATCCATGCGGCGCTCCACCTGATCCCAGCTGTGGGCCAGAACCACCAGCAGGGTGGACCCGAGCTGCTGGCGCAGCCGCGCCAGCTCCTCTTCGTCCAGCAGCGGCCTGGCATAGGCGATCCAGGGCCCGATCGCCACGGCGGGCAGGCCGAAGCGTTCGCGCAGCCAGGTGGCCCGCAACGGCCCCATACACAGGTAGCCGCGGATCCAGGGGCGGGGGCTCTCGAAGGTGGCGCCGCGACTGACCTTGAGGCCGTGCTCGAGCAGCCAGGGCAGCGGCCGGCCGATCAGCGGCAGGTCGGCATGGCGTTTGAGCTGGATGTCGTGGCCGTAGTGATGCGAGGCGTTTTCCAGCTCGCGGCGGGCCGGGCTGAAGAAGGCCTTGCAACTGGAGGAGGAACGGAACTCCCCCTGATCCCACAGGTCGGCGCACACCTGGGGCGCCAGCGGGCGGCTGGCGAAGGCCTGCTGCACCAGGCCGCGGTAGGCGGCCAGAGCCTGCCACTGGTCGCGGTCCAGGCGCTCCAGGCGGCCGAGCGGACCGAGCTGGCCGGCGCGCAGGGCCCTCTGGACACGCTGGCGCAGCGTCGTGCGCAGACGGGAGAGAGCCTCAGTCATTGCGATTGCGCCAGCCCTGCCCTGCCAGAGCCTGCCATTCGCCCCGGGCCTGCAGGATCTCCTCGGCCAGGCGTCGCACGGCTCCGTCGCCGCCGTTGCGGTCCAGCACCCAGTCGGCCCGCTGCCGCAGCGGCGCCACCGCGTCGGCGGTGCAGAGCAGCAGACCGATCGCCGGACGCACCGCCAGATCGTTGAGATCGTCGCCCACAAAGGCGCTCTCGGCGGCGTTCACGCCCAGCTCAGCCTGCAGCGCGCTGAGGGCGGCGGGCTTGTCACCGACGCCTGTGAGCACGTGGCGGATGCCCAGATAACGGGCCCGCTGCTCGGTGGCGCCGCTCTTGCCGCCGCTCAGCCATGCCACCTCCAGACCGGCCTGCTGCAGCAGCCGGATGCCGAGGCCGTCGCGCACGTCGAAGCGCTTGAGCACCTCACCGGATTCGGTGGTCCACAGGCCGCCGTCGGTGAGCACGCCATCGACATCGAGCACCAGCAGCCGCAACCGCCGCAAGCGCTCGCGGCAGCGGAAGCGGCCCTGCCGATGGCGCCAGCGGCGGTGGAGCAGGCGGATCACAGGCGCGCAGGCGAGGAGCGGAGGGCAGAGCGGCCGGAATTCAGAGGACCGAGACGGCCTCCCCCTCGGCCAGAGGGGCACGGATCGCCAGCAGCTGGCGCAGCAGGGGCTCCAGCCGGTGCAGGGGCACCATGTTGGGCCCGTCGCTGAGGGCGTTCTCCGGGTCGGGGTGCACCTCCATGAACAGACCATCCACCCCGACGGCCACCGCGGCGCGGGCCAGGGGCGCCACGAACTCCCGCTGACCACCGCTGCTGGTGCCGCGGCCACCGGGCTGCTGCACCGAGTGAGTGGCATCGAAGATCACAGGACAGCCCAGCGCGCGCATCTGGGGCAGGCTGCGGTAATCCACCACCAGGGTGTTGTAGCCGAAGCTGTTGCCGCGCTCGGTCAGCCAGATGTGCTCAGCACCGGCATCGCGCAGCTTGGTGACGACCTGGGCCATGTCCCAGGGCGCCAGGAACTGGCCCTTCTTGACGTTGATCACCTTGTCGGTGCCGGCGGTGGCGGCGGCCGCCGCCAGCAGCAGATCGCTCTGGCGGCAGAGAAACGCCGGAATCTGAAGCACATCGACCACCTCGGCCACCGGCGCGGCCTGGTGGCTCTCGTGAATGTCGGTGAGCACCCGCAGGCCGGTGCGACGCTTGACCTCGGCGAGCACCTCGAGGCCGGCTTCGAAGCCGGGGCCGCGGAAGGAGCTGCCGGAGCTGCGGTTGGCCTTGTCGAAACTGGCCTTGAAGATCGGATCGAGTCCCAGACGCTCACCGATGGCCTTGAGCTGATCGGCGATCTCATGGACGAGCTCACCGCTTTCAATCACGCAGGGCCCGGCGACGAGGGTCAGGGTCATGGGGACGTGCGCTCGGCTGGACTCTCGGGCGGATCGTAGGCGAAGGCTGGGGAATGGCCTGCGGGCTTCAGCCTCGCCGCAGCCTGGCGGAGACGGCAGTCGTGATGGGGAGACCGGGCCCTGGCCAGGCGCCGCAGCCGCCGCCAGCCGGCCGGCTCAGCTGACCAGGCGGCGCTCCAGCGAGGCCAGGTCGCGGAAGGTGTCAGAGCGCTCCTGCAGCTCCTGGAAGGTGCCGTAGGCCTTGATGCGTCCCGCCTCGAATTCATAGATGCGGTCACAGCGCATCACCGTCGACAGCCGGTGGGCGATCACCACGGTGGTGCAGCGCCTGCCGATCACTTCGAGAGCCTGGATGATCTCGTTCTCGGTGCGGTTGTCGAGGGCGCTCGTGGCTTCATCGAGCAGCAGGAACTCGGAGCCCCGGTAGAAGGAGCGGGCCAGGGCCAGGCGCTGGCGCTGACCGCCGGAGAGCTGCAGACCGTTCTCGCCGATCGGGGTGTGCAGGCCATAGGGCAGCTCGCTGACGAAATCGGCCAGCTGGGCCGCCTCCAACGCCGCCCAGACGTCGTCCTGGTCGGCCTCGTCGGCGTCCCTGCCGAAGGCGACGTTCTCCAGGACGCTGGCATCGAGCAGGTTGATGAACTGGGGCACCTGCGAGCAACAGGCCTGCCAGGCCGGCACGTCCTGCTCCGAGACCGGGATGCCGTCGAGGGTGAGGGCTCCCTTGCCGGGCTTCAGCAGGGAGAGCAGGATCTGAGCGGTGGTGGTCTTGCCGCTGCCGGTGGAGCCGACGAAGGCCAGGCGCGAACCCACCGGAATCGTCAGATCGATGCCGCGCAGCACCCAGTCGGAGGCGCCTGGGTAGGCATACCAGACGTCCTGCAGACCGATCGTGCGCTTGGGGAACACCCCCTTGGGGCTGGGGACACCGGGATCGCCCAGAACCGGTCCGCCGTCGGGAAGGCGCAGGTAGTCGAGGGTGGTGTCAATCACCGGTAGACCGCCGCGCAGCTGGTTGAGCGAGGCGAAGAAGTCCTGCAGCGGCGGGGTCAACCGCAGGGCGGCGACCGCCAGCGACGCCAGGAACGGCAGGATCCGCTGGACGTCGGAGCGGTCGCCGTCGAGCAGGGCGGGCACCGCGCCGAAGGCGAAGATCAGGGTGATGCCGAGAGGCTCGATCAGCAGCCGCGGGATCGTCGGCAGCAGCTCGGTGCTCCAGGCGTAGCTCTTGGCCCGCTCGCCGGTGCGCACGAAGGCATCGCGGAAATGGTTCTCCGAAGCCGTCAGCTTGATGTCACGGATCGAAGAGAGCGATTCCAGCAGGATGTGGGTGGTGCGCGACTGCAGGCGCATCTTCTGCGCGGTGGCGTGGCGCAGATAGGGGGTGATCAGCTGAGAGACCAGCAGGTAGGCACCGACCAGCGACACGATCAGCAGCACCGCCGACCAGCGTCCGATCACCAGAATGCCGAACGAAAGAAGAATGATGGAGAACACACTGCCGACCATGCGGAGCAGTGGGTTGATCACAGAATTCGACGTTTTCTTGATGTGACTGAGCACCATCGTCGAGAGCTTGGCCGTGCTCTTCGACAGGTGATATTCATACCCCTGCGCCAACACCTTGGAATGGATCATGTTGGAGAGGTCGATCCAGACCCGGGCCGTCAGGCGCTGCTGAAGGAACTGCAGGCCGAATTTTCCGAATGATGCAATCCAGGACAGAATGACAAAGATTAGGATCAGCCAGAGGCTCTGATCAATCGCATCGCCACCGAACACCCGCACACCGGGGAGGCGATCCTCCAGCTTGCCGCCCACCAGAGCTCCCATCAGCCGGGCGATCACAGCGACGGAGGCCAGATCGACGAAACCCGGAATGAAAGAGACCATCACCACCAGGCGCATCTGCCGCAGTCGCGCAGCTGGCAGATAGGCCATCAGGGCCCGCAGTTGCCGATAGGTTCGGCTCCTGGTGAGCACGTTCAATCGCAAGCCGCAGCCGGTGATGGTCAGGTTATGGGAGCCCCCTCACCGATCAGGGCCGCACCGGCCGGCTTGGGAATCGCCTCACCAGCTTCGCGCTGAGGCGTTCGCGCAGCCGCTGGGCCCGCAGGCGCAAAAGGGAGGGACTGCGCAGCGGCGGCGCGCCATCGGCCAGCAGCCGCTGCCAGTGGGCTTCGGTCAGCTCCAGCGCCAGGCGCCAGCGTTCCAGCAGCGCCGCCTCGCCCGAGGCCTCAAGCTGCTGCTGCAGCCGCTGCGGATCCGGCAGCCAGCGCCCCGGATCCGCCACGGCGGCCGTGATCCGCTCCAGATCGGCCGCCAGGCTGCCCAGGCCGATCTGATGGCCTAGCCGGCCCGGGTCGAGCGTGTCGGCCAGGGCATGGTTGAGGCTGCTGAACAGCACGCAGCCGCAGGCCAGGGCCTCCAGCGGCGGCAGGCCGAAGCCCTCGCTGACGCCCTGGGCGCGCCAGTAGTCGGCGGAGTCGTAGAGCACCACGGTGGCGCTGTTGAACAGCTCCACCAGGTCATCCACCCAGCCGCTCTGCACCTCCACCCGCAGGCCACGCCGGCGCAGGGCGGGCACCAGCTGCTCCAGCACATAGCGGCTGCACTTGCGCCGCTGCACCAGCACGTCGATCGGCCGGCGCTCACCGACCGGCGGCGGCGGCCGGTCACGGGCACCGCGCTCCAGCCAGACCGGCTCGAGGGCATTGGGCACCAGGGCCAGGGGATGGCGCGGGGCGCGATCACCCCAGTAGCCGAGCGTGTTGCGGCTCACCGCCAGGACCGGCACCCCGGGTGGCAGATCGAAGCCATAGCCGCTGCTGTGGGCGTGATAGGCCACCGGCCGGCCCCGCAGCCGCCGCAACAGGGCCGGCACATCGAACCCCCAGCTGACGATCCACAGCGGCTGAGCAGCCGCCTCGGCGCTGCCCGGGGCCGGCAGCGGCTCGGCCCGCAGCAGATCCGCCAGGAAGGGATGGTCGCTCTGGCGCTGCCGGTAGGTGACCAGCTCGACCGGGGCCAGCCGGCTCACCAGGCGGGCGGTCTGCAGCTCGACCAGCAGGCCGCCACAACGGAACCGGGGCGTGGTGCCCGGCACCAGAAAGCGGACCAGGCGGGACGAGGAAGCACTCATCTCAGCGGCGACCGCAGCATGTGGCGACTCTGCCTGAGGGCGGCAGAGCCGGGCGTGGCAGCGCTCAGGCGGCGACGGTCTCGGTGCTGCCGGCGCGCTGACGGCGGGTGAGGAAGCCGAACAGCACCTTGCCGATGGCGGCGATCAGGTTGCCCTCGAGCTCCTGGAACATCTTCATGTTCAGGTGGAAGGCGTTGTTGGCCTCCTCCACGATCCGATCGGCCATGGCCTGATCGATCGGCAGGTTGTCGAGGG
>CAYNGR010000037.1:0-20714 GCA_964396755.1 uncultured Cyanobium sp. | reverse complement strand
GGCGGTTGAGCACCTCGGCCGCCTCGCCGAAGGCCTGGAACAGCTCCTGCCGCACGCTGCGGCTGACGTCCACGTCGAATTCCTGCTGGAGGTAGACGATCCGGGGCGCGCCCTGCTTCACCACCTGGCCGCTGCTCGGCTCCTCCATCCCGGCGATGATCCGCATCTGGGTGGACTTGCCGGCGCCGTTGACACCCACCAGGCCGATGCGATCACCCGCCTTCACTTCCCAGGTGACGTCGCGCAGCACCTCCCCGGTGGGGTAGATCTTGCCGATGCGTTCCAGGCGCAGCACGGGAGCGGGTCACCAGAGATCGCTGCATCATCCCCCCTGGCCTGGGAACGGCCGTGGCGGTCGGCCTCTGCCGGTCAGGCGGAGCCAGAGCCGCATATCCGCCGGCGGGGCTCGGCGATGATCGCCTCAGCGCCGCGCCGATCCCCGCATGATCAAACGCCTCGAGCAGGTGGCCGCCCTCGTGGTGGCGGCCGGACTGGCGATCGTGAGCTACTGGCTGTTCTTCAGCTGGGCCCAGGGCGGCGGCTCCGACCGGCGCGCACCGGCCCGTCAGTCGCTGCTGCGGCCAACCTCAGAGGCCGCCGCGGGCTTTGATCAGCCACTGGCGCGTGGCGTTGTCATCGAGGCTGCCGAGATGCTGCCGCACCTCCTCGGCCGTCACCGGCAGGTTCTCGTTCGCCCCGATCTCGACGATGCGGCTCAGGGCCCCGGTGGGATCCTGCAGCGCCTGGCGGAACAGGGACTGGGTCAGGTCGCTGTCAGCGCTGATGCGCCGGTACAGCTCGGCGGCGTTGCCGTTGGCCATGGCGGAGGAGCGGCGAAGGGGTGATCCCGGAGGCTGGCGGCCCGGCGGGGCCGTCAGGGCCGCGGGACGGAGCCCGTTGCGGCCGGATCGCCCGACCCTATGAACGGATGGGCCATCGCGCCGCACCGTCGCTGCTGGACGTCACCGGCGGTGGGTGTCCCTGACCCTCAGGCGGCGGCGCTGCCGTTGCTGGCCTCCTCGCTGCCGCTGGCGGAGGCGTCCTCCATGCTGCGGGCGTCGAGGCAGAGCACCTTGCGCAGCTGGGCGTAGTTGGCGGCGAGGGCCTTGTGGCCCTCCTGCATCGCGCCGTATTCCGCCCGCTGCAGCACATGGTGCAGATGGGTCAGCAGATAAGTGCTGATCACGGCCGAGACGAGCACGTCGCTGCGCTCTGCCGTGCGGCGACGACGGCTGCCACCGCTGCGGCCGGCGCTGCTGCGGTGAGCGCCGGGGGCCTGGGTCTGTGACGAACGGGCCATGGGTGAGGGGTGCGGTGGGGCAGGGATGAGATCCGTGCCCCTGGGTTCCATCAGCATAGTGCTGGATACTATCCATGCCTGCCTCTGTACACTGGGTGATAGCCGATCCCTTCCGTGGGGCTCTCCGCGTCCAGGCTCCCTCGGGGTCCCGGCCGGCCTGGGCCTTTAGGCAGTGAGCGGTGTTTCGCCAGGCCTCGCCCCCGCCGGACGTGCCCACCCGACAGACCTCATCGAGCGGGCGACCCAAGTCGCCGCGCATTCAGGTGGTCCTGCCGGAGGATCTCTGCGCCCGCCTCTCCGCCCTGGCCGATGCTGAGTCGCGCACCGTCAGCAACATGGCCAAGGTGCTGATCCAGCAGGGGGTGGAGCGGCTCGAGCAGCAGCTGGAGGGCCAGGCTCCGGCGGCGGGGGCCCCGGCGCCCGCAGCCAGGCCTGCCCCCTCAGCCCAGGCCTCGGCTGAGATCCGCGCCGAGCTTGAGCAGCGCCAGCAGCAGGTGCCCAGGCCTCTGCGCCGCGGTCCGCGTCGGGTGCGGCTGCAGCGGCCTTCTGTCTGATTCCGTGCGGCCCGGAGCGATCCGGCAGCGGGCCGCGTCGATCCAGGTGCATCGGTCGGGGCCAGTCCGTGCCGCATCGGCTCCCTCTTGGGTGAGTGCGGTTCGCTCGCCTGCCGCGAGGCCGGATCCATCCGTGCGAGCTCCCACCGGGATCCCTGCCGAGCTCTGGCGGCGGCGGCAGCGGGGACCCGGCCACAGCGCCTTGGGGGCGCGGTTCTGTGGCATGGGAAGCCGCCACGCCTTCAGCCTGAGCATGCCTCCGTCTGCAGGTGCTCTGGATTCATGCGAGGCCTCCGCTGCAGCTCCGTTCCAGCGCGATCGCTGGCGTGAGGCCAGCTCCGTGTGCGTCTGGGCGAGCCCGCTGCTGCGGGTCGGTTCTGGCGCCGCGGCCGGGGCGCCTCCGTCCGGGTGAATGAGGCAGCAGCGGCCTGTCCGTGTGCGCTCCGGTCGATCCGCCGTGCTCGGACGGCCTGTCTGGTTGCGGCCTGTCTGACGCTCCGCCTGGGCGCGGGGTCCGGCCGCGGCGCTTCAGAGCGTCGGGTCGGCGCGCAGGCCCAGCACCGCCGCCTGGCGTGCCCCCGTCACCGATGGCAGCGAGCCGCGATGGCGGCGCTGGTGCCACCAGGCCAGCAGCGCGAAGGCCAGGGCCTCACGCTGGTCATCGGCGATGCCCAGTTCGGCCAGGGCACGCACCCGCACGCCGCGGCAGCGGCGGCGCAGCTCGCCCATCAGGGTGGTGTTGCGGGCGCCGCCGCCCGCCACCAGCAGCTCCACCGGCAGGGGACCACGGCGCAGGTCCTGGGCCACGCAGGCCGCAGTCAGCGCGGTGAGGCTGGCCAGCGCGTCGGCGGTGCTGTGGCCGGGAGCCACCTCCTCCAGATCGCGCAGCCGCCGCTCCAGGTCATCGCCTCCGAACAGCTCCCGACCGGTGGACTTTGGAGGGGCCTGCTGGAAATAGGCCTCGCTCAGCCAGCGCTCCACCAGCTCCTGCTGGACCTGGCCGGTGGCGGCCCAGGCGCCGCCGGCATCGAATCCCTTCTGACCGCCGCTGAAGCGCTGGCAGGCCAGGTCCAGCAGGGTGTTGGCGGGGCCGCAGTCCCAGCCGCGCACCGCCGCCAGACGTTCGGGACCCGCCGCCGGCGGCAGCAGGGTGAGGTTGGCGATGCCGCCCAGATTCAGCAGAGCGCGCCAGCCACCGGTCGAGCCCAGCAGTGCCGCATCGGTGGCGGGCACCAGCGGCGCCCCCTGACCGCCCAGGGCCAGATCGGCGGCGCGGAAGTCGTGCACCACAGGACAGCTCAGGCGTTGCGCCAGCCGCGGTGCCAGCAGCAGCTGCCAGCTCGCTCCCTGCCGCTCCGCCGTGGGCGGGCGATGCCAGACCGTCTGGCCGTGGCAGCCGATCAGCTGAGCCTGGCCTTCGGGATCACAGCGCCTGGCCGCCTCGGCCTGGGCATCGCTGACGGCCTCCGCCAGCTCCAACCAGGCCGCCGCCGGCAGTGGTTCCCCCTGGCCAGCACGGATCAGCCGCTGGCGCAGCTCGACTGGGTAGGGGGTCGCCGCACTCGCCAGGATTCGCCAGCGGGGGTTTGCCGCCGACCCGCGGAAGTCGGCCAGGACCGCATCAACGCCGTCGGCGCTGGTGCCGCTCATCAGGCCCAGCACCTTCATCGGCGGGGGCCGGATCGCTGCGGGCAAGCCGGCCGGATCACTGGGCGGAGAGCTGTTCGAGCGCCTTGCTGCTGCCCATCACCACTAGCAGTTCACCCTCCTGCAGGATCTGGGTGGCGGGGGGATTCACCTTCAGCTGGTTGACAGGACCGGCGGCCAGGACGCTGACGCTGAAGTGCTTGCGCAGGTTGAGATCGCGCAGCGAACGGCCGGCAAAACTGGCCGGCACTTTGATTTCCTCGATGCTGTTGTGCTCATCGAGGCGCAGGCGCTCCAGCAGGTTGGGGCGCATCAACTCGAGGCCCAGCCGGGTTCCCTGCATCTTGGAGGGAAACACCACCCGGTCGGCACCGACCCGCAGCAACATCTTTTCGTGCAGGTCGCTGGTGGCGCGGGAGATCACCTGCTGCACGCGGCTGCCCTCGGCATCCTTGGTGATCAGGGTGGCGGTGATGCTGGCCTCGATCGGTTCACTGATCGCCACCACCACGGTGTCGACATCGAGGGCGCCGGCTGCGCGCAGGGCCTCCTCATCCGTGCAGTCCAGCAGGCGCGATTCGATGCTGGGCTCGAGCTTGAGCAGCTCGTCCATGGCCCGTTGGTTCTGGTCGATCGCCAGCACCTCGGCGCCATGGGAGACGAGCTCCCGACAGACGGCGCTGCCGAAGCGACCGACACCGATCACGCAGAAGCTGCGGGCCTGGCTGGCATGGCCCTGCCATTGCCACCACTGGCTGCTCGGGCGGGCGTTCGACACGCGGTCTGGGGCGAAGGAAGGAAGGGAACGGCCCGGCGCTGTGGCCGGGCTCCTGATGACGAGCAGCCCCGAGGACCGGGGCTGCTCCGCCGCGGCACGATCTCAGCGGTTGGGCTGGGGGGTCATGCGCAGGTAGGGACGCACCTCGGTGACACCCTTGGGGAACTTGTTGCGGGCTTCCTCGGTGGGGATCGACGGCACCACCACGCAGTCCTCGCCGTCCTTCCAGTTCACCGGGGTGGCGACCTGGTGGTTGTCGGTGAGCTGCAGTGAGTCGATCACCCGCAGGATCTCATCGAAGTTGCGGCCGGTGCTGGCCGGATAGGTGATCTGCAGGCGCAGCTTCTTGTTGGGATCGATGATGAACACCGAGCGGACGGTCAGGTTGTTGAGCGAATTCGGGTGGATCATCCCGTACAGATCGCTCACCTTCTTGTCGGCATCCGCCAGGATCGGGTAGTCGACCGTGGTGTTCTGGGTTTCGTTGATGTCACCGATCCAGCCGCGATGGCTCTCGGCCGAATCGACGCTCAGGGCGATCGTCTTGACGTTGCGCTTGTCCCACTCGGGGCGCAGACGGGCCACCTCACCCAGTTCGGTGGTGCAGACGGGGGTGTAATCGGCGGGGTGCGAGAACAGCACCACCCAGCTGCCTGCGGCGAAGTCGTAGAGGTTGATCGGGCCGAGCTGGGAATCCTGGGTGAAATCGGGAACCGTGTCACCGAGCTGCAGCGCCATAGTGCAAGAGAGATCAGCCGGCAGATCCTGCCACAGTTGCGGCGGCGTCGCCTTGCGGGTCCGCAACCGGCCACTGCAGCAGGCGCTGGCGAAGGCCCTGCAGCCCCAGCCCGGCGGTGGCGGAGACGAACAGCATCCCCGGCTCCAGGCTGCGGGCCCGCTCCAGTTCGCCGGCGGGGCAGTGGTCGATCTGGTTGCCGATCACCAGCTGGGGCTCGTGGCAGCCCAGATCCGCCAGGATCCCGCGCACGGTGCGCAGCTGCTCCGGCCAGGCCGGATCGGCCAGGTCCACCACCAGCAGCAGGCCATCAGCGTCCAGGGCCTCCTCGATCGTCGAGCGGAACGCCTCCACCAGCTGGGGCGGCAGGGCGCGGATGAAGCCGACGGTGTCGGTGATCAGCAGGGTGCGCAGCGGTTGCTGCTGCTCGTCCAGCAGCGTCAGCCGCCGGGTGGTGGGGTCGAGGGTGGCGAACAGCTTGTTCTCCGCCAGCACCGCCTCGGCGGCAGGGGCCCGTGTCAGGGCGTTGAGCAGCGAGCTCTTGCCGGCGTTCGTGTAGCCCACCAGTGCCACCCGAGCCAGGTCGCCGCGTCGCTGGCGCAGACGGCTGCGGTGTTCTCCCAGGCGGCTCACCTCGCGCTGCAGCCGTTCCAGCCGCCGGCTGATCGCCCGCCGGTCCTTCTCCAGCTGGGTTTCGCCGGGGCCGCGGGTGCCGATGCCGCCCCCCTGACGCGACAGGCTGCTGCCCCGGCCGCTCAGCCGCGGTAGCCGGTAGCGCAGCTGGGCCAGCTCCACCTGCAGGCGGCCGGCGCCGCTGGCGGCCCGCTGGGCAAAGATGTCCAGGATCAGCTCGCTGCGGTCGCTGACCGGCAGATCGAGGATCCGTTCGATGTTGCGGGACTGCACCGGCGACAGCTCCCGGTCGGTCACCACGAGATCCGCGCGGAGTCGGCGTGCCTCGAGGGCCGCCTCGCGCAGCTTGCCCTCACCCCAGATCGTGGCGGGCGCCGTGCCCTGGCGTCGCTTCTGCTCGATCACGCCCACCGGTTCGCCGCCGGCGCTGCGCACCAGGCCCTCCAGTTCCGCCACCTCCCGCTGGGCCTGGGCCGGATCGGCGCCGCTCAGGCAGAGCAGCAGCACCCGCTCGATGCCGCCAGGGGCGTGACGGGGGCCGGGCTCGGGGGCTGCCTCGGCGATGGCCGGCAGCTCGGCGCAGAGTTCGCCCAGATCGCCTTCGGCCTCGCTGCGCCAGGGGGTGGGGCCATCGCCGGGCCGCAGCAGCAGCGCCGGCCAGCGCCCGCCCGCGGCGGCGTCATGGCTGTAGCGCAGCCACAGGCCAGGGGCCAGGTCCAGGGCCACCAGGGCCTCGCTGGCCGCTGGCTGCAGCTGCGGATGGCGGCCACTGCCGCGGCAGGTGATCAGCCGCAGGTCCGTGCCGCTGCGCCGTTCGCCGCCACCGAGTCGCTCCCGCAGCCGTCCCGAGCCGTCCAGATCCCCCACCCAGAGCAGCCGGCAGAGGCCGCGGCCGTCGACCACCAGGCTGAGCGGCAGCTCCAGCTCCCGGGCCTGATCCGCCAGCCGCTGCAGCGTCAGCAGGTCGGCCACCGCCTCGGCCGGGTGGCGCCGGTGGCAGAGCCGCTCCAGCTGCCGGCGCTGCGAGGGACGCAGCCCCGCCGTGCGCCCGCCCAGCACCCCCTGCCTCATCGGCGCTGCACCAGCACGCAGGGCAGCCCCGCGGCCCGGGCGCCGGCCTCGTCCTCGCGGCTGTCGCCGATGTGCCAGGCCTGCTGCGGTTCGACGCCGAGCTGCGCCAGGGCCAGCTGGAAGGGCCGCGGCGAGGGTTTGGCCGCCCCGGCCCGGCTGGAGACGACCACCACCTCCAGCCAGCGCCTCAGCCCGAAGGCCTCCAGCAGTCCCTCCAGTCGCTGGTCGAAGTTGCTGACCACCGCCAGGCGCAGTCCCTGGCGATGCCAGCGGGCCAGGGTCTCGGGAACGTCGTCGTACACCCGCCACAGCCCTGGGTCGGCATAGCGATCGAACAGCTGCCGGTGCAGCTCCGGCGGGCCGCCCTCGGCCTCCCCAACGCTGCGCAGCACGGTGGCGATGCGGGCCGACCACCAGTCCCGCTCCGCCCGTTCCAGCTCGGCCCCTGACAATCCGGGGAAGGCCAGGGGCGGCGCGCTGCGGTAGGCGGCGGCGAAGGCCTGCTCGAGGGCGGCCGGATCGAGCTGCAGGCCGTGTTCCGCTGCGAAAGCGGCATAGGTGTTGCCGACCGGGGCCCGCAGCCCGATCAGGGTGCCCATGGCATCGAGCAGCAGAGCCCGGGGCCGGTGCCAGCCCGGGGCGTTGCCATCCGCGGTGGCCGTTCCCTCCATCAGCGCCAGTCCGCCAGCCAGCCGGCGGCCACCCGCAGGGTGTGGCTGAGGCCTGGCATGCGGCTGAGGTAGGCGAGTTGTCGCAACCTGAACGCTGCCCTGCCGGTCAGGGTGAGCCCGACGCCGCAGAGGCTCGCCTCGCCGCGGCCCAGCGACAGCATCTCGCCCAGGTCGTTCCACTGAAACGGCTGCAGCGGATCGCCGGCCTGGGCACGCAGCAGGTTGGCCGCCAGCAGAGGAGCCTGCTGAAAGGCCACCTGTGCCGAGCTGGGCAGCGGCGTCTCCGTGCTGTCGAGGGCGGCCAGATCACCGATCACGAACACATCTGGACAGCCCCGCAGCTGCAGGGTCGGCTCGCAGCGCAGCCTCCCCCGCTCGTCCTTCGCCGGGGCCGGCGTGATGGCCGGCGGGCGGAAGGCCAGCCCCGCGGTCCAGATCACGCCCGCTGTGGCCAGCTCCTCCTCGCTGGGCGCGCTGGACGCCGTGGCATCGGTGCGGCGCAGGCGCAGGCGGTCGGCATCCACCGCCACCACCGCCGTGTGGGTGCGCAGGCGCACATCACGGCGGCGCAGGGCCAGGCCGGCCTGCTCGCGGTTGAACGAACGCCCCTGCGGCAGCAGCTGCGGCCCCTGCTCGATCAGCTCGATGACGGCGTTGCCGGCGGCCAGATCCGCCAGCTTGCAGGCCAGCTCGACGCCGGTGGCCCCGGCGCCCACCACGGCCAGGCGCTGCAGCGGCCGGCGGCTTCGGCCCAGGTTGGCGAGCAGTTTCTGCAGCCGCTCCACATCGCTGAGGCTGCGGAAGCCGAGGCAATGGCGCTCCGCTCCCGGCACCCCGAAGGTGGTGGTGGTGGCGCCGCTGGCGATCACCAGGTGGCGGTAGGTCAGGCACTGGCCGCCATGGGTCTGGACAAGGCGGCGATCGGTGTCGATCGCTTCGACGCGGTCGCGCAGGTGGGCGATGCCGCGGCCGGCCAGCAGGGTGTCGTAGCGCGGGGCGATCTCCCAGCGCCGCAGTTCTCCGCTGAGCAGTTCATAAAGCAGCGGCAGAAATAGGAACTGGTCGTGGGGTTCGATCAGCAGGATCGGTGGATGCTGCGGCCGCTCCGACAGAGCCAAGGCGGTGTATAGGCCGCCGAAGCCGCCGCCGACGATCACAATGGCTTCGGTCGCGTCCCGCTGGCCGCTCGGCTCCTGTGATGCTTTAGGCGGATTGCTCTGGCCCCCGGGGCCGATGGCAGAGTCAGCTTCCATGGGCGAACCCTACCCAGCCACAGCCCTCACAGCCGCCGCCGCGAGGGGTGATGATGACCCCATGCTGAGTGCTCCCCTCCAGATTCAGACGTCCGCCCCCCGCTCCGCCGCCGGCACTGCCATGGCTCCCGAGCTGCCGCTGCCCCTGGATGAGGTGCTTGTCCAGCTCGAGTCCCTCGATGCGATCGGGCGGCTGCACTGGGCCGTTCGTCAGTTCGGCGATGGGTTCGTGATGACCACCAGCTTTGGGATTCAGTCCGCGGTGCTGCTGCATCTGGCCCATGAGCTGGCCCGCCGGGAAGGTCTGGCGCCGATCCCGGTGCTGTGGGTGGATACCGGCTATATGCCGCCTGAGACCTATCAGTACGCCGAACAGCTGTGCGCCCGGCTGAGCATCGATCTGCGCGTCGTTCAGGCGCAGATGAGCCCGGCCAGGATGGAGGCTCTGCACGGTCGACTCTGGGAGACCGGCCGGGTCGAGGATCTGCAGCTCTACAACCATCTCCGCAAGGTTGAGCCCCTCGACCAAGCCTGCGCCGCACTTGGGGTGACCTGCTGGGCCAGCGGCGTGCGTGGTGGCCAGACCGATCACCGCCGGGGCATGAGCCTGCTGCAGCCGGTGCGGGGTGCCTGGGCGCTGCGCCCGCTGCTGGCCTGGACCAGCAGGGACATTTATTACTACATGCAGGAGTACGATCTGCCCCAGCATCCGTTGTTCGAGAAGGGTTATTCCACCGTCGGTGACTGGCACTCCAGCGCTCCTGACAGTGACGAGGTCAGCGGCCGCGCCACCCGCTTCGGTGGTCTCAAGCAGGAATGTGGCATCCATCTTCCCGGTCTGATGGGCGAAGGCATCTGAGCGGCGGCAGCGGCGATGCGGCTCCGACCGGTTCCTGGCTGCTGGTGGGTAACAGCCGCTGGCACTGGGCCGAAGCCGGCCCTGACGGCCTGAGCATCCGGCATCGCCCGGCCGCTGAGTCGATCCAGGAGCATCGGGCAGGCCCGCCGGCAATCTGGGCGGCGGTCGGCAGGCTGCCCGCCGGCTGGCCAGCGGCTGCCCCGGGCCGGGTGATGACCGGCGATGTGCCGCTGCAGGCCATGCCCGCTTGGCTGGGGGTGGACCGGGCCCTGGCCGCCTGGATGGCCTGGTGTCAGACGGGTGAGCCGGTGCTGGTGGCCGATGCCGGCACGGTGCTCAGCCTCACCCGCGTTGACCGGAATGGCCGTTTCGCCGGGGGACGCCTGATGGCCGGGCTGTCGCTGCAGTTGCGGGCGATGGCTGCCGGCACGGCCGCCCTGCCAGAAGCCCCCTCCCCGCAGCAATTCGCCGCGCTGATGACCCGGGTGCTCTGGCCCCAGGACACCGCTGCCGCCATGGCGGCTGGGGTGATGCAGGGGCTGGCGGCAGCCCTTGCAGCGGCCCTGCGCCAGTGCCGCCAGGACCTGTCCGGCTGTCGCCTGGTGCTCACCGGTGGCGATGCCGCCACCCTGCTGCCCCTGGTGCAGGAGCTGCACGACGGCGGTGAACGTGAGCTGCGGCTTGAGCCGGATCTGGCGCTTCGGGGGCTAGTTGCGCTGCGGCCCGCAGGGGGGCAGGAGCCTCAGGTCAGGCCGAGATCGGCGAGCACCTGATCGGCCATCGTTTCGGCCTTCACCTTCGTGTAGATGCGTTCAAGCCGCCCTTCGGCATCGATCACGAAGCTGTGGCGCATCATTCCCATGTATTCGCGCCCCATGAACTTCTTGAGGCCGTAGCTGCCGTAGGACGCGGCGACCGGGCAGGGCTCCGCGTCGGTCAACAGGGTGAACGGCAGGTTGTACTTGGCGATGAACTTGCCGTGGCTGCTGGCAGCGTCCTTGCTGATGCCCAGCACGCGGATGCCGTTGGCTTCGAAGCGATCCCAGCGGTCTCGGAAGTTGCAGGCCTCCTTGGTGCAGCCAGGGGTGTCGTCCTTGGGATAGAAGTAAATCACCACCCGCTGTCCGTGCAGCGAACTGAGACTCACGGGACTGCCGTCCTGGTCTGGCAGGGTGAAATCAGGCGCGGGATCACCGATCTTCAGATCCATCTTGGGCCGTGCTGCTGGCGCCGCGAGCTTAATTGCGCTACCCCTGTCGCGGTTGTGGTCATGCTTGCCACCGACCGCTAGGTTGCGGGGGAAGTCCTGTGCCTTCAAGCCTGTGCTCAAGCGTCTGATCGCTGGTCTCGCGATGGGATCAGCTCTTTCCCTGTCCGCTCTCCCCGCTTCTGCGGCTGTCGACAACAACCTGCCGGTTCGCTGGAACACTGGCGGTGCCGTCTGGTCGACCAATCAGGATGCCTTCGACACCTTCCTGAACACCGGGGAAGTCACCGACCGCGGTCTCGACGGCGGCCTGTCCCGCTCGGGCTGGACCTCCGATGAGATCCGCACCGGCATGACCAAGACCTACAACGTGGATCTGGTCGGCGTCTCGCGCTTCCTGTACTCCGACGCTGGGGTGAAGTTCCTCAAGAACGCCACCAACAGCTACTTCCCGTACTGGAGCATGAACACCTACGCGGTTCAGGCTCTGCGCTCGGCGATCATCGCCGACGCCGCTGATGGCGTCATTTCCTCGGCCACGATCATGCGTGCCCTGCCGACCGACTTCCGTCTTGCCGATTTCTGCAACACCTACACCGGTGCGCAGAACATCTGTGCCGAGGGTCGTTGCCAAGAAGGCACCGCTCAGTGCACCTCGCTGCTGTCCTGGTACGTGTTCCTGCCCGCCTGCATCCAGGCCAACCAGATGGCCGACCCCGTGGCTCAGGTGTCCACCGCCCCGGCTCCCGCTCCCGCCCCTGCTGCCGAGCCCATCCGCGGTCTCTGGTGATCCGCTGAACGCTGCGGACCGTCCCGGTTCGCCTGCTGCCTGGGCCCCGGCATTGCCGGGGCTTTTTTGTTGTCGATCATCTGCAGAAGCCGCCCGGCCCATCCCGGCGCGATGGCTCAGGCTCACGGCTCGGGGATCCGGTCGGCGCGGATCAGGCGGTGCTGCAGGGGCTGGGGCAGGGTCAGGCCCCGATGGCGCTGGAACAGGGCCTCCACGGCGGCCACGTCGCGGGGATCCAGGGCGCCGGCGAGCTGGCTGCGGTACTCAGCGACCGGACCGAACCAACGCTGCAGCAGTGCATCCCCCAGGCGCAGCCCCAGCGATTCCTCCCAGCTCTCAACCTCCACGTGCCACTGCTGCTGCCGCAGCCGCGCGGCGACGGCATCGGCACAGCGCTGGCGCTGCTGCTGCTGAGCGCGTTCGATCGCCAGCACCGGCTCGAGTGGGGCGCCGGACTGCTCCAGCGCCTCAGCCGCCGCTGTGGCCGCCAGCAGGCTGCCAAGTGGTCCCAGCAGGGGATCGCTGAACAGCAGACGCAGCTGTCCCGCCGGCGCACTCCAGCGGCCGAGCGCATCGATCGCGGCGGTCCGCTGCCGCGGGCTGAGCTCCCGAAACGGTTGGCGGCCGCCGATCCATTCGAAGCGCAGCCCCGCCTCCAGCTGGCTCTCCAGCTGCTGAGGTCTGCCCGGATCCGCCACCAGCAGACGCGGCCGCCGCAGCGGCTCCAGCAGCTGCACCTGGTCCTGCAGCTGCTCGCGCCGTGGCTCATCGGCCAGGGCGATCACCACCTCCCCCTCGGCCGTCGCCTCGAGCGGATCGAGGGCCCACAGCAGCGAACGGGCCTCCAGGATCAGCACCCGGTCGAGGCGCCCGATCCGGGCTCCCTGCCAGAAGCGCTGGCGCAGCTGGTCGAGCCGTTCCCCCTCCGCTGCCGCCTGGCGCTGCAACCAGCGGTTCAGGACCGGATCCTGGGGCGCGCTGCTCAGCAGTTCAGGCGGATCGCAGGCGGATTCGGCTGCCGCCGCCAGCTGGGCGGCGCGGCGCTGCAGCAGCCGCGGCCTCAGGCCGCCCTCCCAGCCCAGGGAACCCGGCTGCCAGAACACCTGCCCCTGCAGGGCGCTGGGCAGATACTGCTGTGCCACCCAGTGCTGGCTGTAGGCGTGCGGGTAGCGGTAACCCACCCCGTCGCCGAAGGCCTTGCCATCGCGGTTGGCATCGCGCAGGTGGGCGGGCACCTGCTGGCGGTTGGTCTCACGCACCGCCTTCACCGCATCGAAGAACCCCAGGCTGCTGTTGCTTTTTTCGGTGGCGGCCAGGTAGAGCGTGGCCTGGGCGAGTGGATAGAGACCCTCCGGCAGACCGATGCGCTCGAAGGCGCTGGCGCAGGCCTCCACCACCACCATCGCCTGGGGATCGGCCAGGCCGATGTCCTCGCCGGCGGAGATCAGCAGCCGGCGCAGGATGAAGCGCGGGTTCTCACCGGCCTCGATCATCCGCGCCAGCCAGAACAGAGCCGCGTCCGGGTCGGAGCCGCGGATCGACTTGATGTAGGCGCTGATCGTGTCGAAGTGGGCGTCGCCCTGTTTGTCGTAGAGGACGGCCCGCTGCTGAATCGAGTCCTCCGCGATCGCCAGATCGATCGTGATGACGCCATCCGGGCCGGGCGGGGTGGTCTCCACCGCCAGTTCCAGGGCGTTGAGCAGGCTGCGGGCATCGCCGCCGGCCACATCGAGCAGGTGTTCGGCGGCGTCAGCATCCATGGCGACCCGGCGCTGGCCGTAGCCCTGCTCGGGATCCTGCAGGGCCCGCTGCAGCAGGCGTTCCAGATCGGCGCGTTCCAGGGGCTGCAGGCGGAACAGGCGCGAGCGGCTCACCAGCGCCTTGTTCACCTCGAAGAACGGGTTTTCGGTGGTGGCGCC
The DNA here is from genome assembly GCA_964396755.1 of uncultured Cyanobium sp. Lineage (GTDB taxonomy): Bacteria > Cyanobacteriota > Cyanobacteriia > PCC-6307 > Cyanobiaceae > Cyanobium. The sequence goes on along the minus strand of CAYNGR010000037.1, from coordinate 7,296 downwards.
GATCAGGGTCACCGTGCCGTTCTCCACCCAGGGCAGCAAGGCGTCCTGCTGGGCCGCGTTGAAGCGGTGCACTTCATCGATGAACAGGATCGTGCGCAGACCGTGTTGGGCCAGTCGCGTGCGCGCGGCCTCCACCTCCGTGCGCAGTTCCTTGACCCCCGCCAGCACGGCGTTGAGGCTGCTGAAGTGGGCGCGGGTGCTGTGGGCGACGATCCGGGCCAGGGTTGTCTTGCCGGTGCCCGGGGGGCCATAGAGGATCAGGTTGCCCACCCGGTCGGCGGCGATCGCGCGCCGCAGCAGCCGTCCCGGGCCGAGGATCGCCTCCTGGCCCACGAACTCCTCGAGGTTGGTGGGCCGCAGCCGATCCGCCAGCGGCGCGATGCGCCGCAGGGTCTGATCGCGGTGGTGGCTGAACAGGTCGCTCAAGGCCTGGCGGGGATGGAGGTCCGCCCCCGTCAGCGGGGCCGGCGGGCAGGCCGCTGACGGCAGGACGGCAGGGTGACTGGAGGCAGGACGTCGCCGCTCGGCCGGCCCATGCCCGCAGGTTGGCCGTGGGCTGGAGGACGTGGTGTCGCGTCGGTGCTGCGCTGACGGTGCCATCATCAGACCTGCGCTTCTGGCTGTCGGTGTTTCCACGCGGCGTTCGCCTCCCCGCGCTGGGCCTGCCGCCGGCGCTGCTCATGCTGGGGCTGATGACGGCCTGCGCTCCGGCGCCGCCACCGGCCGAGCGGCTGCCGCGGGTGCGCACCGCTGAGCTCTCCTCCCGCAGCTTCAGCCAGCGGGTCAGCGGCATCGCCACCCTGGAGGCGCTCCAGGAGGTGGCCCTGGCCGCCCAGGCGGGGGGACGCATTGAGCGGCTGCTGGTGCAACAGGGCGATCGCGTGCGTCGTGGTCAGCTGCTGCTGGTGCTCGATCAGGCCCAGGCGCGCGCGGATGTGGCGCGGCTGCGCGCGGAGCTGGAGACCAACCGGCTCAACGACCGGCGCTTTGAGGCGCTGGTGCGCCAGGGGGCCGCCACCCCGTTCCAGCGGGATGACTACCGCCAGCGCTATGTGGCGGCACGTGAGCAGCTGGCGGCCCGCAAGGCCGATCTGGCCTTCCGCGATCTGCGCGCTCCCATCGATGGCACGGTCGCCGATCTGAAGGTCAAGCAGGGCGACCTGATTCAGGCGGGAGCCCCATTCACCAGCATCATTCGCAACGATCGTCTGCTGGCGCGGATGGAGGTGCCGGCGGTCTACTCGGCGCAGCTGCGGCCGGGGTTGCCCCTGCAGCTGCTCAGTCCCGGCGATGGCCGCCCGCTCGGCTCGGCGCCGCTGCTGTCGGTCGATCCCGGGGTCGATCCCACCAGTCAGACCCTGCTGGTCAAGGCGGAGTTCCCCAATTCCGCCGGGCAGCTGCGTGACGGCCTGCGCACCCGTGCCAGTCTCGTCCTGCAGGATCGCGCCTACCCGGCGGTGCCGTTCGCGGCAGTCAGCCGCCAGTGGGGCCAGAGCTTCGTGTTCGTGGTCGGCGATCTCGAGGCCCTGCGCCGCCGCCCCGGCCGCAGCGATCTGGGCCGGGCGGCGAGGCTGCCTCGCCAGACCCGCTTCGCGCTGCAGACCCCCGTGCAGCTCGGCCCGCTGCAGGGTGGCTGGTACCCGGTGCTTCAGGGGCTTCCGCAGGATGCCGAGGTGATCACCACCAACCTGCTCAGCCTGCGCCACGGACAACCGGTGCGTGTCATCCCCCGCTGAAGTCCAGTGATGAGGAGGCCGACCGGCGAATTTCCGGTAACTTGCGTCGACATGCTGCGACCTGAGTGCCCCGGACGGCTCCAACCCTCGTCCCGATTGCCCCGCTGAGTCGTCTGCTGGGGCTGTCTCTGACTCTGCCCGCGCTCGTGCTCGCCGGCTGCAGCAAGCCGGAGGCCAAAAGTCCACCGCCTCCCGCTGTCCAGACCGCCATCGTCGGCGCCTCCCGATTCACGCCCGGCATTGATGTGGTCAGCCGCATCCAGTCCACCAGCAACGTGGTGATGCGTCCCGAGACCGATGGTCGGGTGGTGCGCATCCTGGCTAGTCAGGGCCAGCGGGTGAAAGCAGGCCAGCCGATTCTGGTGCTCGACAACGTGCAGCAGTCCGCCACCCTCGACGCCAGCCGGGCTGAGGCGATCAAGGACCGCGCCAACGCCGAGCGCTACATCTTCCTCAACCAGCAGGGGGCGGTCTCCACCAAGGACCGTGACTATTACGTCACCCAGGCAATTCAGAGCCGCGAGCAGGTGCGTGCCAACGCGGCGACGCTCGGATACAAGTTCGTGACCGCGCCGATCGACGGGGAAATCGGCAATCTCGACTCGGTCAAGCTCGGTGATTACGTGCACCAGGGCCAGGCGATCACCGGCATCGTCAACAACGCCGTGCTCTGGACCTTGATGGATGTGCCCGCCACGCAGGCCTCGCAGGTGCGTGTCGGGCAGCCCGTGCTGGTGCAGAGCCAGGGCAATCCGCCCGTGCGCGGGACCGGCAGGGTGGTGTTCATCTCGCCCTATTACGGCAGCAGTGATGAGAAGTCATCTCCCAACACCGTGCTGGTGAAGGCGGAGTTCCCCAATCTCACCGGCCAGCTCAAGACAAACCAATACGTCCGCAACCGCATCATCACCGGCGTTCAGGAGCAGCTGGCGATCCCAGCTCAGGCTGTGCAGATGAAGGCCTCGCAGGCGTTCGTGTTCAAGATCTTCTCGCTGCGCGAGGTGCTGCCGAAGATCCAGGCCTCGACCCAGGTTCCTGATGCCCAGAAGAAGGTACTGGCCAGGTTGCCGGGCAGCACCCCGATCGCTGTGCAGGTGCCCGTCAGTGTCGGCCAGATGCAGGGCAACATCTTCCCGGTGCTCTCAGGACTGAGCAAGGGCGATCAGGTGATCGTCTCCAATACCGCCCTGCTGCGTTCGGGAATTCCCGTGCGGATCGCAGGCAGCAGCTCCATCAACTGAGGCGGCCATGTCCTTTTCGGATAATTTCATCAAGAAGCCGGTCCTCACCACCGTCTGCAGCATCCTGATCGTGCTGGTCGGGCTGATCGCGATCCCTACCCTGTCGATCGAGAATCTCCCCAATATCGCACCACCTTTGATTCAGGTCACCGCCAATTATGGCGGCGCCAACTCGATTGTGACCGAGCAGGCGGTCACCAACCCCCTGGAGCAGCAGATCAATGGGGTGCCCGGTGCGAGTTTCATCTCGTCGACCAGCAACATGACCGGGACCAGCACGATCTCGGTCTACTTCGATGAGGGAACGGACATCAACATTGACCAGGTCAATGTCCAGAACCGCGTCTCTCTGGCGATGCCCCAGCTGCCTCAGCAGGTGCAGGCCACCGGGGTGTCTGTGAGTCAGAGTACGCCTTCGATCCTGCTGGCCTATCAGGTGTCTTCCAGCCAAGGCCAGTTCGATTCTCCCTACCTCAATGGTCTGATCTACGAGAATCTTTATTATCAGCTCGGCCGTGTTCCAGGCGTGGCCGACGTCAACCTGCTGGGGGGCAGCAATCCTGCCTTCTGGCTGTTCGTTGATCCGGTCAGGCTCAGCGCCAACAATCTCACCGCCGATCAGGTGGTGAACGCTGTCAAGAGCCAAAACTTTGTCTCGGTGGGTGGCATCGTCGGTGGGCCTCCCGCGGGTGGAGATCAGCAATTTGCCTATCCGATTCTGATCAAGAACAATGGTAATCTGATTTCAATCACGGAACTCAATGATCTGATCGTGGGTCGCTCGCAGACGGGCAATCTGCTGCGGCTCAAGGACGTCGGGCAGGCCACCTATGGTTTCAACACCTTCGCCCAGAGTGCCGTCAGCAAGGAGGGTTACCCTGCGATCACCGTGGCGGTCTTCCAGACGCCGGAAAGCAACGCACTCGACGTGTCCCAGGCGGTCGTGGCGGTGATGAATCAGTTCCGCCAGAGCGTGCCTCCTGGCGTCACCGTCAATGAGATCTACAACATCGGTGAATTCATTGAGTCGGCTGTTGATGGCGTCGTCGATGCCCTTGGTCTGGCCATCGTGCTGGTGCTGCTGATTCTGTATGTGTTCCTGCAGGATTGGCGCGCCACAGTGGTGCCCAGCCTGGCGATTCCGATCTCGCTGGTGGGCACCTTCGCCTTCATCAAGATCTTCGGCTTCTCGATCAATCAGCTCACCCTGCTTGGCCTGGTGCTGGCCACCGGTCTGGTGGTGGATGACGCCATCGTGGTGATCGAGGCGGTCTCCAAGAACATCGAGAGTGGCATGAGGCCCCGTCAGGCTGCCCTGGAGTGCATGGGTGAGCTGATCGGCGCCCTGATCGCCACGGCCCTGGTGCTGATGGCGGTGTTCGTGCCGGTGGCGTTCTACCCGGGCAGCATCGGCATCATTTACCGCCAGTTCGCCCTGACGATCGCTTTCTCGATCGCTATTTCCGCCTTCAACGCCCTCACCTTCTCGCCGATGCTCTCGGCGCTGATCCTGCGCAACGAGAAGGCCAAGCCGCCCGGACGGGTGCTCGGGGCGATCGCCGGCCTGATCGTCGGCCTGGCCTTCGGACGGTTCAGTTCCGCCTCCTTCGGCAACATTTCCTATGGGATCGGCATCGTTCTGGGTGTCCTCGCTGGCGCCAATCTGGCCTGGGTGTTTGATCGCTTCAACGCTTTCTTCGATCGTGTCCAGAAGGGATACGTCTCTCTTCTTTCCCTGCTGATCCGGCGCCGGCGGCTGATTCTGGCCGGGCTTGCTGGTGGCATCGTGCTCACCGCCATTGCCTTCACAGCCCTGCCCTCGGCGTTCATCCCCGAGGAGGATCAGGGCTACGGGCTCGGCATCTATCAGCTTCAGAATGGTGCCTCCCTGTCCCAAACCCAGAAGGTGAGCGCTGAGATCGCCACTGTGCTCAACGGGGAGAATGACATCCTCGCCGGCTCGGTGATCAGCGGTTATGGCTTCAACGGCTCCAGCCCTGATCAGGGCGTGTTCTTCTACGGTTTCAAGCCCCTGGAGGAGCGCAAGGGCAGCGATCAGAAGGCCCCTGCGATCGTGCAGCGGCTCAACCAGAAGTTCTCCAACATCAGCGGCGCTACCGTCATCGCCGCCCAGCCTCCGGCGATCCCGGGGTTCTCTGCTCAGGGTGGCTTCTACTTCCAGTTCAACGACGAGAGCAACGGCGGCTTCAGCTTCGTGGAACTCGATGAGCAGGCCAACAAGTTGATCGCCGCAGGTCGCGCCACCGGTGCCTTCGGATCCCTCTACACCCAGTTCATCCCCAGCGCTCCTGCTTTCGGGCTGACCATCGATCGCTCGATGATGGGTGCCATGAACGTGGACTTCCAGGAGGCGATGAATACCATCGCGGTTCTGGCAGGTGGCAACTACTCTGGCCTGACTTACGAGAACGGTCAGGTTCGCAACATCTACGTCCAGTCTCAGGCCGCCAACCGCAGCAAGCTGGAGGACATCCTCAGCTATTACGTTCGCAACAAGGATGGCAAAATGGTGCAGGTGTCTGAGTTCGCGGAATCCGAGCTCACCAGCGCTCCGCCGATCATCAGCCACTACAATCTCTACCGCACGATTCTGGTGCAAGGGATCGAGGCTGCAGGCAAGAGCTCCGGCCAGGCTCTTGAGACCATTCAGCAGGTGTTCAACAGCCTCAATTTCAACAATATCGGCTATGCCTTCACAGGACTGGCGGCCCTGCAGCTCTCCGCCGGCAATGCCAGTGCCCTGGTGTTCGGCCTCGGCATTCTCGTGGTGTACCTGGTGCTCTCAGCCCAGTATGAGAGCTACGTCACGCCGGTGATCATCCTGATGACCGTGCCGCTGGCCATGTTGGGCGCCCTGGTCTTTCTCGCCCTGCGCTCGATCGACCTGAACATCTACGCCCAGGTGGGCCTGGTCACCCTGATCGGTCTGGCGGCCAAGAACGGCATCCTGATCGTGGAGGTGGCCGAACAGCACATCAAGGCCGGAATGAGCGCCACCGAGGCGGCCATGGCCTCCGCCGAATCTCGGCTGCGTCCGATCCTGATGACGGCCATCGCGGCCCTGGCGGGCTTCCTGCCGCTGGTGGTGGCCAGCACCGCCGGCGCCAACAGCCAGCAGTCGCTGGGCACGGTCATCTTTGGTGGTCTGCTTGTGGCCACCATCTTGTCGCTTGGAGTGGTTCCTCCCTTCTATGTGGTGATCAAGGGCCTTGAGGAGCGTTGGTTTGGCGACGCTGGCGACGCCGATTCCAGCGACAGCCCCAGCCCCACGCTGCCCGGTGCGAATTGATGGAACAATCCACACGGCTGATCAAGCCTCGTGGATTTGGCCTGTTCACGAGGATTGTCTATGTCCATCAGGCCTTCTCCTTCGCTCTCCTGTTGGCGGCTTTGAATGGGTATTTGATTTCTGGCATCAATGATCTGATGCTCCCCCATCTGCTCGCCCTTGTGCTGTCGCTGGCCATTGTGGTTGCCATGTTTGGGGTTGCCAGCCGCCATTCGCTGAAGGCTTTGGCCTGGCTGATGGCGATGCTCTGGATTGGCGTGATCAACCTCCTTCTCATTCAGCTCTTGCTGCTGGTCCAGAGCCAGGCGGGATCGGGTTCAGCCCTGCGAATGTTGTTCTTCAGCGAACTGATCTCCATCGCAGCGGCCATCTACTGGAGCAGGCCTGTGAATCAGGCTTATCTGGCTTCTCTCAAGCGCCCTTAAGTTGGAGCGGGCCGATTGATTGCACGCATCGTGCCTCGGCCCTCAGGTTGATGTTCAACGCCGTCGTCAGGTGATCACGGTGGGCTTGCTCATCCCTGTCCGCGTTGTGATTTCGGCCAGCTGATCGATGGCCGAAATCAGATCGGCCAGCGCCGCCTGGGGATCGAGGCCCAGATCGCCGCTGGGGGGGACATAGCTCTCGAGATACACCCTCAGCGTGGCGCCCTGGGTGCCGGTGCCGGAGAGGCGCAGCACCACGCGGCTGCCGTCATCGAGCAGCAGGCGCAGGCCCTGGCCGCTGGTGGTGGAGCCGTCCACCGGGTCGCTGTAGGCGAAGTCGTCGGCTGTGGCGATCGTGCGGCCGGCGAAGGCCTGGCCCAGCAGCGAGGGCTGCATCGTCTTCACCCTGTCGTACAGGCCGTGCGCGGCTTCGCTGGCGATCGCCTCGTAGTCGTGGCGCGAGTAGTAGTGACGGCCGAAGCGTGCCCAGTGCTCCTGCATGATCTCGGCGACGGAGCAGCCCCGCACCGCCAGGATGTTGAGCCAGAACAGCACGGCCCACAGGCCATCCTTCTCACGGATGT
>CAYNGR010000036.1:0-21595 GCA_964396755.1 uncultured Cyanobium sp. | reverse complement strand
CCTTGATCTCCTGCATGTCGGAGGGGTTGCGCACGAAGCTGAGCGCCACCCAGTCGACCCCCTGCTGCAGACCGAAGGCCAGATCGGTGCGGTCCTTGTCGGTGAGGGCCCGGATCGAAAGCTGAACGTCCGGGAAATTGACGCCCTTGTTGTTGGACAGCACGCCGCCGACGGTGACGCGGCAATGCAGGGTCTGCTGAGGGCGATCCACCGACTCGACCAGCATCTCGACGCGGCCGTCATCGAGCAGGATCCGGCTGCCGGCGGTCACCTCATCGGCCAGGCGGTCGTAGGTGACGGTGGCGATCTCCTGGTTGCAGCTCACCTCGCGGGAGGTGAGGGTGAACGCGTCTCCTTTGGCCAGGGTGATCGGCCCGCCGGCGAAGCGGCCCAGGCGGATCTTGGGGCCCTGCAGATCCTGCAGGATGCCGATGTGAACGCCCATCTCGTGGGCGACCGATCGGATCGTGGCGATGCGGGTGGCGTGCTCGCTGTGGTCGCCGTGCGAGAAGTTGAGGCGGAAGGTGGTCGCGCCGGCCTCGATCAGACGCCGCAGCACCTCAGGCGATTCGGTGGCGGGCCCGATGGTGGCCACGATCTTGGTGCGACGCATGGGATCGCGGGCCGGCCCTTGGCCGTTGAGACTCAGCCGGAAACTACCATCCGGCCACCTCCACGTTCTCCGTGCCATGGACCTGCGCAGCTACCAGCAGCGTTCGCGCCAGACGGCGCGCTACCCCCAGGCGGGAGCCAACCCCATCTATCCCACTCTGGGACTGTGCGGTGAGGCCGGCGAGGTGGCCGACAAGGTCAAGAAGGTGCTGCGCGACCGGGATGGCCGCTTCGATGCCGCCGTGATCGATGACCTGCGCCTCGAGCTCGGAGATGTGCTCTGGTATGTGGCACAGCTGGCCACCGAACTGGAGTTGGATCTCGACGACATCGCCGAGGCCAACCTGGCCAAGCTGGCCAGCCGGGCCGCCCGTAACGTGATTGCTGGCAGTGGCGACCGGCGCTGATGGTCCAGCAGCACACCCCGCTTGAGCAACAGAGTGGTCGCGTGAGCAGTGCCCGCGTGAGCAGTGGTCGCGAGTGCAGTGGCGGCCCTCCAGCGGCGCCTCGCGTCGGCTCGGCCGGCGACCTGCGTCCTGGCAGGTCCTACATGGCAGTGGTCTCAAGCCTGCGGGGCGCCTTGCCCGCGCTGTTGATGGGACTGGTGCTGAGCGCCGTGCTGATCGGCACCATCGGGGTCGCGCCCGCCTGGGCGGCCGATCTCAAGGTGTCGGAGGTACGGCTCGAGCCCTGCCCGGCTGAGGATGCCGGCAGCCAGCCGGAGCTGCGCCGGCCCAGCGGTGCCAGCTGTTACGCGCTGCGCGGTCGGGTCAGCAATCCCAGCCGGCAGGCGGTGGTCGATACCGACGTCTTCGCCCTGATCCTCGATAGCAGCGGTGAGCCGGTGCTCCCCAATCGCAGCAGGGTGGGCTCCATTGGAGATGTGCCCCCGGGCGACTCCGAATTCGCCCTGCGGCTGGCCGTGCCGGCGGGCACACCCGGACCGTTCGTGGTGCGCAATGCCCGGGCCCGTGGCTTCAAAGCCCCGGTGCGCAGCCGAGCGGGCGAAGGCGATGAGCTGCTGCCGCTGGAGCAGGCGCTGGCCCCCTCCTGAGCCCCGGAGGCTTCAGAGCAGCGTCATCCGGGCGCCTTCGATCAGGCTCTGCAGCAGTTGCAGCGCCAGGAAGGCCAGCAGCGCCGACAGATCCAGACCACCGATCGGAGGGATCAGGCCGCGGAAGGCATTGAGATAGGGATCCGTGATCGCGCTGACGCCGGAGAGCAGCGGATTGCCCCAGTCAAGGTTGGGAAACCAGCTCAGGAGCACCCGCACCAGCAGCACCAGCAGGTAGATGCTCAGGGTCTGGGCCAGCACTCCCAGCAGGAAATCGAGGGCGTTGAGGGGCATGGTGGCGGGCTTGGAAGAGCGGTGGCCGGTCGATCACGGCCGCGTGCATGCCGACAGCTTGCCAGCGCCGTCGCCTTGCCGTGGTCGGCCATCACGTCCTGCAGTCTCGGTCGGTGTAGGCCGCCGCAGCCGTCCGAGCGGCGAGAGCTGGTGTCGGTTTAATCCCCAGCAGAGTCCTGGCCCGGGCGGGCCTCCTCCCAGTCGTCCGGCCCGTCGCCAGCGGCGGCAGCGCCGGCGGGACCGGGGTTCGTGGCGCCAGCGTTGGCCTCGGATGCCACCAGGGCGTCGCTGCCCTCCTGCGGCGTCTCGGCGGCGGCCGCGCTGTTCGCTGCCGGCCGGCGGCGGGAGCGGGCGCTGCTGAGATCCTCCCCCTGCACCGCGAAGGTGCGGTGGAACTTCTCGCTCAGGCTCAGCCAGTACGAACGGCCATCGCTCTGGCGGCGCCGTTCGATGAAATCCTGGGCGAGCAGCTCGCGGATGTGGTCGTAGGCCCCGGAGCCGCGCAGCTCCACCAGTTCCGACTGCAGGATCCGCTTCTTCAGCGCGATGGTCGCCAGGGTGCGCAGGGCAGCGGTGGACAGGTCCACCGGCAGCAGGCTCTGCACCAGATCGCCGAGGCTCTCGCGCAGCTGCAGGCTGAAGCTCTGGCCCTCCTGACGGATCTCCAGGGCCGTGTCGCGGTGCGCGTAGTCGGTCATCAGGGTGATTAGCGCCAGCTCCGCCTCCTCGCGCTCGATGCCGGCGATGGCCGCCAGCTCCGCCAGCGGCACCGGCCGGCCCTTGAGGTACAGGATCGCCTCGAGCCGCGCCGGCAGCGACAGGCTGCGCAGGGCATCACCGACCACCGCCTGGGGTGGGCCGGGAGCCTGGGAATCGGGAGCGTTGCTGGCCATGGCGGGATTTCAGCAGACCCGCCGGCTCCTGGCCAACGGCCGACGATCCACCTAGGTGGGGGCCAGGCTGGCCAGGGCCGGCCTGGCCGTGCTGGCCTCGCCCAGGAACAGCTGATAGGCGGGATTGTCGGTCTCCTCCCAGTGCTGGTAGGGGAGCTCCTCGAGGAAGCGGCGCCACTCCGGCAGTTCCGCATCGGGCACCTGCACCCCGACCACGATGCGGCCGACATCAGCGCCGTGGTTGCGGTAGTGAAAGATGCTGATGTTCCAGTTCGGATGCAGAGCGGTCACGAACGCCATCAGCGCGCCCGGCCGCTCCGGGAACTCGAAGCGGTAGAGCAGCTCGCGTCCCGGCGGACCATCTTCCGCGCGAGCTTGAGGCAACCGACCGCCCACCATGTGGCACAGGTGCAGCTTGGCCAGCTCGTTGTCGCTCAGGTCCAGGCAGGGGAAGCCGTTCTGCCCGAGGCTGGCGATCAGCTCGGCGGTGTCGGCGCGGCCGCTGATCTGCACGCCGACGAAGATGTGGGCCCGCTGCGGGTCCGCCAGCCGATAGCTGAATTCGGTGAGGTTGTGCTGGCCCAGCAGCGTGCAGAAGCGCCGCAGGCTGCCGGGGCCCTCGGGGATCTCCACCGCAAGCAGCGCCTCACGTTCCTCGCCCAGCTCGGCCCGCTCAGCCACGAACAGCAGCCGGTCGAAGTTCATGTTGGCGCCGCAGGCGATCGCCACCAGCGTGCGGCCGCTGAGGCCGCGCTCCTGCACGTCCTTCTTCATGCCGGCCACCGCCAGCGCGCCGGCCGGTTCCAGGATCGAGCGGGTGTCCTCGAACACGTCCTTGATCGCGGCGCAGATCTCGTCGGTGTCCACCGTCACCATCGCGTCGACGTACTGACGCGCCAGCTCGAAGGTGAGTTCACCCACCTGCCGCACGGCCACGCCATCGGCGAACAGACCCACCTGCTCGAGCCGCACCCGCTCGCCGCAGGCCAGCGACCGGGTCATGGCATCGGCATCGATCGGTTCGACGCCGATCACCTGCACCCGTGGCCAGAGACTCTTGACATAGGCCGCCACACCGGCGATCAGGCCGCCGCCGCCCACCGCCACATAAATGGCATCGGGCGGCTCGGAGCACTGGCGCAGGATCTCCAGGGCGATCGTGCCCTGGCCGGCGATCACCTCCGGGTCGTCGAAGGGATGGATGAAGGTGAGATTGCGCTCCCGCTCCAGCCGCTTCGCCTCGGCGCAGGCCTCGTCGTAGGTGTCGCCATGCAGCAGCACCTCGGCGCCGCGGGCCGCCACCGAGCGCACCTTCATCTGCGGCGTGGTCACCGGCATCACGATCACGGCACGGCAACCCAGCCGCCCCGCCGCCAGGGCCACCCCCTGGGCGTGGTTGCCGGCGCTGGCCGCGATCACGCCCCGCTCCAGTTCCGCCGGGCTGAGGCTGACCATGCGGTTGTAGGCGCCGCGCAGCTTGAAGCTGAACACCGGCTGCAGATCCTCACGCTTGAGCAGCACCTGATTGCCGAGGCGGCGGGAGAGGTTGGGAGCGGGATCCAGCGGTGATTCGATCGCCACGTCATAGACGCGGGCCCGCAGGATCCGCTGCAGATAGGGACTGGCCAGCGGATAGCCCTGGGGTCCCTCGGGGTTGTCCAGCGGTTCACTCATGCCAACGAGTCTGCCAATCGGGCTCCCAAACGGTCGCCGTTGCCGCCGCCTGCCAGGGGGCGCGCCGTAGATTGCTGGCTCCGAGGCAGTTGAGACGGCATGCATGCAAGTGAGCTGAGCCACCCCAATCAGCTGCACGGGCTCAGCGTCGCCGAGCTCGAGGCGGTCGCCCGCCAGATCCGTGAGAAGCACCTCGAAGTGGTGTCCACCAGCGGCGGACACCTCGGTCCCGGGCTCGGCGTGGTGGAGCTGACCCTGGCCCTCTACCAGACCCTCGACCTCGATCACGACCGTGTCGTCTGGGATGTGGGCCATCAGGCCTATCCCCACAAACTGATCACCGGCCGCTGGAACAATTTCCACACGCTGCGCCAGCAGGGCGGCGTCGCTGGCTATCTGAAGCGTTGCGAGAGCCGCTTCGACCACTTCGGCGCCGGCCACGCCTCCACCTCGATCTCGGCGGCCCTGGGCATGGCCCTGGCGCGCGATCAGCGTGGCGAGGACTTCAAGTGCGTGGCGGTGATCGGCGATGGTGCCCTCACCGGCGGCATGGCCCTGGAGGCGATCAACCATGCCGGTCACCTGCCCCGCACGAAGCTGCTGGTGGTGCTCAACGACAACGACATGTCGATCTCACCGCCGGTGGGTGCCCTGTCGACGCACCTCAACCGCATGCGGCTGAGCAAGCCGGTGCAGTTCCTGCAGGGAAACGCCGAGGAGGCCATCCGCAGCCTTCCCTTCCTGCACGGGGAGCTGCCCGCTGAGCTGCAGAACCTCAAGGAGAGCCTCAGGCGCCTGGCGGTGCCCAAGGTGGGTGCCGTGTTCGAGGAGCTGGGCTTCACCTACATGGGGCCGGTCGATGGCCACGACATCGGCGCGATGATCCGCACCTTCCAGGCCGCCCACCGCGAGGAGGGCCCGGTGCTGGTGCACGTCGCCACCACCAAGGGCAAGGGATACACCTACGCCGAGGCCGACCAGGTGGGCTATCACGCCCAGAGCGCCTTCGATCTGGCCACCGGCAAGGCCTACCCCTCCAGTAAGCCCAAGCCGCCCAGCTGGAGCAAGGTCTTCGGCCAGACGCTGGTCACCATCTGCGAGCAGGACCCACGCGTCGTCGGCATCACCGCCGCCATGGCGACCGGCACCGGACTCGACATTCTTGAGAAGGCCCTGCCGAAGCAGTACTTCGATGTCGGCATCGCCGAGCAGCACGCCGTCACCATGGCGGCAGGCATGGCCTGCGAGGGTCTGCGGCCGGTGGTGGCGATCTACAGCACCTTCCTGCAGCGCGCCTATGACCAGCTGATCCACGACGTCGGCATCCAGAACCTGCCGGTCACCTTCGTGCTCGACCGGGCCGGCATTGTCGGCGCCGACGGCCCCACCCACCAGGGTCAGTACGACATCAGCTACCTGCGCGCCGTCCCCAACTTCACGGTGATGGCCCCGAAGGATGAGGCCGAACTGCAGCGCATGCTGGTCACCTCGATCGACCATGACGGCCCCTGCGCCATCCGCTTCCCCCGCGGCGAAGGCGAAGGTGTGCCGCTGATGGAGGAGGGCTGGCAGCCCCTGGAGATCGGCCGCGGTGAGCTGCTGACCGAGGGTGAGGACCTGCTGATCGTGGCCTACGGCTCGATGGTCTACCCCGCCATGGCCACCGCCGGCCTGCTGCAGGAGCGTGGCGTGCGCGCCACCGTGATCAATGCCCGCTTCCTGCGACCGCTGGATGAAGCCCTGATCGCGCCGCTGGCTCGCCGCATCGGCCGTGTCGTGACGATGGAGGAGGGTTCCCTGCCCGGCGGTTTCGGCGCTGCCGTGGTCGAGGCGCTCAACGATCAGGAGGTGCTGGTGCCGGTGCTGCGCCTCGGCATCCCCGACGTGCTCGTCGATCACGCCTCCCCGGATCAGAGCAAACAGAGTCTTGGTCTGACCCCACCGCAGATGGCCGAGCGCATTCTCGAGCGCTTCGCCGCCGCCTTCACCCGGCAGTCCCGCGAAGCCGTCGTCGCCTGAGCCCCAAGACACCACGCCTGCACCTGGGTGTGCGGCTCCTCCAGGGCCCAGGCTCGTGCTGGCTGAGTGTCGGGAGCCGCCGGCGCCCTTCGGGTCGGCGGCAACGGCAACGGGCTGGCGCTGAGCCTGGCCTGGCTCAGCCAGCCGTGCAGGGATCGACCCCAGTGCGCCCCGAGGCGGACAACGAAAGCGCCGCCCGACGGCTCAGACGCCTGGAGAATGGCGCGAGCTGATGGATGCTCGATTGGCCGAGGCGCGCGACGGCGTTCTGGAGACCACGGTGCTGGTGGTCGGTGCCGGACCGGCCGGAGGTGATCTGGCCCGACGGCTGGCCGCAGGCGGTGTCGACGTGCTGCTGGTGGATCAGCTGGACGATCTCTCCCGCGCGGCCTTCAGCAGCGCCGCCCTGCCGCTGGCGGCGCTCGAGCAACACGGCCTGCCTGCGTTGCTGGTGGCCCATCGCTGGAGCCGCTGGCAGCTGTATGGCCCCGGCGAGGGCTGCCGTCAGTGGTGCGGAGACGCGCCGCTGGGCGTGGTGCTCGATTTCGCCGCCCTGCGCGGCTGGCTGGCGGAGGAGGCTCGCCGCTGGGGTGCCCGCATGCAGCTTGGTTGGCGGGCTCTGGAGTGCCACCGCCACAGCGATGGCTGGCTGCTGACGACGCTGCGCGACCGGGGCGGCGCCGTGCACCGCTGCCGCAGCCGCTGGGTGGTCGACGCCTCGGGCCAGAGCCGTGCCCTGCTCGGCGATCCGATCAATGGCGACAATCTGGTCTCCGGGGTGGGCGTCGAATGGCTGCTGCAGGTGGGTCCGCAGACCTGGCAGCGGTGGAGCGACCGGCTCAGCTTCTGCCTCGGCAGTGACTGGGTGCCGCAGGGCTACGGCTGGATCTTCCCGATGCAGCCTGGCCTGCTCAAGCTGGGCGTGTGCCGTCTGGAGGATCCCCGCCGGCTGCAGCCGCCATTGGCGCCGCTGCTGCAGGGCCTGATGGAGCGACTGCTGCCGCTGCAGCCTGGTGAATCCAGGCAGGTGCTCGACCGCCATGGCGGGCTGATCCGCAGCTCGATCCGCCGCCGTGAGCCACATCGGCGTGGCCGCCTGATCGGTCTGGGGGATGTGGTCAGCACGGCCAACCTGCTGGGTGGCGAGGGGATCCGCCATGCCCTCAGCAGCAGCCAGGTGCTGGCTCCGCTCCTGCAGGAAGCCGTGGCCCGGGATTGCGAGCACGCCCTGGAGGCCTACCCGCGCCAGCTGAAACGGCGGCTGGGTCCACGCTGGAGCCTGAGCGGCCGGCTGGCCCGCCGCACCTGGCTTGGACTGCGGGATGCACGCGGCGATCGCCACCTCGAGCGGCTGCTCTGCGGCCTGGAGGGCTGCCGTGCCGACGATCTTTCGGCGCTGCTGTTCGACTATCGCTTCGAGCGCTATGGGCTGAGAGCCCTTCCCTACCTGCTGGGCTGGCGTTGAGACGCCAGGCCCTGCCCCTCGGATGGGGCGCGCGGTGGCCTGAGCAACGGAGACATGGAAGCGAAACGTCAGGTCGGCCGTCCTTGGGCGACGGCTGACCTGACGTTGAGATGGCTGATCACAGGGGGATCCGCAGGTTGCCCTGTGGGCAGTGACTCAAGGCCGGCTGACCCGGGGACGGGACCCCCAGGGGCCCTCAGAGCACGCCGCGGGCGGCCAGGCCCTGGATGGCGCCGATGCCGATGATGTGGCCAAGGGCGGTGGTGCCCAGCATGGCGCCGTGGCTGAAGCCTCCGAACAGGGAAGCGCTGGGCAGCTGCAGACCGACATTGGGCTGCTTGATCGTCGCCTTGCCGATGGCGATGGCGATCACGTTGCAGACGATCATCACCAGAGCCACCTTGGGGGACCAGGTGACAGTGGCGGGGGCGATGGCCAGCAGAGGAGCGAGCATCGATTTCTTGGCACGACGCCTCATCTTCCGAGCGGAGTCCGCTGACTGCCGGATTGCTTAAGACTTGTTCATTGCCTGCCGCTGCAGCTCGCGCACCACGCCGCTGCGCTTGAGCGCGCTCAATTCACGGTTGATGCGGGCGCTGGTGTCCTCATCGAGCCGGGGCGAGAGGGCGAAGGCCTGGGATTCCGGCTGCAGCCCCCGCAGGCTGATCACCAGGGTGCGATCCGGGCTGCTCTGCAGGGCGTACTGGAGCTGCTGATCCTCCGCCAGCACCGCATCCACACGGTTCTCCTGCAGCAGCAGAGGCGCCTGGATCACCTGCGGCAGCGGCACGATGCGGATCGGTGCACCGCTGCCGTCGGCGTTGACCGCCCGCAGCGTTTCCTCGCTGACGCTGCCCGGCCGGGCCGCCACCCGCAGGCCCTGCAGATCTGTCAGCTGGCGCGGGTCGCTGCCGGTCATGCCGGGTTCGCGCACCACCTTGACGGTGATCGTGGTGACCAGCAACGAGGCGGTGACGATCCGGATCAGGTAGCTGACGATCACCAGTCCGTGGCCGCGGGTGGTGCTGGCGATCGTGTTGGTGCCAGGACCGGTGGCCAGGATCTGAAACACCTTGGCGAAGGTGCGTCGGCGGCCATGCCGCACGCCGTCCTCGCTGTCGCCGTGGTTCTCACTGCGCCACAGCAGCAGGCTGACCAGGGCGGTCCCGGCCAGGTAGGCCGCCAGCAGCTGCAGCAGATCGCGACTGAACAGCGAGCGCAGCACCGCCTCGCCCGCCTCCAGCCGGTTGCGGCGCTGCATCACGGCCAGCCCCATCTCCTGGAAGGGCAGCGTGAAGCGCACCTGGTTCACCCGCTCCGGTGTGATCGTCAGGCAGCCGACGCCCACATCCAGCGTTCCCCGCTGCACATCCCTCAACAGTGAGGCTGCACTGGGGCGGCTCTCGAGCACGTAGGGCAGCCGCTCACCGTTGGCCAGCCGTGACCACAGCTCCACCGCCAGTCCCTGCCACTGGCCGTCGGCCTCGTCGGAGCAGGGCTGCGCTCCATCCACCACGCCGACGCGCAGCACCGTCTGAGGCGCAGGCAGCGAGGCCTGGGCAACGGCCCCTCCGGCCGCGAGGTTCAGCCCGCCGAGCAGCAGCAGAAGCAGCGCCAGGGGCCTCCGTCTCATCGGCCGCCGTTCTGGGGTGGATCCGCCGGATCCTGAATGGCTCCGAGACTGAAACCCAGGACCACCAGCAGGTTGCTGAGCGTCAGCAGGGCCTCGGCGCCGCCGTGCAGCGGGTCAACATCGGCCAGCTGGCGGCCGTACAGCTGCAGAGCCATGATCGCCGCGGCGATGGTCACCGCCACGAACACCAACGTGAACTGGAAGCCGCGCAGCGCCAGCCGCGGAAATGCCTTCACCTTGCTCGCCCACCAGAGAAAGGCCAGATAGGGGAGCAGAGACAGCACGAACAGTGGTGTCGGATCGATGCTGCCGAGGCGCTGCAGCAACAGCTGAGCCATGCCATTCATCAAAGGCTCTCCGCCGTAGCCACTGAGCCGACGGCCTCAGCGGCTTCGGCCGTCGCGGCGACCGCAAGGGCCGCTCTCTGCTGGCGCAGCAGGTTCCAGGCGGCGATCGCCAGGGTGACGTTGCCGGCGGTGGTCAGTCCCGCCTGGAGCACCACCAGACCCTTGAGCTCGATGCTGTTGTCGAACAGGTGCCAGGTGCAGGCCGCCATGGCGCTCGTCAGGGCCGGCAGCATCGCCAGCGCCAGCCAGCGCCAGCCGCCTTCGCCGCGCAGGCGACCGAAGCGCTGGATGGCCAGCATCGCCGCCACCCACTCGAGCACCGAGGCGATGTGGATCCACCAGGTGCCGAGCGACAGGGCGTGCATCGGAGCTGCGATCAGGCCCCGTAATGTACGGAGCCGATCCCGCCGGATGTCGTGAGCGCCCGCGATCCAGCACCGCAGCGGCGCGCCCTGCTCTGTGGCTATTACGGCGAGCACAATCTCGGCGACGACGCCCTGCTGGAGGTGCTGCTGCAGCAGCTGCCTCAGGGCTGGCTGCCGCTGATCACCGCCCACGATCAGGCCCTGGTGCGTCGACGCTTCGCGGAGCAGTGCCCGCAGCTGCAGACGGTCGATCGCCGCAGCCCCCGGGCGGTGCTGGCGGCGCTGTCGGGTTGTCAGGCCCTGGTGCTCGGAGGTGGCAGCCTGCTGCAGGATGCCACCAGCTTCCGCAGCCTTCTTTATTACGCGGCGCTGATCCTGGCGGCCCGCAGGCGCGGTCTGCCGGTGCTGCTCTGGGGGCAGGGTCTCGGCCCCCTGCGCCGGCGCCGCAGCCGGCTGCTGGCCCGTTGGCTGCTGGCCCTGGTGAACGGCATCAGCTGGCGCGACGCGGCGTCGGCCCGTCTGGCGGCAGGCTGGGGCATTCATGGCTCGCAGGGCAGCGATCCCGTCTGGGGCCTGCCGCCCCAGGACTGGCAGGGGCGGGGAGGCCCGATCGTGCTCTGCTGGCGTCCGGTGACCGAACTCGACGAGTCGGGCTGGCGTCTGCTGCTGACCGCCCTGGAGCAGCTGGCCGAGCGCACCGATCGCCCCGTGCACTGGCTGCCCTTCCATCAGCACCAGGACAGCGGACTGCTGGCCGACCTGCAGCGGCGCGGGTTGCTCGGCCAGGCGCTGGCACAGCGCAGCGTGGTGGTGGAGGCGGCGACGCCGGAGCAGGCGATGGAACACTTCCGCTCCGCCTCCCTGGTGCTGGCGATGCGCCTGCATGGCCTCATCCTGGCGGCCCTGGCAGGCAGCCCCTGTGCCGCCCTCAGCTACGACCCCAAGGTGGCTGCCGCCGCCGCGGCTCTGGGCTGTCCCTGTCTCGATCTGACCGGCTTGCCGCAGGCGCATCCCGAGGGTGGTGTGGAAGCGCTGGTGGGCGGCTGGCAAGCCCTGTTGGACCATCCCCCCGATGCCGCGGCCCGCGACAGGCTGCGGGCCGACACCCGCGTGCATGCGGAGCTGCTGCGAAGGCTGGTGAGCGGCGCCTGAGGCTCAGATCAGCGCACCGGCCCGGTTGATCCGGCCCCGATCGAGGCGGGCGCCGTTCGACTGAAAGGCCTCAATCGTCAGGCTGTCGGCGTCAGCGTGCAGCGAGCTGAAGCCGTGGACGCTGACGGCCCGGATGCTGTTGGGGCCCGGTGCCACCGGCCTGAGCGAAGCGCCGCCGTTGCCCACGGTCAGATAGGTGGTGCCGTCGATCGGGCGGCTGCGTTCGTAGTTGTGGTCGTGTCCGTTGATGTACAGCTGGACGCCGTGGCGGCGGAACAGCGGCGTCAGCCGGGCGATGGCGGCCCGATCGTTGCCGTAGAAGCCTGAGGAGTAGATGGGATGGTGTCCCACCACCACCTTCCAGGGAGCGTTGCTGGCGGCCAGCGAGCGCTTCAGCCAGGGCATCTGGTGCTGCCAGGCGGCGTTGCCGTTGGTGTCGATCAGGAAGAACTCCACGGGCCCGCGCCGCAGCGAGTACCAGCGACCCCGCATGCCGAAGCCGCGGTAGGCGAGCTGGCCGCTGCCGTTGCTGGTGCGGATGTCGTGGTTGCCCAGCACGGCGTGGAAGGGCACGCCGGCGCGCAGCAGCTCGCGGTAAGGACGCTCGAAGGCGGCGACCACCCGGGTCATCTCACCCTCGTTGTAGATGTTGTCGCCCCCCATGATCACCAGATCGGCCGGATCACGGCCATGCAGGGCCGCCATGGCGGCACCGACGGCGAGTTGCTGGCGATCGCCGCTGCCGCTGTCGGCGGTTGCCAGCCAGTGCAGCCGGTCGCCGCCCCCGCCGGGGCGGGCCAGGGCCCGTCGACCGCTGAGCAGAACCGTGGCCGAGCCGAGGGCCAGGCGGAGCAGATGGCGGCGTCTGATGGGCATCGGTCCTGGCGGGCGGGGCGCCGTTTCGGCGGAACGTTAGGCAGTCTTCGCGCTGGTTCCGCCCTGCTGCAGCCGTTGCAGTTCCGCCAGAACCTCCTGGGCGTGGCCGGCTGGTCGCACCGCCGTCCAGCTGGCCCGCAGCAGGCCCTGCGGATCGATGAGAAAGGTGTGGCGCAGCGAAAAGGGGGCCAGCCAGGAGCCATAACGGCGGCTCACCTGGCCGTCGGGATCCGACAACAGTGGGTAGGCCAGGCCCTCGCTGCCGCAGAAGGCGGCATGGTCGTCGGGCGCGTCGGCGCTGATGCCCACCACGGCAGCTCCGGCCGCCTCGAACTCCGCCAGGGCGCGCTGGAAGCCGCGAGCCTCGAGCGTGCAACCGCTCGTGAAGTCGCGCGGATAGAAATACAGCGCCAGCCAGCGGCCGCGGAAGTCCTCAAGCGTCAGATGGGTGCTCACCGGCTCCGCCGCTGCGCCGGCAGCGCCGACTGCGGCAGTGGCTGGGGCCACACCATCGAGGCTGAATTCCGGAGCTTCGGCCTCGAGAGCCGGCAAGGTGCCGCCCAGGGCGTTGGCCCGGCTGGGCCGCAGGGTCAGGGCAGCGAGGCAGAAGCCCAGCACGGAGAGCAGCTGGCGGCGAGCGAGATGCACGGAATCGGTGCAGCGGGACATGGCTGGCTCAGCCTGGCGCAGTGACCGCCTTGCTGGGCTGACAGACAGGAACCCCGCCAGCGCACCGGCCTGAGGCCTGGAGCGATGACGGGGTTGCTGGACGGCCTGGCTGTTCAGCGGCAGAGCCGCATCGAGACTCAGAGGCGGCTCAGGTCGACACCCAGCTCACGGGCGTAGGCACCAAGACCCTTCTTCTGGATGGTGCGCAGGGCCTTGGTGGAGACGCGCAGACGCACGAAGCGATTGCCTTCGGCCCACCACAGACGGCGCTCCTGCAGGTTCACCTGCTGCAGCTTCTTGGTGCGGACGTGGGAATGGCTGACGGCCATGCCGTTGTTGGCGCGCTTGCCGGTGAGCTGGCAGACCCGGGACATGACGATTGCGGCGGTAAGGAGAAAACGTGTGCGGTCCGGGTTGGCCTGTGAACAGCCCTGGCCTGGATTCAACCCACTTCAACGCACCCTATCAAAAGGGCATCAACCCAGAGATCATCGGCTCGCTGCCGCTGGCGACACACCACGCTCCGCTGCATCAAGACCGCCAAGATCGGCCCGTCATGGCTCTTCAACACCCTGGCGTCGCAGCGGCCCCTTCAACCAGCCGCTAAGAGGCCTGATCGACTGCGCAGTGGGCGCGCTGCGGTCTGGCGGGCCGGAGCCCAGGACGGCCGTGCCGCGCCAGCCTGGGTTGCCTGGCGCCGCCCCGGTTGAGACCCGAGAGAGCGCCAAGGTTTGACGGGGTCAGCCTGAGCGTTGGATCCGGCGGCGTCCCGCAGCGCGCAGCATGCCGCGACGCCCGGTCCGCGCCTGCGCTCACAGGCCGTCGCCCGTCACAGCCGTTCGCCGCTCGCAGCGTCGAACCAGAGCTCATCCGACGCGCTCCAGCCCAGCTGCAGGCCGTCGCCGATCTCCGTCCGGGCCTCCAGGAGCAGGCGCAGCTCACCGCGGGGCGTGTCCAGCCAGAGCAGCTGCTGGGCTCCCCACCACTCGCGCCGCCGCAGCTTCGCCGGCAGGCCGCCCTCGGCCACCGGCCGCAGGTGCTCAGGCCGCAGCCCCAGCTGCCGGCCTGCTTCCGGCGCCAGCAGGTTGATCGCCGGCCGACCAAGGAAGCCGGCCACGAACCGGTTGGCCGGCTGCTCGTACAGCTCCCGGGCCGTGCCCAGCTGCTGGAGGCGGCCGTCGCGCAGCAGCGCGATCCGGTCCGCCATGCCCATCGCCTCCTGCTGGTCGTGGGTGACATAGATCACTGGCGGTTCACCGCCGCAGAGCAGCCGACGCAGTTCCGGCCTCAGTTCCTCGCGCAGCTGGGCATCGAGATTGCTCATCGGTTCATCGAGCAGCACCAGCCGCGGCTGGCGCAGCAGCGCCCGCGCCAGGGCCACACGCTGACGCTGGCCGCCGGAGAGCTGGGCAGGGCGGCGCTGCTGCAGGTCGCTCAGCTGCAGCAGCTCCAGCACCGTGGCGATGCGCTGCTCGCGCTCCCGCGTCGGCACGCCGCGGATGCGCAGGCCCAGGCTGAGGTTGCCGTGGACGCTGAGGTGCGGATAGAGCGCATAGCTCTGGAACACCATCGCCACCTGCCGCTGTCCACCCGGCTGGTCGGTGATGTCCTGGCCGCCGAGCAGGATGCGGCCGCCGCTGACCGGATCGAGGCCGGCCAGCAGCCGCAGGGTGGTGGTCTTGCCGCAGCCGCTCGGTCCCAGCAGCGCCAGGCATTCGCCGGGCCCCACCGACAGGCTGAGGGCGTCGAGCAGGCGGCGTTCTCCCAGCTGCCGGCTGACGCACTCCAGCCTCAGCCCGTCGCTCTGGCTGGCTGTCTGATTGGCCTGCATCGTGGTCATCCCTTGATGGCTCCCTGGGTGAGGCCGCTGACGATCGATCGCTGGAACAGCAGCACCAGCAGCAGCAGCGGCAGGCTGCCCAGCACCGTCGCCGCCGCGAAGGCGCCGTAGGGCACCGTGAACAGCGACGAGCCGGCGATGCGGGCAATCGCCGGCGGCAGGGTCAGCAGCTCGGGGCGGCTGATCCAGGTGAGGGCGATCGGATACTCGTTCCAGCTGCCCAGAAACACCAGGATGGCCGTGCTGCCCAGGGCTGGTGCCAGCAGCGGCAGCAGCACGTGGCGCAGCCTTGCCATCAGGTTCAGCCCCTCCAGACGCGCCGCATCCTCCAGCTCCGCTGGGAGATCGGCGAAGGCCGCCCTGAGCAGCAGCACCGCCAGCGGCAGCGACAGGCCGCTGTAGGGAAGGCTCAGGGCCAGCAGCTGGTTGCCGAAGCCCAGGGCGCGGGCCAGCTGCAGCAGTGCCAGGAACAGCAGCACGGTCGGGAACATGGCGGCCGCCAGCAGGGCCAGCGTCACCGCCCAGCGCAGGCCGCCGCGCTGACGCTGCAGGCCATAGGCACAGGGCACCGCCAGGCCGAGGGTGAGCGCCGTGGTGGCGGCTCCCACCACCGTGCTGTTGAGCAGATAGCGCCAGAACGGCGGATCCGCCGTCAGCAGCTGGCGGTAGTTGTCGAGGGTCCAGAAGCCACCGGCCGCCACGCCCCCCGGATCGACCAGTGCCTCGGGACTGACCAGCGAGCTGTACAGCTGCCACGCCAAGGGCGCCAGGCTCCAGACCAACAGCAGCGCTCTCATCGGCCCAGCTCCGGCCTGCGACCGGGCCCCAGTCGCCACAGCAGCCAGCCCGCCAGCGTGAGGCCACAGAGCAACAGGAAGGTGGCCAGCACCAGCGTGGCGCTGTAGCCGAAGTCGAGGAACCGCATCGCCTGCAGATAGGCATAGAGGGCCAGGCTCTCCGTGCTCCCGGCCGGGCCACCGCGGGTGAGCACCTGCACCAGATCGAACAGGCCCAGCGCCTGGGCCAGCCGGAACAGCAGCGCCAGGGCGATCCAGGGACGCAGCAGCGGCAGGGTGAGTCGCTGCAGGATCTGGAGGCCGCTGGCCCCCTCGAGCCGCAGGCTTTCCTCGAGCTCCTGCGGGATCGACTGCAGACCCGCCAGCAGCAGCAGCGCTACGAAGGGCGTGCTCTTCCAGACATCCGCCAGCACCACGAACAACCAGGTGCTGGCGGGGGTGGTCAGAAAGCCGTAGGGGTTGAACCCGAGAGCCTGGATCAGGGCGTTGAGCGGCCCGTAGGGATCGTTGAAGATCCAACGCCAGCCCAGCGCCAGAACTGTGCTGGGCAAGGCCCAGGGCAGCAGCACCGCCGCCCGCAGCCAGCCGCGCCAGCGGCCGCCGCGATGCAGCAGCAGAGCCATCGCCAGGCCCAGCAGCAGCTCCAGGGCGATCGACACCGCCGCGAAGCGCAACGTGAAGGCGGCGTCGTTCCAGAAGCGGGCATCGCCGATCAGTCGACGCCAGTTGGCACCGCCGTTGGGGAGCGCCTCCAGACCGGTGAGCACCGAACTGGCCTGCCCGCTCAGCCAGCTGACCTGCAGCAGTGGCCACAGGTAGACCGCCGCCAGCAGCAGCAGCGCCGGCAGCATCAACGCCAGCAGGCCTGCGGCCTGTGTCCCCTGGCGTGGCGCGATCGGCGGACGGCTCATGGCGTGGCTCCCGCCGCCGAGGCCAGCAGCACCTGACTCTGTTCCTGGGCCGTTTCCATGGCGCGGGCCGCCGGGCGTGACGTGGTGAGCATGCCGTTCACCTGACGCTGCAGCAGATCGCTGAGCTGGGCATACAACGGCGTCAGAGGCCGCACCAGCGGACCCTGCTCGAGGGCCTCGCGCTGCACCTCCAGCAGCGGATGGCGACGTTGCAGGTCGGGGTCCTCGTAGAGAGCTGCCCAGGTGGGTGCGTAGCCCTGATCGAGCACCAGCGCCTTCTGGGTTTCGGGGCCGGTGAACCAGCGGATCACCTCGGCAGCCTTCTGCGGATGGGCGCTGCCCCTGAGCAGTGACAGGCCCCAGGTTCCCAGGGTTCCGCCGCTGCGCTGACCCGCGGCGCTCACCACGGGGCTGACCCCCACCTTGCCCACCACCGGCCCGCCGCCCTTCTCGATCTCCCGCCAGGCGTAGGGCCAGTTGCGCAGAAAGGCGGCATCGCCGGCGGCGAACAGCTGCAGCGCCTCATTTTCGGCGAAGTCGGCCACGGCGGGTGGACTGATCCCTCGCCGCACCAGCGACTCCAGCCAGGCCGCCGCCCGCACCGCCCCTGGTGAATCCAGCTCGGTGCGACCGCCGGCGCGCCCCTCGCCCGGCTGCCACCAGCGGCCGCCGAAGGCATGGATGGCCTCGAGCATGACGCAGCTGAGTCCCTCGTACTGGCGGCCCTGCCAGACGTATCCCCAGCGCACCTTGCCCTGCCGCTGCAGCCGTTCGGCGATGCGTTCGAGCTCCTCGGTGCTGCTTGGCGGACGCTCCATCAGGTCGGTGCGCCAGTACAGCAGGCCGGTATCACCGGTGAGCGGCATGCGCCAGAGATGGCCGCCGAAGCCATTGCCCAGCCGCGCTCCCGGCAGCATGGCGTCGAGGGCGTCCTCGCCGAGCAGATCCTCCAGCGGTTCCAGCCATCCGGCCGCCACATAGCGGGCCGTCCAGCTGACATCCATCAGCAGCAGGTCATAGGGGGTGGCTCCCAGCAGCAGGCTGCCGATCGCCAGGTCGGACATCGCCTCGGTGTCGAGCGGCCCGCGCGCCACCTCGATGCGCAGATCTGCATGCTCGCGGTTGAACGCCGCCACCAGCGGCGCGGTGGCATCGACGAAGGGTGATGGCATCAGCACCCGCACGGTCGTGGGCTGGGGCTGGGCCAGAGCCCTCAGGCTGCCGGGCAGCAGCGCCAGCGATAGGCTCAGCAGCAGGGCCGCCAGCATCAGGGTGACCGCCCGTTGTCTGCCGCGGTTCCTGGCGGCCGGAGCCGTGCTGATCGCACCGCCGGGGCGTGGGGTGAGCATCAGCGGTGCAGCCGCTGCGCCCGCTCGCGCCCTCGGAACTGGAGGCGATGCATGGTGGTGCTGCCTGACCGAGGCTGACCCTAGGCAGAACCCCTGCGGCCTGTCAGCACGTCCACCGGGGGTTGGATGGAATCCCTCTGCCCTGGAGCCCTCATGCGTTCCGCCCTGCGCCTTCAGCTGCTGCACTTCGCCACTGATCTGACGGCCCTGGTGCAGGCCCCGGAGGATCTGCACCATGGCTTCGATCTGCTGACGCGCAGCTACCGCACTCCGGCCGCTGACGCGGCCCGCGCCTCGCTACGCGCCGATGCCGCGATTGCCCCGCTGCTGGCGGAGCGCTACTGGGGCCGCTGGCCCAGCCAGGCGGAGCTGCTGGCCCTGCCCGTGGAGAGCCTGGGGCACCAGTACAGCCTCTGGTTCGCGGATGCCGGCGGCCAGCCGCTGCCGGAGCCATTGCTCGGCGAGGACGTCAACGCCGACGACACCTGGCTGCATCAGCGGGTGAGGCACACCCACGACCTCTGGCACGTGATCAGCGGCTGTCCGCCCACGCCTGCAGGGGAGGCAGCGCTGAGCGCCATCAATGTGATGCAGCTGCGCTGGCCCGGCAGCGCCATGTTGCTGGGGGCGGATCTGATGCACCGCTGCCTTGAGGGTCCCCGGTCGGGGGAACCCGATGTCGGACTGGCGGTCGCCTACGGCCTGGAGTTCGGGGCCAGCTGCGCGCCCCTGCTGGCCCAGCGCTGGGAGGAGGGCTGGCAGCTGCCTCTGGCCGACTGGCGGCAGCGGCTCGGTGTCGCGGCGCTGGTGGCGCGCAATCCGTTCGTCGCCGCCTCTTTCGTTGCCACGACCTGAGCGCTTCCCACACGCCTTGCTGCAGCGGTTTGCTGTCTGGTGACGGTCGTTTCGGACGGCTGCTCGCTAGCGTTGCTCGCCCGTAACATCACCGATAAGGTGGCGGCCATGCCCTGGGATCAGAGGCCGCCAGCGTCGCAATGAACAGAGGTTTCAGGGGTCTGATCCCTCTGCTGCTTGAGCCGGTTCCTGATCCTTCGAGCCAGGCCCTGCCCGGCAAGCGTCTCACCCGACTGGGCCAGACGATGCTGGCGGCCGGTCTCGGCGCCCTGGGGCTGGCGACCTATCTCACCTCCTGGACGATCGGGCAGGCGACGGCATCTAGACTTCAGTTCTGCCCCGTCCTGGGCACCGCCAGCGCCTCCAGCAAGGATCTCGATTCGTTGTCACTCAATGATCTCGGGGATGCCACCAATCTGCTGGCCTGGAACTATCGATTGAACCGCGAGCTGATCAAGGAGTTGAAGACGGCGACGAGGCCGCAGAAACTGCTGCTCAATCAGCAGATCGCCAGCCTCACGATCCGCTTGAGCCGGCAGTGTTACCTGGCCCGTTACTACCGGGTCCAGGCCGGCGCCCTGACCACCGTCTCCACGGCAGCGGCGGTGCTCCTGGTGATCGCCGGTCTGGTGCGGGTGCCGCGTGGATTTGACTCGGTGAGCCGCTGCGAGCAGGCTGTTTTGCTCTCGTCGCTGTCGCTGCTGGTGCTGACCACCGGCTTCCTCAGCCTCGGCGGTCAGCAACAGCAGGCCCGCAGCAACTGGGCCAGCCATCAGAAGGGCATCCAGTTGCTCTCCCTGGTTCGCAGCAGCCTGGCCAATGATCAGCTGCTGCTCCCGGCTGATCCGAAGCAGCCACTTCCCCAGACTCCGGCTGTCCCCCTGGCGAACCAGCAGGCGGTGGCCCAGCTGGCGACCCGGATCGAGGTCTGGCTGCTGTCGGTGGATGTCGGCTCGGTCGGGCTGAACAACAGCTTCGCCCGGATGACGTTCGATCACCTGTTCCAGAGTCCCGGGCAGCCGCAGCAGCCGATCAATCCGCTGTCGGGCTCACCCTGACACCGTCAACGACCCGGAGCTGGCCCGCCGCCGCGGAGGGGGTCAGGCCAGATCTGCAGTGCTCCCCGAGCTCAGCTGAGCTTGTCCATCAGACGGCCCATCAGGTCGCTGCTGCGCTGCTGGAAGCCGGCCAGCTGGTTTGGCTCGAGGCCGCCCACCGCCAGGCGGGCCAGGTCGTACAGATGGCGGCTCAGGTCGGCGGCCAGCGTCTGGCTCGGTGACTCGGCCGCACCGGTGGTGAGGATGGCGCCGCTGGAGAGCTTCAGCAGGCCGGCCACCAGCGGATGGCGCCGGTTGACCAGCAGCACGTGGTGCTCGGGCAGGCCGGGCAGTTTCTGCTGCATCAGCGCATCGAGGTCGTTGAAGCGGCGCATCTGTTCCGGCAGCAGGATCAGCGCCGCCGGGGCGTTGTCACCCTTGAGGGCCTGCACCTGCAGGGTGACCTTGTCGTTGTCGAGGGCCTTCTTGAACAGCTCCCGCAGCTTCTCGGAGCTGTCCTTGCCCTCGGCGTCGGCCAGCTCGCTGTCCTGCTCCTGCAGCGAGTCATCCAGTTCGCTGTCGACCCGCTGGAACTTCAGCTCCTCATGGCGTTGCTCCAGCCAGGGGATGAACTGGGTGTCGATGAAGGTGTCGGCCAGCAGCACTTCGGCGCCCTGGCTCTTCCACAGGGCCAGGGCGCCGGCCTGGGCCGCCTCATCGGTGCAGTAAAGGATGCGCTTGTCGTTGGAGGCTTCCAGGCGCGAACGGTAGCCGGACAGGGTCGTGTAGCGGCGATCGCCATCGCCCGGGATCGGATCGAGGCTGGCGCCCTCGGCCGCTTCGCCGTCCGCGCCCGCTGTCGGCTGCTCCTGAGCGGCTGCCGTGGTGCCGAACAGCACAAGATCGGCCACCTGATCGGCGAACTTGTCGTCCTCCATGGCGCCGATCTTGATGAAGGGTGCCAGCGATTCCCAGATCTCGGCGTAGCGCTTCGGATCGTCGCGATGCAGTTCCTTGAGCCGGTCGCCCACCTTCTTGGCCACGAAACCGCCGATCGAGCGCACCCGCCGATCGGTCTGCAACGCAGAGCGGCTGACGTTGAGCGGGATGTCGGGGGAGTCGATCACGCCGCGCAGCGGCAGCAGGTAGCGGGGCACCACCTCCTTGATCGAGTCGCTGACGAAGACGTTGTTGCAGTACAGCTTGATCTCACCTTTCTCCCAGTCGGCACGGCCACTGAACCTGGGGAAATACAGAATGCCCTGCAGCGTGTAGGGGTAGTCGGTGTTCAGGTGCACCCACAGCAGCGGATCACCCTGGAAGGGATACAGGTAGCGGTACAGCTCGATGTAGTCGTTGTCGCTCAGATCTCGCGGGCTCTTGCGCCAGGGCGATTCGCGCTTGTTGACGGTCTCGCCCTCCAGCTGCACCTCCACCGGCAGGAAGTCGCAGTAAGTGGTGATCAACGTGCGGATCCGGGCTGGCTCGATGTACTCGAGCTCTTCCTCCATCAGCTGCAGGATCACGTCGGTGCCGGCTTCGCTGCGCTCGGCCGGCTCGAGCGTGAAGCTGGGTGAGCCGTCGCAGCTCCAGCGCACTGCCTCGCTGCCCTCGCGGGCCGAGCGGGTCACCAGCTCCACCTGGGAGGCGACCATGAAGCTGGAGTAGAAGCCCAGGCCGAAGTGGCCGATGATCGCATCGCTCTCGCTCTTGTACTTCTCCAGGAAGTCCTCGGCGCTGGAGAAGGCCACCT
>CAYNGR010000035.1:7242-21621 GCA_964396755.1 uncultured Cyanobium sp. | reverse complement strand
ACGGCGAGGGGCGGGGGCCGGCCTGGTGCAATTCGCTGTTCGAAGACAACGCCGAATTCGGCCTGGGCA
Organism: uncultured Cyanobium sp.; assembly: GCA_964396755.1. GTDB lineage: Bacteria > Cyanobacteriota > Cyanobacteriia > PCC-6307 > Cyanobiaceae > Cyanobium. Next base: position 21,552 of record CAYNGR010000035.1, on the reverse strand, counting down.
TGCGGCTGGCGGTGGACCAGCAGCGGCGCATGGCGGAAGACCTGCTGCGTCAGCTGGCTCAGTTGCCGGATCCAACGCTGCGGAGCCAGCCGCAGATGACGACGCAGGCAGCCCCGACGCAGGCACCAGCGCAATCACAGCAGGCTGAGCCCGCCGTTCCCATGGCCCTGGCCGAAGCCCTGTTAGCGGCCGATCAGCACGATGAAGCAGGGATCCACGAGCAGCGCCAGCGGATCGCGGAGCTGAGGCGCCTGCTTGAAGCCAGTCCTGAGGCGGCTGATCCGGCCTCCGCCACCGCCCGGCTGCTGGCCGTGGCCAACTGCCTCGAGAAGCACAGCGTCTGGTTGGTGGGCGGCGACGGCTGGGCCTACGACATCGGCTTCGGCGGGCTGGATCACGTGCTGGCCAGCGGCGCCGATGTGAACGTGCTGGTGCTCGACACCGAGGTGTACTCCAACACCGGCGGCCAGCGCTCCAAGTCGACACCCCTGGCGGCCGTCGCCAAGTTCGCCGCCAGCGGCAAGGAATCGCCCAAGAAGGATCTGGGCCTGATGGCGATGACCTACGGCAGCGTCTATGTGGCGTCGGTGGCGATGGGTGCCCGCGACGAACACACGATCCGGGCGTTTCTGGAGGCCGAAAGCTATCCCGGGCCTTCATTGATCATTGCCTACAGCCACTGCATCGCCCACGGCATCGACATGGCCCACGGCATGGCGCAGCAGAAGCTGGCGGTGGATACAGGCCGCTGGCTGCTCTACCGCTATGACCCGCGCCGCCGCGACCAGGGCGAGAGCCCGCTGCAGCTGGACAGCCCGGCTCCCCGCAAGGATCTGGCGGAGCAGTGGGCCAGCGAGCAGCGCTTCCGCCTGCTGCAGGGCGGCCCCCAGGAGCGCAGCCGGCAGCTGCAGGACCAGGCCCGCCGCGAACGGGACCGGCGCCTGGCGCTGTACCGGGCGCTGGCCCAGCCGGAAGCGAAGGGCTGAGCGAGCCTCCCCGCCACTCCTCGGATCGCCCCGGAGCCCCGCGTCCCGAGCGGGCCTGTGAGGCGGAGCCGCCAGGCCTGGCGACGGCCCGAGGTGGCGTCTCTATCCGACAACGCCAGGATCCAGCAGCGCTCGGCGCGGCCCGCCTTGGGCCGGTCGCCGGGTCGTGTGTCCGTGCGCTGCTCGACCCGTTGGCAGCGCCAAGGACCCTGGCCAGGATGACGCCAGAGGCTGAACGCCGGCCGTGGACCCCCGCCGACCGATCCAGGACTTCCTCACCTTCCTGATCGGAGCGGTGCTGCTGACGCTGGGGGTGTTCCTGTTCTTTCAGCAGGTGATGGTCGGCTCCGCCGGTGCCGGCTGGCTTGGCCAGGGCGGCCGCAGCTGGCGCGGCGGTTTCTTCGGCGGCGGGATCGGCGGTTGGGGAGGCGGCTGGTCAGGGATGCCGACGCTGCTGATGCCGGGCGGCATCGGCCTGCTGCTGATCCCCCTGAGCCTGGGGGTGGCGCTGCTGTTCAGCGAGCGTCAGGTGCGCTGGGGCTGGTTTCTGGTGGCCGCCTCGCTGGCGGCACTGGGGGCCGGGGTGCTGCAGACGCTGTTCGTGCAGTTCCAGCCCACGACGCTCTGGAACCTGCTGATGATGTTCGCGCTGATGGGCAGCGGCGCCGGCCTGATGTTCCGCTCCCTGCGCGGCTACGGCGATGGCAACCCCTGATCCCGCCACGCGGATGCCATCCGGCGCCACACCCGGATCACCACCCCAGCGAGGCGGTGGCCTGGCGGCAACCCTGAAGCTGCTGGCCTGCCTGATGCTGCTGGCCCTGGGCGGGGCCATGGGCTGGCAGCTCAAAGGCCTGGTGCTGGCGCGGCAACTGACCGACAACCCGGCCGATCAGCAGAGCCAGCGGCGCCAGGCGCTGCTGGCCGCAGGCTGGAAGGAACTGGACGGCGGTGTGTTCGCCCGCCCCTGCCAGCTGCCCTGCCGGCCGCCGCGCATCTACGGCGGCGGCGCCGCGGCGGCGGTGGAGGTGGACTGCCTGGAGCGCAACTGCGGGCTGATCAGCGCCCGCTTCGCCCTGCTCGATGCCGCGGGCAACGTGGTGGGCGAACGCCTGGTGGAGCGGCAGGGCCGTCAGGGCGAACGGCTGCAGCTGCTGGCCGAAAGCGACGAGCCACGCGTCAGTCGGATGGAACTGAGCAGCCTGCGGGCGCGGGCGGTGGAGAACGGCGGCTGAGCGGCAGCCCGCGGAACCCATGGCCAGGCCTCCCAAGGCCGTGGCCACGACCCGGGCGTGGCCTCAAGGCCTGGAGATCAGGCCGCTGCAGACCGGCAGCCGAAGCCGGGGCGCAGCAGTCCCCATCGGCCGCAGGGAGCCGGTCGATCCGGCTGGGATCTTGTGGCGGGTGGGCGGTCCTCCAGAGAGTCGATTGCAGCACCCCCCCTCGCGACCGACCGGAGGCGATTCGGTCATCCCGACAGCGACGAATCTTGAAGCGCTCAGTGGCCGCCCATAGGGTCTGTTCAACGACATTCTTGACCCAACTGGCATGGAAGAGCCCCTGTTCATTCCCGCCTCAATCAGCTATCGCGACCTGCAGGCCTTTGCCCAGAACGCTCCGGCTGAACCCGTCCCTCCCACGCCAGCCGCCGCTGACGACACCACCAGCCTCGACGCCGCCCTTGAGGCCTGGAGCCACGCCAGCCAGCAACTGCTGGCGACCCTCAACCAGGTCGGCCCGGCCATCGCTGAAGGCCGGGTCCCGCGGCAGCTGATGGCCCTCGGCGCCCTGCAGGCCCACGTGGCCATGGGTCTGCAGGCCCTCGCCAGCAGCGGCCGGCCCCAGAACTGACGAGCCGCTGGCACCGCAGAGCGGCCATGAGCGAACCACGGATTGGCCGCCTCAGCCCAGCACCTCCTCATCTCCTGATCTCCTGATCTCCTGATCAGCGTCTCCTGGTCAGCGACCGATGCAGGACAAGGCACCAGGACGCCACAGGGCCTGCATGGATGCCGGGAGGACATCCGTTTCTAGGTTGGGGCGAACAACTAGGTTGAGATGGACAGCCTTCGCCCCGGGCATCCGCCCATGTCCAACCGATGGCGCCACGGCGGTCTTGCCTGCAGGGTCCTGACTGCGGCCAGTCTGTTGATGCTGCTGCAATCACCTGGCAGGGCAGCGGAGTGGCAGGACAGCGACTGCCGCAACAGCAAGGATGACAGCGGCAATGCGGTGAAGGTCTGCCGTGATCAGGAGTCGATCGGCATCTTCTGGGATGACGATTCCTATGTGAACGGCTGGTGCGACAACCGCGATTACGAGATCGAATACAGCGGCGTCAGCAAGTCCGATGCGCTCAGCTGGATCAAGTACTACTGCCGTTGAAGCCAGTGCCGCTGAGGCCAGTACGGCTGAGACAAGTGCCGCTGAAGCAGGCCTGAGCCGACGCCTCCGGGCGGGCGGCTGCGGCGCTCTGAAGCTGTGGGGGCAGTGGGTTCCGTAAATTGGCGAGCCCTGACGCCGCCCACCATGCACACCCTGCCGCTGCATCTGGAAGCCGGCAGCGACGTGCGCCAGAGCCTGGAGGCCCTGGCACGAGAGCAGGGCGCCAGGGGCTATGTGCTGTCGGTGGTGGGCAACCTGTCGGCGGCGGTGTTCCAGTGCCCCGGCAAACCCGCCCCGACTCGGCTGCGCGGTGAGCTGGAGATCATCACCCTCTCCGGCACCCTCTCGCCAGACGGGGTGCATCTGCACCTGAGCTTCTCCGACGGCGACTGCCGCGTCTGGGGGGGCCATCTCGAGCCCGGCACCCTGGTGCTGCGCGGTGCCGATCTGCTGGTGGGCTTCCTGCCGGTGGAGTCTCCGGTATCCCCGAGCCCAGCACCAGACATGCGCCGCAGGCTCAACGCCGACGCCGACGCCACTGCCGCATTACAGAACCCGCCAGCCAAGCCCAGCGGCCGCAACCGCCCCGCTGACCGCCAGACGGCAGTCAGCCAGACGGAAGCCAGCCAGGCCGCCGCGGGCGAGGGCGCTCAACCGCGCCTGGAGATCGCCGTGCTGCCGGGCTGCCCCTGGTCGGCCCGAGCCCTGCGCATGCTGCGCACCCTGTCGATCCCGCATACCGTCATCCGGGTGGACAGCGACGCCGTGCGCGGCGAGATCCAGCAGCGCAGCGGCAGCAGCTCGCTGCCCCAGGTGTTCGTCGATGGCGAGCCGATCGGCGGCTACGACGCCCTGGCCGAAAGCCATGGCCGCAAAGAGCTCGAGCCGCTGCGTCTGGGCTGATCCCTGAGCACCGGCCAGGGGAACCGCCACGCCTGCAGGAGCGACGACCGGCGCAGGCGACGCGGCGGCGCAGGTGGCGGGCAGCTCCCCGGAGAGCGCACAGCGGAGCGCCATCCGCTCCGCGCTTGCCGCCACCCCCTGGCCTGGCCAGAGTTCGCCTTGGAGGCTGGAGCGCCATGGCTGAACCGGATCTCTCCTGCAGCTGGCTGGGACTGCCGCTGCACCACCCGCTGGTGGTGGGAGCCTGCGCTCCCCTCAGTGAGGATGCGAGCCAACTGCGTGAGCTGGAGCGCGGTGGCGCCGCCGCGATCGTGCTGCACTCGCTGTTCGAGGAACAGATCGCCCAGGAGCAGATCGCCTTCCACCAGCGCGCCCTGCAGGGCAGCGAGAGCACCAGCGAATCGCTCTCCTATCTCCCCGATCCCGACTGGTTCTGCGGCGGGGAGGATCTCTACCTGCGCCTGATCGAGCAGGCCCGAGCGCAGCTGTCGATCCCGGTGATCGCCAGCCTCAACGGCGCCCACCCCGGCAGCTGGGTGCGCAGCGCCCGGCGAATCGAGGCGGCCGGGGCGATGGCGCTGGAGCTGAGCCTCTATGGCCTGCCCACCGACCCGGAGCTGAGCAGCGCCGCGATCGAGACGCAGGTGGAGGAGATCGTGCGCGAGGTGCGAGCCGAGCTGCGCATACCACTGGCGGTGAAGCTGCATCCCTTCTTCACCAACCTGCGCGGCCTGGCCCGCCGTCTTGGGGCCGCCGGCGCCGACGGGCTCACCCTGTTCAACCGCTTCTACGAACCGGACATCGACATCGAAACCCTGGAACTGCGCTCCCACCTGCTGCTCTCCACCCCCCAGGACCTGCGGCTGCCGCTGCGCTGGATCGCCCTGCTGCACGGTCAGGAACCGCTGCAGCTGGCCGCCAGCGGCGGCGTGCATCGCGGCACCGACGTGGTGCGGCTGCTGATGGCCGGCGCCTGCTGCACCCAGGTGGTCGGCGCCGTGCTGCGCCATGGGCCGCAGCGCCTGGAGGGCCTGCGCGACGAGCTCAGCCACTGGCTGGCCGAACACGGCTACGGCTCGGTGTCGGAACTGATCGGCTGCATGGCCCAGGGCAGCGCCCCCGATCCCGGCCACTACGAACGCACGCCCTATGTGCGCAGCCTGCACAGCTTCCGGCCCCTGGAGGCGATGCAGGCCATTGGGCCGTGGTGAGCGGCGGCTCGGCCGCAGACCCTGGCCGGCGGCGACGGGGCCTGGAGGCGGCCGGTGCAGACCGGACTGCCACGGCTGCCGATCGCCGCGCCATGGCCGCCGCCGTCAAGGCGATGGCCGCCGAGCTGGCCGCGATCACCAGCCGCCCCTGGACGTTGATGGAGGTGTGCGGCGGCCAGACCCACGCGATCGTGCGCTGGGGACTCGATCAGCTGCTGCCGCCCTCGGTGCGCCTGATCCACGGGCCCGGCTGCCCGGTGTGTGTGACGCCGGCCGCCACGATCGAGCAGGCGCTGCAGCTGGCACGGCTGCCGGAGGTGATCCTCTGCTCCTACGGCGACATGCTGCGGGTGCCTGGCGAGGGACAGGAGACGCTGCTGGCGGTGCGCGCCGCCGGTGGCGACGTGCGGCTGCTCACGACGCCGCTGCAGGCCCTGCAGCTGGCCCGCAACCACCCGGATCGCCAGGTGGTGTTCCTGGCGGTGGGCTTCGAGACGACGGCGCCGGCAACGGCGCTGCTGGCGTGCCAGGCCCTGACCCTGCAGACCGGCAACCTGTCGCTGCTGGATGCCCACGTGCGGGTGGCCCCGGCGATGCAGGCGCTGCTGGCCGATTCCGCCAACCAGGTGCAGGCATTCCTGGCGGCGGGGCATGTCTGCAGCGTGCTGGGCACCGCCGAGCTGGAACACCTGGTGGAGCGCTGGCGGGTGCCGGTGGTGGTGAGCGGCTTCGAGCCGCTGGAGCTGATGGCCGGCGTGCTGGCCTGCGTGCGCCAGCTGGAGGCCGGCGAGGCGCGGGTGGAGAACGCCTATGGCGCCGTGGTGCGCGCCGCAGGCAACCACCAGGCGCAGCAGCTGCTGGCACAGGTGTTCGAGCCCTGCGACCGGCCCTGGCGGGGCCTGGGGCTGATGCCCGGCGGCGGCCTGGCGCTGCGGGGGCCCTACAGGGCCCTGTCGGCGCGGCGTCGCTTCAACCTGAAGGACGGCCTGTCCGATGGCGATGCCGGTGAGGCCTGCCCGTGCTGCCCGCCGCCGCAGCCAGGGGCCGGCGGAGCCGGACACGACACTGCCGGCAGACCGCTGCCGCTCGCGAGCGGCCTCGAGCCGGACGGACCCGTAGCGGAGCCGCGACCCTCACCGCACCACGCTGACGCCGACCCGGGCCACAGGGACCAGCCGACCTGCATCGCCGGGGCGATCCTGCGAGGCCAGGCCGTGCCGCCGGACTGCCATGCCTTCGGCACGGCCTGCCGGCCGGAGCAGCCGCTGGGGGCGCCGATGGTGTCGAGCGAGGGAGCCTGCGCGGCGTACTACCTGTATCGGGGAGCCTCAGCTGGCCCCGGTCAGCGCGAGGGGCAGCAGGCCGGTCAGGCCGCTGCCGGGACACCCCACCGCTGAACAGGACCGCCGCTGCCCGGCGGGCATCGCGATGCAGACGGCAGGGATGCTCAGGGCCGCCTGGCCTGAGACGGGCTGGCCTGAGACCGCCAGCCCTGAGACCGTCGCGTTTGAAGCCATGGGACTCAGGAACGTGGGGCTCGAGGACGTGGAGCGCCGACGCGGCGCGGGCCATGGATGCCCCAGGCTCGGCCTGTCAGCCGGCGGCTGGGGCTGACCGTGCGCTCTGCCGCCGCAGCCGGCGCGCACGCGTGGTGACGGGGCAGCCCTTGCCGACCGCACCGCCCTGCAGAGCGGGAACGGAGCAAGCCGCGCCGTTGGGCCAACGCGACCGGGAGGACGGGCGACTGCTCGGCAACAGCCGGGGCGGCCAGGCCTCAGGCGCCTGCGCCGGCGGCGGGCGGCGGGTTCTGGGGCATCAGGCTGCGGCGGAACCAGCCCTCCGGCCGGCAACCGAACAGCAGTCGCTGCAGCACCACCGCCAGGGCCAGCGGCTCGGGCGGGGCCGCCAGCTGGGGCCACAGACCCTCGCGGCTGTAAAGCCCGCGCCGCAGGGCCTGACGCTGATCCCAGCTGAGGGCACCCCAACGGGCCCCCAGCAGGCGTCCCTGCTGCCGTAGCGACTGCAGCGGTAGATCCGTCAGGCCGAGGCTGGCCAGATCCAGCTGCTGGGGCGGCAGGGGCTGGGGCTGCGTCGATGAGGCTGGCGACGAGGCTGGCGATGGCACTGCCGGCGAGCGTGAGGCGGCTGGCTGTACCGCTGAGGGCGGTGCCGCTGGCGACGGGTCGAACGGCTCACTGGATGACGGCGACGCCGCCGCTGCCAGGGACAACGGCAAGGTGCCCCCTGCCACAGTCGGGCCTGGCGCCGTGGTGGGAGGGACAGCGAACGCAGCAGGCAGCCGCAGCTCGACGCCCGCCTCGCTGATCGCCTGCAGCTGCACAGGCACCGCTGTGTCGCCCTGCCGCAACGTGCAGGGGAGCTGCAGGCGGAACCAGGGCAGCGCCGAGAGGCCGGGCCGATCGAAGCAGGCCCGCAGCGCCAGAGCGATCAGCAGCAGATTCAGCCCCGCCCAGATCAGGCTCACCGTCAACGTGGCGGGGGACAGGGTTGACAGGACCCCGCCCATCGATGGCCGCAGCAGGTTGAGCAGGCTGACCAGCTGCAGGCTGAGCAGGGCCAGCAGCGGCAGCAGCAGGCGCCGGGCAGGGCTGGTCTGACGGCCCTGGGCCAGGGCCTTGGGGGTGACGCGGAAGCGCTGCGGACGCCCCAGCAGCGTCAGCAGCACCGCCCAGACCAGCGGCAGCAGGAAGATCCAGCGGTAGAGCTCCGGCAACAGCGCCGTGCGCGACTGGCCGCTCAGCCAGCGGATCAGCAGCAGCTGGGCCAGGGCGAAGGGCAGGGCATAAAAAAGAAGTCCCTCGCCGCTCAGCCGCAACGGCGCCACCCCGAGCACCCCCAGGCTGAGGGGCATCAGCGCCAGCAGGGCCTGCGGCAGCGGCATCAACCAATGCACGATCCCCTCGAGATAGGCCAGCCGCTGGAGCGGACTGAGCCCCGGGATGGTGAGCGGATTGGCCCCAGTGCGCAGCACCTGCAGGGTGCCGCTGGCCCAGCGGCAGCGCTGCCGTGCCATCGCCGCCGCCGTCAACGGCGCCAGTCCCGAGCTCAGCTTCTCGCCCAGATACCGGTTGCGGTAACCCGCCGCCGCGATCCGGATGCCGGTGGCCAGGTCCTCGGAGGGGGTCCCGGTCTCGAAGCCCCCCACCCGCTGCAGCGCCTCCCGCCGCACCACGAACGAGGTGCCGGCGCAGACCACCGCCCCGACGGCCTCCCGGCAGGGCTCGATCCAGCGGTAGAAGCTCTCCTCGTCGGGCATCAGCCAGCGCTCCAGCCCCAGGTTGCGCATCACCGGATCGGCGTTGCGATAGGTCTGAGGGGTCTGCACGAAGCCCAGCGGCGCTCCAGCGTCCGCCTCGGCGAACAGGGGCACCGTGCGTTGCAGGAAACAGCGCAGCGGCAGCACGTCGGCGTCGAACACCGCGATCAGCTCGCCCTGCAGCCGGGGGAGAACATGGTTGAGGTTGCCGGCCTTGGCGTGGCTGCGCTGCTCACGGGCCAGATAGCGGGCCCCCAGGCGCTCGCACAGCTGCCGCAGCTGCGGACGGCCGCTGTCGTCCAGCAGCCAGACGCGGAAGCGCGGATAGTCGAGATCGAGGCAGGCGATCAGGCAGCTCTCGATCAGCTCCGGCGGCTCGCCGTAGCTGGGCACCAGCACCTCCACCCAGGGGAGCTCGGTGGCTGCCGTTGCCGGAGCGCTCTGAGCGCGGGCGGCCTGCAGAAGGCCCGGCGCCGCGGTGGAGCCAGGCGGTGGGCTGGATCCGGCAGGCAGCCAGAGGCTGAACAACAGCCCGAGCAAGGCGCTCGTCAGCAGCAGCAGCTCGGCCACCAGGGCGGTGAGGCTGATGGCGGCGGCCAGGGGTGTGTCGAGGTTGAGCGTGTCGCTCAGGCGCCAGGCCAGATAGCGCAGCCCCAGCAGCAGCAGCAGGACGACGGCCCAGGGGAGTCGCATGGCTCGAGACGCCGCGGGATCAGCTGGCCGGAGGCGGTGCGGCAGGCGGCAGCGGCGCGAGCGGAGGGCAGACCTGCCGCACCGGGTCACAGGCGAAGATCGTGGGCTTCTGCCAGCTGAGCGGGATCTCCAGCAGATCGCGGCTGCCGCTGAAGGCCTGACAGAGGAACAGCAGCGCCACCAGCACGTTGGCGCTCAGATGCAGACGCCGCCAGCGCAGGCTGCGCTGGATCTCCGGACGCGCCGCCAGGGTGAACAGCAACAGGCCTGTGAGGCCGGCGCCTCCCCAGTAGTGGGACTGCCAGAAGCCGGGCGAGAAGGGGTCATCGCTGAGCCGCCACACCTCCGGCTGGCTGCCCAGGGCCAGCAGACCGGCCCAGCAGAGCAGGGCGAACAACGCCCGATGCAGGGCGCCGCGCCGACGCAGCAACGCCGCCAGCGCCAAGCCCGTGCCGAGGGCCACCAGCAGCAGCTGCACCAGCCGGCCGGGACCTCCCTGGACGTCCTGCAGGGACGCCTTGGTGCCGATCACCACCACCAGGGCCAGCAGGGTGATCGCCACCACCGCCGCCACCAGCGCCCGACCCAGATCCGTGTGCTCGGCGCCGCTGCCCGGCGGCAGCTGGCTTTGGCCCAGCCGGCGCAGACGGGTGCGGCGGGCCAGGAACAGCACCACCCCCAGCAGCGGGTAGGCGATCACCACCATCAACGCCGGATGCAGGATCCAGAGCCAGTCGATCGGGGTCACGGGACAACCGCACGGCCGGCGAACGCTAGGGATCCCGATCGGCAGTGGGTGCCTCCGGCAGAACAGGCCCGGCCGCCGCCGCGCCAGGCCGGCCCAGCAGGCGGTGTGCCACTCCCGCAGCTTCAGCGGCACTCCAGCCGATGCTCTCCACCCCTGGCAAGCCGATCCCTGGTCTCGATCCAGCAGCGCGATCCATCGCGGAGATCCATCGCGTCGATCGGCAGCGTCGATCCGCAGCGGTGATCTCTCGTGTTGGCCAGTCGCGGGGATCTGTCGCGGTCCCCCGGCGCGGAGATCCGGCGTGGTGATCCTTCCCTGCGATCGTTGGCCAAGGCGCGTGTCCCCGCCCCGGTGACATCAACCGGGTCGAACCTGCGGCTGCCCAGACCTGGTTCACTGTCGGGACTCACCGTCCATCACCACCGCCAGCGCCGTGCTGTTCTCCCCTGCCTGCGAACGCAACAAGCAGCCGATCCTGGCGGTGCTGCGCGACTGGTTGAAGCCGCCACTGCGGGTGTTGGAGATCGGCTCGGGCAGCGGCCAGCACGCCGGCCATTTCTGCAGCGAGCTGGCCGGCCTGCACTGGCAGAGCAGCGAGCGGGCCGAAGCGCTGGCGGATCTGCGCCTGGCCCTGGCGGCCCTGAACCCGACGGAGCTGGCGCCCGATGCGGCGCTGCCAGAGCCGCTAGAGCTGGATGTGACCCGCCCCGAGACCTGGCCGCTCGGCCCCTTTGATGCGGTGTTCAGCGCCAACACCTGCCACATCGTTCCCGAGGCGGCCCTGCCGGCGCTGCTGGCCTGCAGCCGGCGGGCCCTGCGGCCCTCAGGGCTGCTGCTGCTGTACGGCCCCTTCCAGGACGGGGGCGTGCACACGTCCGAGAGCAACGCCGACTTCGACGCCCACCTGCGCAGCCTCGATCCGGCGATGGGCGTGCGCGATGCCCGGGCGCTGCAGGGGCAGGCGCGCGAGCTGGGCCTTGAGCCGCTGGCCGATGTGGCCATGCCCTCCAACAACCGCATGCTGATCCTGCAGGCTCTGGCAGGCGGCCATCAGCCCTGAGCGACACCGGCCGCGACGCAGCATCCCTGGTAGCGGCGGCGTCCAGCCCAGGCAGCTGTGCCGCAGGACCTCCGCTGGAGCTCCGCCGCAGGCAGCGCATCCATCACCAGCCTGAACAGCCAACCGCACACAGGCCTGACGCACATCCGAGACAGACCACCGCGACCGGCAGCCGGGTCAGACAAGCCACAAGCCGGACGCCTGGCGACGGCGAACAGCCGAGGGGCGATGCCGACTGCGCCTCAGCACCGGCCGTTCGGCTCCACGGCTCGGTGGCGGTGGTAAGCCGTGGGCAGCCGCTGCGCCCCCATGGGCTTCCGCTTGCGTCGCAGTGCCCGGCTCGGGCCCCTGCGCTTTCACTTCACCGCCTCCGGCCTGTCGTCGATCTCCGTCGGGGGCAGGGGGGCCAGCCTCAACCTGCCGGTGAACCGCCGCGGCGGAGCCCGCGCCAGCGTCGGCATCCCCGGCACCGGCCTGAGCTGGAGCCTGGAGCAACCGGCAGCGCCGCAGCCGCGCCGCACAGCCAGCTCCTGGCGGCCGGAGCGGCTGGCAGCGGCACGTGCCAGGTCAACGACCGCGGCAGAAGCGCTCGCCCCGGCCCTCAGCACGGCGGCTGACGAGGCTCCGGCGCCTGCGCGAAACCCGGCGCTGCCCAACAGCCGGCGGCTGCGGCCCAACCAACTGCAGGCCCTGCGCCATCACTGCCTGCAGCTGTTCGAGCAGCAGCTGTTCGGCGCCGGGTCCCAGGCTCGGCGGCTGTGGGATGAAGCCCTGATCAGCCGGCTGCTGAGCGAACCGGCCCTCGGCGGCCGATTGGCAGGGCAGCTGGCCCTGATCGAGACCCGCCAGGCGATGACGGCCTACCTGGAGCGCGCCCGCAGCCAGGACGACCTCAAGCGCCGCTGCCAGCGCTGCCTGCAGGCGACGGAGGGCGCCCTGCGGCTGTGCGCCGGGCGGGGCTGGCTGTCCTGAGCTGTCCTGCCTGTCCTGCCTGAGCTGTCCTGACCGTCTGACTGTCCTCGCTGCGCTGACTGTTCTGAGTGTCTTCGCTGCGCTGACTGTTCTGACGCAACTGTTCTGACGCAGAAGTCCTGGTGCTGCGGCGATGCAGCTGCGGCACTGATGCTGCGGCAGTGCAGCGGTACACCGGTGCAGCCGTACACCGGTCCGACCTACACAGCGGTGAGGGGGCGGCCCGCTTGCTGGGGATTCAGGAGCGACGGGCCGCGTACAGAGCGTCGTAGACAGCCTGCGTGGTGGGAAAGGCCCGGCTGAGCTCCGGGGTGAGCTGCAGGATGCGCTGATCCTGGGTCTGCCGCTCATTGGACGGCTCCTCGATCACGTACTGACTCCTCGGACCGAGCGGCTTGTTGGTGGTCACCGGAGTGCCGCGATGAGCATCGATCAACAGACGCGGCTGCTCATCCTGAAAGATCGAGTGGTGCAGGATGTCGGCTCGTCTGATCTGGCGCGAACGATCGAATTGACCCTGCGGACGCACAGGCGGTGGATCGGGATTGTGCACGGAGAGCGGTGCATCGAAATCAACCGGATGGACGGTCTCGAGTTGATCGAGATGGATCTCGACACCGGCGGCCTGCGCCTTGCGGCAGAGGAACTGAAACACGATGTTGGCGCGCAGACGATTCGGCTGACCGTCGCCGCGGGTGGCGTTGCCGCCGATGTCGCCATGCCCGCCCCGGAACCACACCTCCATCACGTGATTGCCGTAGACCCGATCGAGCCCGAAGCCGGGACGGTTGTGGTCGTAGGCCATGGCATGCACGGCGCTGCTGACCGTGAATGGCAGGACCGGATCAAAGAACAGCTCGTTGTCATTGAATGGATTGCCGAACGAGGCGACCGTGTCCATCAGGGCGACAAAGCGGATCTTCGGCGGCGCCTCCAGCTCCAGACGGCGAAACTGCCGGCAGCTCTCGCGGGCGAACAGGCAGGCGATGGCGGCACCACGGCTGTAGCCGACGATGTCGATGGTGCTGTCGTTGAACTCGCTGATGTTGCGCTTCAGCCGCTTGAGAGCGGCCTTGACGATGCCGCGCGCCCCCACCCCGAACAAGCCGCCGATGGCGAAGTCGAGCGTCTGACCGAGTTCCGTTTCAAACCAGGCGCCCGAACCGACCCCGGGGAAGTACTCGGCGTGCTGCCCAGCCTCGACAACCTGCCTGAAGAACAGCGGCACGTGGGTCAGATAGCGCTGCTTGCTGTTGCGTGCGGTGGGCGTGATGCTGCCCAGCAGCTCAGTGCGTTGCGCGCCAGTCAGCCGGCGCAGATCGAGTCGATCGATGCGGGTTCCGGGAGGATCCCAGCGATCGCCGGTTCCGTCGAAGGCGTAGAGGGCCATGGATCAGCTGCTGAGGGGTTGAAGACGGAAGCTGAGGGCGCCGCGGTTGTTCCAGTAGGCGATCGGCGCATCATTGGCGTAGAGCCAGAGACGCCCGCTCGCTGGAGCTGTGAACCGGCCGGAGCAGCCCAGGGGCCAGGAGCACTGCGGCTGGCGATCCAGCGAGGCGATCAGCTGGAACCAGGCGGCGGCAGGGAAGCGCCTGAACCGCTCCAGGGGGCGCAGCCAGCCGCGCTCATAGCCCTCGGCCGAAGCCTGAATCCACCAATCCGTCCAGCATCCCTGGGCCTCATAGGCATAGACATGGCCCGCCAGCAGGTCCATGCCGCTGTCGTTCCAGCGGCGACGGCTGTGGATCAGCACCGGGGACATCGGCATGCCAGGCATTCAGCGCAAGTACAGCAGCACAAGAGCAGACGTAGAAGGAGGGCCGCGCTTGGATTGCAGCCGCCGCGATGCAACCCGAAGCACGCACCTGAGCGCTGCGGTCAGCATGGAGACACAGGCGCGGACGTCAAGCCGGGCGATGCACGACCTTGGCAACTCTTGATGTCTGGCGATAGGCGGAAGGGATAGCCGCAAGGGCCGTTGAAGCAGCCACCTCACTCATCTCTTCCCAGCGAACCGCTGCACCGCGATCAGCTCTGCACAGCGTTCTGCTCCGCACAACGATCCGCTCGGCACA
>CAYNGR010000035.1:0-7142 GCA_964396755.1 uncultured Cyanobium sp. | reverse complement strand
CACCGCGATCAGCTCTGCACAGCGTTCTGCTCCGCACAACGATCCGCTCGGCACAACCAACACAGGGGGCCTCGCGGAGGAGCGGCGGCAGGAGCCCCGGCGAATCCAGCAGACTCCCCGGGGTTGGGACAGCAGACAGGAGGGCAGCGTGATCGGTGAGCGTCCCGCGTCCGATCCCGGCGACTCCAGGCTCGAGCGCATCCGCCTGGCCCATGGCGGCGGCGGCACGCTGATGCAGCAGCTGATCGATGCCGAGCTGCGTCCGCTGTACCGCGACCCGGATCTGGTGCTGCAGGACGCCGCCTGCCTGCAGCTGCCCCATGGCCGGCTGGCCTTCAGCACCGACAGCTATGTGATCACCCCGCTGCAGTTTCCCGGGGGCGACATCGGTCGGCTGGCGGTGATCGGCACCTGCAACGACCTGGCGATGGTGGGGGCGCGGCCGCTGCACCTGAGCCTGGGGCTGATCCTGGAGGAGGGCCTGGAGCTGGCGGTGCTGCGGCGGATCCTCAGCTCGATCCGGCAGACGGCCGAGGCCTGCGGCGTGCAGGTGGTGACGGGCGACACGAAGGTGGTGGAGCGAGGCAAGGGGGATGGCCTCTACATCAACAGCAGCGGCATCGGCCTGCAGCAGGCGGAGCAGCCGATCGGGCCGCAGCGGATCCGCCCCGGAGATCAGCTGCTGGTGAGCGGCGATCTCGGTCGCCATGGCGTGGCGGTGCTGGCCGCCCGCCATGGGCTGGATCTGCAGCCGCCGTTGCTGAGCGACTGCGCGCCGCTGTGGCCGCTGGTGGAGCAGCTGCTGCAGGCGGGCCTCACCCCCCGCTGCCTGCGCGACCTGACCCGCGGCGGCCTGGCGGCGGCCCTGCAGGAACTGGCCGAAGCGGCAGGTCTGGAGCTGACGCTGGAGGAGGAACGGCTGCCGGTCTGCGCTGCCGTGAGCCGCTGCTGCGAGCTGCTGGGGCTGGATCCGCTGCAGCTCGCCAACGAAGGGCGCTGCCTGCTGGTGGTGGCGCCCGAAGACCTGGAGGCCTGCCTGGCGCTGCTGGAGCCGCAGGGGGGCTGCTGGATCGGCGCGGCGCAGCCGGCCCCCTCGGGCCCCGGCGGCAGCCCGAGGGTGCTGCTGCGCACCGGCTTCGGCAGCGAACGGCTGCTGCCGCCCCTGAGCGGCGAGCTGCTGCCGCGCATCTGCTGATCGGAAGCGCTCAGACCGGTCGCCGCCGACGCCGCACCGGAGCGTCACGCCGGGGCGTCGCACCAGGCGGCCACACCCGGCCGTCGCCCCAGGGTATTGCACCGCCCGCCGCGCGACGACAACGGGGGCTTTACATTCCGCCACAGTTGGTTTACATTTCTCAAAACCAAGCCACGCCACCCATGACCACCCCGACTTCCCGCTTCGGTTTCGTCGCCTTCGCCGAGACCTGGAACGGCCGTCTGGCCATGCTCGGCTTCGTGATCGGTCTGGCCACCGAGCTGCTCACCGGCCAGGGCATCCTCAGCCAGATCGGTCTGGGCTGAAGCCATCGGGCAGCCCCTCCGCCCCCCGCTCAAGACCTCTCGACCCGGTGGCGATGCCACCGGGTTTTTTTGATGGCTCCTGATCGCCCCATTGCCAAAGCGACCCAGGCAAAGCAAAGGCACCCAGCCCAGATCGCCCAGACGGGCCTCGATCGACACGGGCTGGCGCTGGAGCGGCCATGGATTCAGGCCGTTGGGAACCAGATAGAGCGCAGAAACGTCCTCGCGATCGACAGAGAAGCCCGCAACACAGCATAAGAACAGACCCTAGCGACAAGCGGGAAAAGCACAGCATTAAAGACTAGATTTTGAATGTTTTGCATATCGCTAGCCTGGCACTGTTCTGAAACCTGGAAGCCATGATTTCGGCACGATTGCAAGGACTTCTTGCGCTTGCACTGGCATGCACCTCCGCACTGATGGCGATGCCGTCCAAGGGCGACAGCAGAGAAGCAATGCCCTGTCGCATCGAACCGCATGCCAGCTGCGCTGGTGCGGATCTCACCGGCGGAGACCTCCGCAGCGCCAATCTGCGCGGGGCCAATCTGCAGGGAGCCCGACTGATCGGAACGGATCTGGAGGATGCCGATCTACGCGGCGCCAATCTGCGTGGTGCCACGCTGATCGGCGTCGATCTGGCCGAAGCCCTGCTGGCCGAGGCTGATCTCCGGGGAGCCCTGCTGCGTTCCTGCGATCTGGAGTCCGCAGATCTGAACGGAGCCGATCTGCGTCAGGCTGATCTGGAGGGCAATGACTTCGAATCGGCCAGGCTGGCGCGCACACGCCTGTCCGGTGCGCGCCTGCGTGGTGTGGATCTGGAAAGTGCCGATCTGAGCGGCAGTGAGGCCCTGCGGACGGATTTCAGCGGCGCCAATCTGGGCAAGGCACGCCTGACTGGAGCCCTCCTCGACGGCGCCCGACTGGTGGGCGTCAATCTCGCCTCCGCACGGCTGGAGAACGCTCGGCTGGTCAACGCCGACCTGCGGCGCTCCCATCTGGGCCGCCGCACCCTGACGCCTGCCGCGCAGCAGGATGACAGCGGCGTCGGGGCACTGCTGCTGAACACCGATCTCAGCGGCGCCGACCTGCGCGAGAGCGTTCTGAACGGCGTGGTGATGTGGCGCGGCTCGCTGGCGCAAGCGCACCTGGGGGGCGCACAGACCGACGGATCCCGCTGGGTGGATGTGCGCTTCGAGCGCACCCTCTGTCCCGATGGACAGCGCAGCTCAGCGGCCTGTGCCGGCTTCGTCGTGCCGAGCCCTGGTGCCGAGCTGCAGCAGGCGCAGGCGGAGATGACCGCCAAACGCAGCCGCCCCTGGCCGGAGGACTGAGCGGCACGACCAGAGCCACAGGAATGGGCGCAGACTCCGCCCTGCATCACAAGCTGTCTTCAGGGGTGCCGAGATCGGCGGGTTAGCGCGTCGATGACATGGGCAACAGTCGGGAACGCGGGCAATGATCTCGTGCTTGACGTTGAGCTGGCCATCCCCCTGCAGATGCGAATCAGACAGGCTCAGCAGGAACTGGGTCTGTCAACAGAGCACACAAGGTCGCAGCTCGATCGGGCATCTGAAATGAAAACAAGCACCCAAACCTTAAATGAACGCGGCAATGATGAGGGGTCGAGATCATCGAGCTACATTGAAAAAACAGGGCCCGCAATGGAGGACCTGACTGTGGAGCCTTCCAAATGCGACTGACTCGACGGGGCTTTCTCTTGGGAACGGCAGGCCTGGCCGGCAGCTCGGCACTCGCCCTATCGCCAGGACTCAGCGCAGCGTTCGCGGGATCACGCCCGCGATTCCGGCGTTATGACGTGGCCTCGCCGCAGGGACAGCGCATGCTGGTGAGTTACGCACGCGGCATCGAGGTCATGCTGCGGAAGCCGGCCAGCGATCCATTGAATTGGTATCGCAATGCGTTTGTCCACTTTCTGGATTGCCCCCATGGCAACTGGTGGTTCTACGTGTGGCATCGTGGCTATATCGGGCACTTTGAACGCACAATCCGTCGCCTGAGTGGGGACCCCAACTTCACTCTGCCCTTCTGGGATTGGACCAGCCATCCTGAATTGCCTGAAAGCCTATTCCGGGGTGTCCTCACACCCACAGCCGAGGCCTTTGCCCCCTACACAGGCAACCTGGTGCGATTCACGGAATTCATCAAGCCGTCGCTGCAAACCTATTGGAACGGACTGTCCAAGCAGCAACGGGAACAGCTCGAACAGCGCGGCTACTCGAGTCTTGACGATGCCTGGACGGGGGTCTCAGGCGCTGGCGACGCAGGCAACATGGCCTTCGCGATCACCTGTGGATCACGCTATCCAACCCTTGCTAATCGAAAACTGGATGCCACAACCAGCGACTGTGTTTCAGCGAGAGTCGTGGCCTCCGGACTGAGCGTGCAGGCCTATCACGACCCCGATCCAAGCAGCAGCTTTACAAGCGTCAAGACGCCATCCCATCACCTGCCGCCAACGGGAGGAGATGCCTTCTCCATTCTCGAGGGCCAACCACACAATAAGCTGCATAACTACATTGGCGGTTACTACAACCCGCAGATCAATCCAGGACCATTCGGGAATATGAGCAACAATCTCTCTCCTGTCGATCCGATCTTCATGCTCCACCACTCCAATATGGATCGACTATGGGATGTGTGGACACGGCGGCAGATCAGCGCCGGACTACCGATCGAACCGACCGGTCCTGACCGGGAACAGTTCATGCAAGAGCCATTCTTGTTCTTCGTCGACAGCCTTGGCAAAAGCCTGGCCGCTCGAGCCGGCGATTACTTCAGCACGGCAGTATTCGATTATGACTACGCTCCAGGCTATGGAAGCGGCTGGACGCAAACCTCGCAGAGGCTACGGGCCAGCGGCGCCCCGCCCATCCTGCAGGGCACGGTCAACGCGGATAGCGGCAGGGTGAATGTCCCTCTCGAGCGCATCCAGACCCATCTATCAGAGTCAACGTCTGCTGGACTGCTGGCGGAAGTCACGATTCAACGCCCCACGGGCCTGGCAGCCCCACGGGAATTCACCATCCTCGTCAATGCCCCTGCCGAGCTCAACACTGCCGAACCAGGAAGCCCTTATTACGCGGGCACAGTGGCATTCTTCGGCCCGACAATCTCGCATCATGAATCGATGCACCAGGGAATGGCGAAAGGGAGCACCTTCGTCGTCCCCCTGCCACGCAGCCTGAAAGCGTTCCAGCAACCGAAAACTCTGCAGGGCAGCGTGCCGCTTGAAATCCGGGTCGTGCCCAGCACCGGTGAGAAGACTGCCGCGCCGTTGCTTCAGCGTGTGGCCATCCGAGGCAGGTAAACGCAGGCGAAGCACGGCCCCCATCAGCCATCGCCCAGAGAAGGCAGCGAAGGCGAGATGGGGGCACTCATCCTGCAGGAATGGGAGAGAAGACGTTGGCAATAGGAAATAGCCGGTGCAGCGAAAACTGCCTGGTCAGATGCAAATCAACCGCTCATCCCAGGCACAGCATGGCGTTGCCCGTGGAAGCAGATTTGTTGCCTCATCACCGTTGCGAGAACACAAACCAGTTAGGCATCCGATCCCAGATCTGCATCCAGACAGCATTGAGAAAGTGCCTCTGTACCCTGGCGATCTACATCGGATGAGAAGGCCGGGGCCCCTGCACCGATTGTTGCGGCCGAATCCCCTTGCTACCGACCAGATCCCAATGCATGAAGACATCCTGACGCATTGCTACCGCATCGGGGTTGACAACATTGCCAAAGCCATCATCAATAAACAACCAATGATCCAAAGTCAGGGCCTCATCCTTGGAGGGACTGGAAAAAAGGGTCCACCGACTGGATCCATAAGGAACCTGCAAACCAACAAGAACATACTGCAAATAACCAAGCCAGCCATCGGAATCGTCGTCGCAAATAAAAATATACATACCAGGATGCTTCTCATAAAAAGCCCTGCATGTCGCCTCGAAAAAAGGGCGACTACCATTGGATCCAACATTGTTGATTTGATCCGGCCAACCAAAACTTCTTTCAGGCACTCGACTTCGCAGTGAATTGCCTGTGTTTGATGGCGCTTTGGTCCACCACCAATCACGCATTTGAAGACGGCCATCCACTTCTGGGTTACGAAGATCCGTCTGCGGTTGGGCGACAAAATAAGCAAACCCGACCTTGAAATGCGCCTTCATTTCAATGCGCGTCACCTGCTGCCTATAAAACTGGTTAAAAGACAACAGGAGGGTATTGAAAAAGCCCGAACCATATTCAGGAAAAATACTGTCTTGCATATCCCGAACAGAGAACACCGTGGCTCCTGTTCCAGGCAACGGAAAAGGAAGCTTATAGGACTTGGCGGCATTCGCAAGCGGATCATCATAGATGGCAGCCATCTCAGAGCGCATCTGCTGAAATGTCATTCGAAACCGCTCAGCAATACTTGCGAAGTCATGAGCCAGACTTGGGGGCGGATAGTCAACATAACTCTGACTAAGACCAAGCAGGATAGCCAGAACATTTGGTGCCCCCACTTGATCCATCAGCAGACCATACGCTTTCTCCAATACGGACAAGACAAAAGCCTGCCTTGGATCAACCGGGAAACTGGGGGAGCGGGTCTGCTGAAGGTTTCCGTAAACCTCGATCAAGATCGGGTTACTGTAGTTAACGCAGTCGTCCAAAAAGATCTGGATCTGTTTCGCGTTATTTTTGATGCGCTCGATATCCATGGAATCGCAGCAGGATGCGTCAATCGTGCACCACTGATGCTAGCAAGCTAAGCAGAGTCGCTCTCGCCAAGCTCCAAAAGAATTCAAGATGCAGGCAAGTCCACAGCCATCTGACGGAGCCATCGACGGTTCATGCACGGGCCAGCGAAGCAAACCAAACCGCAGCCTTGGTCAAGATGGTCATAGAGGCAGAGACGAACCAGAAACCAGGCGACAAAGCCTCTCAGGCCTGCTCCCCATCATTCACATCATGATGACCCCGCAAAACACGCATGCGACTCGTTCTTCAGAGAAGAGCATCGCTATCGATCATGAAGCTGACAGTCATGATCACGGCTCTGAGGAAAGAAGTGGGTTTATAGCCAGCAGTTCGGGTCCTTTTGGATGTGATATGACAGGGTTCTTGAGAGGATATCGACGTCTTGCTGGCCATTAGAAAAGCAAAGCCAGAGCAAGGCTAACCCTCAGATCGCGATGCCGGCTCAAGCAGGAGTCGTCAGACTTGGCTGTTGAACTGAGAGACTCAAAGCGTTGCTTTTGTCCCCATTTAGTCAGTCAGCTTGAGAAGATCGCTTCAGGGGCTCCTCTCGCATCATCACCTTAAGAGTTACGAAGTCCAGATCACCATCGTGCTCAAAGCAACGAATCTCCAGATCGCCGACATCAATGTAGTCAGGGATTCATCATGCGAGCAATCGTCAAGACTGCCACAGTCATAGGATGGATAGTCAACCATCTGGGTCGATCAAGATTATTGTGGCGATCCAGAATCAGGCACTGCAGCGCAGATTTGCGTCAAGACTCGTGAAGCCCAAAACGCAAGCAAGTAAGCAAGCAGTCACTGGCCCTGCCGAATGCGTTTTTTTCTCAGATTGCTAATCACCAGTGCCAACAAGCAGC
>CAYNGR010000034.1:0-21766 GCA_964396755.1 uncultured Cyanobium sp. | reverse complement strand
TGAGGCCGCCGTGACGCTTGGCGATCACCACACCCTCGTAGGGCTGGATGCGCTCCTTGTTGCCCTCGCTGATGCGCACGCCCACCTTGACGGTGTCGCCCACATAGATCTCAGGCAGGTCGCTCTTGAGCTGCTCGGCCTCGAAGGCGCGAATCAGGTCGTGGGCGCTGAGGCGTCCCTCCTTCACCTTGCCGGCCTTGGCAGCCGGTGCGGCGGTGGCCGCTGCAGCGGTGTCCACGGTCTGGGTCTCGTCTGTCTGCACGTCTTGAACGTCCGCTGGTGTTTCCGCTGCCATCCCGAACTCCGGAGCGCCTGGCCAAACCGCCAGTGTACCGGCTGGGGGTCCTGCCTCAGCGGCTCGCCGGTGACCGCCTCAGGCGCTGCCACAGCATCGACGCCCCCGTCGCCAGCATCCAGAGCAGGCCCAGTCCGTTGAGCAGCACGTAGATGGTCTCGCCGCCAGGCCCCAGCAGGGGCTTGAGCCACTCGCCCTCATGCAGCACCATCAGGATGTGGGCCTGATCCCGCCCCAGACCGGCCCAGTCGCGCAGCAGCCGGTATGCCATGCCGGTGCCGACGGTCAGCAGCAGCGGCAGCAGCACCAGAGGTGCCAGGGCGGCGTGCAGGCGCCGCAGGCGCGCCGCCAGCGGCAGGTAAGGAGAGCGGGGCGCGGCGGGGCTCATGCGATCACGGCAGCCATGGTGGGGTGTGGATAATTTGAAATGTCGCACCCGTACCAGGCTGAGCGCCGCGCATGAATCTCTTCGCCGACCTGCTCGCCAGCAGCCAGCCCGCCACCCGCAAGCGTGCGGCCGGGGTCAGCGGCGCTGAGGTCCAGGACAACGACGGTCCCCGCATCCAGGCCGGCCGCCGCGGTGTCGAGATCAAGTCGGCGCGGGAGATCGCGATCATGCGCCAGGCCAGCCGCATCGTGGCCACGGTGCTGCGCGAAATCATCGAGATGGCGGCTCCCGGCATGAGCACCGGTGAACTCGATCGCCACGCCGAGCGGCGCATCCGCGAGATGGGCGCCGTGCCCAGCTTCAAGGGGTATCACGGCTTCCCGGCAAGCATCTGCGCCAGCATCAACGACCAGGTGGTGCACGGCATCCCCAGCGCCCGCCAGATCATTCAGGACGGCGACCTGATCAAGATCGACACCGGCGCCTACTTCGAGGGGTTCCACGGCGACAGCTGCGTGACCATTCCCGTGGGTGATTCGGTCAGCGATGAGGCCCGCTGCCTCAGCCGCGTCGCCCAGGAGTCGCTGATGAAGGGCCTGGCCACGGTCAAGGCCGGCAGCACACTGCTGGAGCTGGCGGGTGCCGTGCAGGATCACGTCGAGGCCCACGGCTATTCGGTCGTGGAGGACTACACGGGCCATGGCGTCGGGCGGAACCTGCACGAGGAGCCCTCGGTGTTCAACTTCCGAACCCGCGATCTGCCCAACGTCACCCTGCGGGCCGGCATGACCCTGGCGGTCGAGCCGATCCTCAACGCCGGCAGCAAGCACTGCCGCACCCTCAAGGACCGCTGGACGGTGATCACCGTCGACGGCAGCCTGTCCGCCCAGTGGGAGCACACGATCGTGGTCACCGGCGACGGCTGCGAGATCCTCACGGACCGCGACTTCTGAACCGGGCGGCGGAGCGATGGAACGGGTTGCTCGCCGCTCGTTCCATCGCTCCGCAAGACGACATCCCGCGCGCAGCGCCCGGCTGCGGTGACAGGCCTGGGGAGCCCGGCTGCCGGACTCGCCGCGGCGGCAGCAACGCATGGCCTGCCCAGCGGCCGGACCACTCCATAGCAGGAGCACGTCGAGCGAAGGCGCTGACAAGCCCGGCTCAGGCCCCGGTCCCGCCGGCGCTGCGACTGGTGAGGCGGAAGTAGAGCCAGCGCGAGAGCACCGCCAGCGGCATCAGCACGTAGGTGAGCGGATTGGGGGTGACGATCACCAGCCCCAGGTTCCAGTCCCACCCCTGCCGCAGCACCTGGGCCGCCACCCAGTCGGCATCCATCAGGCCGATCGGGTTGAGCGCCGAACGGAACGGGCCGAGCACCAGCCGCCGCAGCCGAAGACGCGGGGCCAGGTCGAGGGCGCGCAGGCTGAACAGCTGGCCGACCAGGCGCTTGCTGATCTCATAGAGGGGGCTGATCGCCGGCTGAATCTCAGCCTCCGAGGTGTTCAGCCAGAACTCGCGGTGGCGTCCGCCGGAGCCGGCCGGAGCCTCGGCCGTCTGAACGGCGAACAGCTCCAGCAGCCTCCAGGCGCTCAGGGCGTTCACCTGCAGCGAGCTGGAGACGGCGTCGGCATCACGGGCCGCGTGCACGTTGATGCCGTGATTGACGATCAGCACATCCACCTCGCGCAGCAGCTCCGCCAGCCGCTGCTCCTCTCCCACCTGCCAGCACACCTGCCGCAGCGGAATCGGCTGGCCTGTGTCGTCATGCAGCTCCAGCGGCTGCGGGCGGTGACACAGGGCGATCAGATGGGCCCCACGCCGGTGCCACTGACGCAGCAGCGCCATGCCCAGGGCACCGGAGGCGCCGGTGATCGCCACCAGCGGCGGCTCGCTCGGGGTGGTGTCAGCGGACGTGGCCACGGGATCAGCCCGAAATGCTCGGCCCAGCATGGTGCGCGGCCGCAGGAGCTGCCTAGATTGGCCGGCACCTCCAAGGACCCGGCGAGGTCGCTCCATGTCCTCAGCTCCCATGGCCCCACTGCTGATCGGTTCCTGCGAGCCGTTCAGCGGCAAGTCGGCCGTGGTGCTGGGGCTGGCCCGCCAACTGGGCCAGCGCGGTGTGCCGATCGCCTTCGGCAAGCCGCTGGCCACCGCCCTGGAAGAGCGCAGCCCGGGCGAGTCAGCCGCCGAAGCGGGCGGACCCGATGCACCGCTGCTGGACGACGACGTGCGCTTCGTCGGCGAGATCCTCGGCCTGCCGGCCGCGCAGCTGCTTCCCTCCCTGCAGGTGCAGCAGGCGGATTCGGCCCACCAGCGCCTGCTCGGTGGCGATCTCAGCCCGGGCGAGCCGTTCGCGGACCTGCAGCGACGCCTGCACCAGCAAACCGACAGGCTGGTGCTGCTCGAGGCCGCGGGCACCCTGAGCGAGGGCCTGCTGTTCGGGCTGGGTCTGGCCCAGATGGCCCGAGCCCTGCAGGCTCCTGTGGTGCTGGTGCATGGCTGGCGCGACAGCCGCAGCGCCGATGCCCTGCTGGAGGCACGCCAGCAGCTGGGCGACCTCCTGGCTGGAGTCGTGCTCAACGCGGTCAACCCGGAGCTGGTGCCGCAGCTGCGTCAGGAGGTGGTGCCAGCCCTCGAGCGTCTGCAGATCCCGGTGCTCGGCGTGATGCCCCGCAGCCCGCTGCTGCGCAGCGTCACCGTCGGCGAACTGGCCCGACGCCTGGAGGCCCACACCCTCTGCTGCCACGACCGGGTCGATCTGCTGGTCGAGACCCTCTCGATCGGCGCGATGAACGTCAACGCCGCGATGGAGTTCTTCCGCCGCCGCCGCAACATGGCCGTGGTCACCGGCGCCGACCGCACCGACATCCAGCTGGCGGCCCTGGAGGCCTCCACCCAGTGCCTGATCCTCACCGGTGCCGGCGAGCCGCTGCCTCAGCTGCTCAGCCGCGCCGAGGAACTCGATGTGCCAGTGCTCAAGGTCGAGCACGACACCCTCACCACCGTCGAGGTGATCGAAGCGGCCTTCGGCCATGTGCGCCTGCACGAGGCGGTCAAGGCCTCGTACGCGATGCGACTGGTCGAGGAGAACTGCCGCTTCGAACCGCTGTTCGAGCGGCTGCGGCTGCCGGTCCCGGCCTGAGCGTTCGCCGGCGGCCCAGCGCTGCTAGGTTCGATTCACTGCAGGGCGAGTGCGGGTGACCCGGTCCCTTGATTTTCCGGCACTGGACCGGATCGACACCCTGGCTCAGGAACTGGCCATGCTCCAGGACAGGGGCAAACGTCGCATCGCCATCCTCGGCAGCCGTCACGTCCCGGTGGTTGCGATCCATCTGGTGGAGCTGGTGGCCCGCTCCCTGGCCCAGGAGGGTCACAGCCTGATCACTTCAGGCGCCCAGGGCGTCAATGCCGCGGTGATTCGCAGCGTGCTGGAGGTGGACCCGGCCCGGCTGACCGTGCTGCTGCCCCAGAGTCTCGATCGCCAGCCCGGTGAATCGCGCGACCAGCTCGAGCGGGTGCTGCACCTGGTCGAGAAGCCCGAGCACGACGAACTGCCGCTGCCTGTGGCCAGCAGCCTCTGCAACCAGGAGATCATCAGCCGCTGCGATCAGCTGATCTGCTACGCCTTCCACGACAGCGAGACGCTGCTGGCCAGCTGCCGCACCGCCGAGGACATGGGCAAGGTGGTCAGCCTGATGTTCTTCGACTGAGCGCGAAGCCCGGCGTCCGGCATCAGAGGCCGAACAGCCCGGCCAGATCACGCCAAGGATGGATCCCGACTCGGACCGCTCCCGTGTCGAAGCGGGCCATGTTGGGGGCGGGCTGATCGTTGCTGATGGCCATCAGGCCCGATCGACACATCCTTTCTGCGACTCGTCGGACCCGCCCAGGGCTGACAGCAGGGAGCGGCAGGGTCCGCGGCAGCGCAGGGGTCGGCTGTGCGGTTCAGCTCCCGCAGACGGGCGTCCCGGCGCCTCGGAGCCGGCCATTCAGGGCCAGGAGCCTGCGGCGACGGCCATGGTGCTGCGAGACAACCAGCCGGGCCTGCTGCCGATGGCCGGTCAGCGATGGCGCCAAGCGGATTCCACCGGGGAGGAGGGCGGCGGCAGCTGGCCGGCTCAGCCCTGGGGCGGCCGCGCCTGCAGCGGCAGGCTCTGGCGAGGCAGCACCTGCAGGCTGGTGCCATCGCGACCCATCACGATCACCTCAGAGCCGACCGGCAGCGCCGCATCCGGGGCCAGGTTGAGCGCCGCCCAGCTCTGCCCCTGCCAGCGGACCCGCCCGCGGCCAGCAGCATCGAAGCCGCTGATCACCTCCGCCGTCTCGGCGGCGGCACTGGCGGGAAGACTGCGCTCGCGCTGCTGGCGGGCCCAGCGACGCAGCAGGCCATAGCCGAGCACCAGCAACGCCACGAACAGCAGCACCTGGGGCACCGCCGGCAGCCATGGCAGCGCGATCGCCACCAGCGTCAGCAGCAGGCCGCACAGCCCAGCCACCAGCAGCAACCCATCGTTGTCCGCCCCCAGCAGGGCGAGCAGCAACAGGGCCGCCGCGCTCAGGAACCACAGGAGCGGAGGGGCCATGGCGGGATGACACGAACGACGGGCCGATCAGCGGGGTGCGCGAAGGCGCCGGGCGGACGCCGTGCGGGGACGTGGCGGCGCAGCTGACTGCCTGCTCCATCCTGCCTAGGTTTGCCGCAGCGAGGCGATCAGCATGGAAGCCCTTCTTCTACCGGTGCTGCTCATCCTGGGTGGACTGGGATTCAGCGGCATCAAGGTCACCAGCAGCAGCCGCTCGATGCTCGTGGAGCGACTGGGCAAATACAACCGCCAGCTCAAGCCGGGGCTGTCGCTGGTGTTGCCGGGCATCGAAAAGGTGGTCAGCCACGAATCGCTCAAGGAGCGCGTGCTCGACATCCCGGCACAGCAATGCATCACCCGCGACAACGTCTCGATCGAGGTGGATGCAGTCGTCTACTGGCAGCTGCTCGAGCATGAGCGCGCCTACTACGCCGTCGACAACCTGCAGGCGGCGATGGTGAATCTGGTGCTCACCCAGATCCGCGCCGAGATGGGCAAGCTCGATCTGGATCAGACCTTCACCACCCGCCAGGAGGTGAACGAGGTGCTGCTGCGCGAGCTGGATGACGCCACGAACCCCTGGGGCGTCAAGGTGACGCGCGTCGAGATGCGCGACATCAAGCCCTCCCGCGGCGTGCAGCAGGCGATGGAGCAGCAGATGACCGCCGAGCGTGAGAAGCGCGCCGCGATCCTGCGCTCAGAGGGCGAACGCGAATCCCAGGTGAACGCCGCCCGCGGCCGCGCCGAGGCGCTGGTGCTCGATGCCAGGGCCAAGCAGGAGGCCCTGCTGCTGGAGGCCGATGCCCAGGCCAAGCAGCAGACGTTGCTGGCCAAAGCCCGCGCCGAGGCGGCGGCGGAACTGGCGCGGGTGCTGGAAAGCCAGCCCGGGGCAGCCGAAGGCCTGCGGCTGCTGCTGGCGCGCGACTGGATGGCGATGGGCCAGGAGATGGCCAGGGCCCAGGGAGGGAGCGTGCTGATGGTGGATCCCCAGAGCCCGGCCTCGCTGCTGGCCGCCCTGCGCTCGCTGCAGAAGGGCGAAAGCTGAACCGGAGCGAGGCCTGGACCAGCGGCCGGACACCACGTCCCAGCTGGCCAAGGCTGAGGCCCGCTGCTGACCGCTGCGCATCTACTGCATCTGCCGCATCCGCATCGCCCCGCGCGTGACTGCCGACATCGGGGCCGTGGCGACACGACCAGCCCCTAACAACCGCAGCGGGACAGGGTTCAGCCACCTGGGCTGCCGCCCCTGCCGCATCCGCATGGGAGCCGTGCTGGATGGCGTAAGGCGACGCGGGTCTTTCAGTGGATGCGCTGGAGCCGCTGACAGCAAAAAGGCCCCGCCTTGCTTGCGGGGCCTTGATCCGAGCTGCCGACACCGCAACCGGTCGGGATGGGTCGGGAGGATCAGATGTCCTCGTCGAAGCTGCTGGAGAGCTTCCAGTCGTTCCATCCCAGCTGGGATGTGACGTAATCGCGGGCGCTGATCGTGAACCCGGCAGCGGCGGCAATGGCCTCGGGATCGGCATTGCCGTCCTCAAGACGACGTTCAAGTTCGGGATCCTGGGACACGTGGGCCAGGAACTGCTAGAGCTGCAAGGAGGTCATGGACCTGGTGGCAGAGGATGCGCCCGTGCTAACTACCGCTGAGAGCGCCGTCAGCCATGGCGTAACGACGCGGTGACACGCTGGCGCCAGCCCGCCCCCCGCGCCGCTCAGCCGGCCAGCACGCCGCGCAGGCCCTCGCCGTAGAGGATCGCCGTGCAGAGGATGCCACCCGCCCAGCAGAGGCTGCGCAGCAGCGGAACGTTGGCCACATAGGCGCCGATGTATCCGAGCCGCAGGGCTGGATGCAGCCAGGCGGCCGCCACCGCCACGACTCCGACCGAAGCCCCGTGCAGCGCCGCCACCAGGGCCAGCAGGCAGGCGGGGGCATGCAGGGTGAAGGCCTCGAAGCTGTTCTGATGGGCCCAGTTGGCACGTTTGCCCCAGGCCGGCAGGCGCTCGAACATCGCCCGCGGCGCCGCCAGGTCGGAGGGCTTGAAGTCGGCTTGGGAGCGGGCCGCTCCCAGCGGGATCAGGCTGGCGATCACGACAGCGCCGGAGAGCAGCAGCGACCAGGCGAACGGGGCCCCTGCCGCAGAGCTGGAGAACGGCAGCGGCAGCGCCCCCAGCAGGGCGACGGGCAGGGGGAGGCCGGGCATGGCGGGAAGGCGGCTGGGGTGTTTTCTAGGCTGGCAGGCTCTGTGATCGCGTCCCGCCATGGCCGAGTCCTTCTCCTTTGACGTCGTTTCCGATTTCGATCGTCAGGAGCTGGTCAACGCCGTCGATCAGGTGCGCCGCGACGTCTCCACCCGCTACGACCTCAAGGACTCGGCCACCGAGATCGACCTGGACGAGAACGCCATCACGATCACCACCGCCAGCGACATGACCCTGCAGGCGGTGGAGGACATCCTGCGCCAGAAGGCCACCAAGCGGAACCTGTCGCTCAAGATCTTCGATTTCCAGCCAGCCCAGCCCGTCGGCGGCAACCGCGTGCAGCAGCTGGTGAAGCTGCGCCGCGGCCTCAGCCAGGAGCTGGCCAAGAAGCTCAGCAAGACGGTGCGCGACAACCTCAAGAAGGTGACGGTCGCCATCCAGGGCGAGAGCCTGCGGGTCACGGGCAAGAGCAAGGACGACCTGCAGCAGGCGATCCAGCTGCTCAAGGCCCAGGACGTCGAGGTGCCGCTGCAGTTCGAGAACTATCGCTGAGCCCGGCACGCCCGCAGCCACCATGGCCCTGGCCGCTTTCACCGTTGCGCCCGGCAGACACCCAGGGCTGAATCGAAAGGAGCTCCAGAAGATCCGATCCGCCTCGCTGGCGCCGGTCGCTCCATGGAGGTTCCCCGCTTGACCCAGCAGTCCCTCTCAGGAGCCGGCGGCTGGCGCTTCTGGATCGATCGCGGCGGCACCTTCACCGACGTGATCGGGCAGCGGCCCGATGGCGGCCTGGCGATCGAGAAGGTGCTCTCGCTCCAGCCCGGTCGCCGCGGCGATCCGGCCGTGACAGCGATCCGCCGGCTGCTGGAGCTGCCGGCCGAGAGCCCGATCCCGGCCGGCGCGATCTCGGAGGTGCGGCTGGGCACCACCGTGGCCACCAATGCCCTGCTGGAACGTCGCGGCGCTCCGCTGCTGCTGCTGATCAACCGCGGCCTGGCCGATCTGCTCGACATCGGCGACCAGCATCGCCCCGACCTGTTCGCCCTGCGCATCGAGCGTCCCCAGCCTCTGGACGTGCAGGTGCTGGAGGTGGACGGCCGCCTGGCGGCCGATGGCCTTGAGCTGGAGCCGCTGCGCTGCGATGGGCGCCTGCAGGAGCAGCTGCAGCAGGTCCTGGCCTCCGGCCGCCGCAGCGTGGCGGTGGCGCTGCTGCACAGCTGCCGCAACCCCGCCCACGAACTGTCCCTGGAGCGCTGGCTGCGGCAGCAGGGCGTCGAGGACATCGCCCTCTCCCACCGGCTCAGCGCCCAGCCGCGACTGGTGCCACGCGGCCACACCTGCCTGGTGGAGGCGGCCGTGGGTCCGGTGCTGCGCGACTACCTGAACCAGGTGCGGCAGGCCCTGGGTGACGGCACACCGCTGCGGGTGATGCGCTCCAGCGGCGCCCTGGCCGCCCCGGACGACCTGCTCGCCAAGGACACGATCCTGTCGGGACCGGCCGGCGGCATGGTCGGTGCCGTCGCCGTCGCCACGGCCGTGAGCCCGCACAGCGCCATCGTCGGCTTCGACATGGGCGGCACCTCCACCGATGTGTTCCACTTCGACCCGGCCCGGGGCGAGGCCGCCTGGGAGCGCAGCGCCGAAATGACGATTGAGGGCCTGCGGCTGCAGGCACCGATGCTGCCGGTGCACACGGTGGCCGCCGGCGGTGGATCGATCCTGCGCTGCGTCGACGGTCGGCTGCTGGTGGGCCCCGAATCCGCCGGCGCGCTGCCGGGACCGGCGGCCTACCGGCGCGGCGGCCCGGCCACAATCACCGATGCCAATCTGTTGCTGGGACGCCTGCCCGCCGAGGCTCTGCCACCGGTGTTCGGCCCTGAGGGCGATCAGGCGGTGGATCTCGAGGCGGTGCAGCGGCGCTTCGCGGCCCTGTCAGCGGCGACGGGCCTGTCCCCGGAGGCGGTGGCGGAAGGAGCGCTGCAGTTGGCGATCGAGCGCATGGCGGCCGCGATCCGCCACATCTCGATCCAGCGCGGCCACGACATCCGCGACGCCCTACTGGTCAGCTACGGCGGCGCCGGCGGCCAGCACGCCTGCCGCCTGGCCGCTCAGCTCGGCATCCGCCGGGTGCTGCTGCACCCCCTCTCCGGCGTGCTGTCGGCCTACGGCATCGGCCGGGCGGAACAGCGGCAGCTGCGCGAACAGGTGATCCGTGCACCGCTGCAGCCCGCGCTGATGCCGGAGCTGCGGCAGCGCCTGGCAGCCCTGCGCCACGACGCCGTGACGGCCCTCGAGCGCAGCGGCGACCTGCGTCCTGGCAGTGCCCATCGCCTGGTGGTGCGCCTGGAACTGCGCTATCCGGGCAGCGAGCGCGGACTGGAACTGCTCTGGCCGAAGGAGCCTGACGCTGCGCAGGACAGCGACGCGGACGGCGACGGACCTGCGGGCAGGGGCGAGGGGCCGGCCGCCGCTGGAGGAGCTGACGCCGCGACCGGCGAGCCACTCAAGGACGAGCCTGGCACTGCGAACAGCCCTGTCATTGCAAACAGCCGTGGCGTTGAGCACAGCCGTGACCGCGACCGCACAGACAGCGGCGCAGCAGGGGCAGAGACGGCCGCAGGGCGGGACGGGGCGATCGTCGCGGCCTTGCGCCATGGCTTCGCAGCCCTGCATCAGCGCCGCTACGGCTATCTCCCCAGCGACCGGGAGCTGGTGGTGGAACGGCTGTTGCTGGAGGTGGCCGCCGGCGAGGTTGCGGCCACCGCAGACGCTCGCGCCCCGATGGACGACCGCCGCACCAGACAGCCGGACGAGGCCTGCAGCGCCACCGGCTCAGGCCCTGGCGACGGCAGCACGAACCTTCCCGCAGCAGTCCTGCCGGCCCCGCCGGCCCACACCCGCGTGTGGCTGGCACGCCGCGGCTGGTGCCTGGTGCCCCTGTGGCGACGGGCTGAGCTGCCGGTGGGGGCGCGGCTGCAGGGTCCAGCCGTGGTGATCGACGCGACCACGACGCTGCTGCTCGAACCGCACTGGCAGGCCCGCCTGCTGAGCGGCGGGGAGCTGCTGCTGGAACAGCCGTCCACCCTTGCAGCTCCGGCCGATGGCAAGGCCGGCGCAGCGGCCGAAGCCGGCACCGTCCCGCTCGGGGAGCCTGCCGCGCCGCAGTCAGCGCCGTCGCCCCCGGGCCGGGCCCGGAGCGGCGTCGACCCGGTGCAGCTGGAGCTGTTCCACCACCGGTTCGCCGCCATCGCCGAGCAGATGGGCGTGCAGCTGCAGCTCAGCAGCCGCTCGGTGAACATCCGCGAGCGGCTCGACTTCTCCTGCGCACTGTTCGACGGCCGGGGCGCCCTTGTCGCCAACGCTCCCCACATCCCCGTGCATCTCGGATCGATGGGGGAGAGCGTCGCGGCATTGCTGGCCGATGTGGCGGCCGGGCGGCGACCGCCCCTGGCCCCTGGCGATGTGATCCTCTCCAACGACCCCTATGCCGGCGGCACCCACCTGCCCGACATCACGGCGATCACACCGGTGTTCGCCGCCGACGCCACGGCTGCGGCTGGGCCGCTGTTCTTCGTGGCCAGCCGCGGCCACCACGCCGACGTGGGCGGCATCACCCCTGGCTCGATGCCGGCCTTCAGCCGCTCGATCCAGCAGGAGGGCCTGCTGCTGCGCAACGAGGCCTTCCTGTCGGGCGGCGCGTTCGACGAACAGAGCTGGCGGCAAAGACTGCTGGCCGGCCCCTATCCGGTGCGCAATCCAGACCAGCTGCTGGCCGACCTGCAGGCCCAGGTGGCCGCCAACCGCCAGGGGGTGCTGGCCCTGGAGCAGCTGATCAGGGCCGAGGGGCAGGAGCGGGTGCAGGCGTTCATGGGCCATGTGCAGGCCAATGCCGCCGACGCGGTTCGACGCGTGATCGAACGCCTGCAGGCCGGCTCCCACGCCGTCGAGCTCGATGGCGGCGCCCGCATCCAGGTGGCGGTCACTCCGGACCAGCGCACACGCACGCTGCGGGTGGACTTCAGCGGCACCACGCCCCAGCTCGCCAGCAATCACAACGCCCCGCTCGCCGTCACCCGGGCGGTGGTGCTCTACGTGGTCCGCTGCCTGGTGGGCGAGGCGATCCCGCTCAACGCCGGCTGCTTCGAGCCGATCGAACTGGTGGTGCCGCCCGGCTGCCTTCTGTGCCCCTCGCCCCCGGCTGCGGTGGTGGCCGGCAACGTCGAGACCTCCCAGGCGGCCGCCAATGCCCTGTTCGGAGCGCTGGGGATGTTGGCCGCCAGCCAGGGCACGATGAACAACCTGAGCTTCGGCGATGAGGCCGCCGGGCCGACCAGCCGCCAGTACTACGAGACGATCTGCGGCGGCAGCGGGGCAGGCGTGCTGGCCGATGGCAGCGGCTTCGCAGGCGCCTCGGCGGTGCAGAGCCACATGACCAACTCGCGGCTCACCGATCCGGAGATCCTCGAGGAGCGCTTCCCCGTGCGGCTAGAGATCTTCCAGAGACGCAGAGGCAGCGGTGGAGCAGGGCGCTGGCCTGGGGGCGATGGGGTGATCCGCCAGCTGCGCGCCCTCGAACCGCTGCGGCTGTCGCTGCTCACCGGCTCGCGGCGGGTGCCGCCCTTCGGCCTGGCCGGTGGCGAGGCGGGGGCCTGCGGTGCCAACTGGCTGCTGCGCCGCGACGGCAGCCAGGAGCAACTGCCCTCTTGCTGCGAGCTGAGTCTGGCGGCGGGGGAGGGCCTGCGCATCGAGACTCCGGGCGGCGGCGGCTACGGCAGCCCCCACGCAGCTGGGAGCGCGAGCTGAGGCGTCGCCAGCAGCGCGAGCCGCGACCAGGAGATCCCGGCCACGGCTGCAGATGCGGCAGCAGCGCAGCACCCAGGCCTGGCGTTGGGCCTGAGACGACGACTCAGCCGGCTTCGGCGGGAGCGGTGAGCAGATTGACGGCGGAGAAGCCCAGGGCGATGGCGAACAGGGTGCCGATCGCCCAGATGCTGTCGCTGGGCCATTCGGCGATGAGCATGCCGCCCAGCACGGCGGTGACGATGCCATCGAGCAGCACCAGGCCACGCGCTGGAACCCCACCGGCGGCAGCCGCCGCCAGCTCCATCACGCCTTCGATCGCCAGCAGGAAGCCCAGGAACAGGGTCAGGCTGAGGGTGCTCTCAATCGGATAGACGATGCACCAGAAGCCCCCGACCAGATAAAGGGCGGCGGAGAGGGCGCGAAAGATCCTGGAGCGGGTGTCGGAGGAGCCACCGAGACGCAGCAGCTGGGTGATGCCGGCCACCACGGCGGCACTGCCGAGAAAGATCGTCAGCAGGGTGGCGGAGACAAACGGGAGCGCCAGGGAGAGGCCGGCGGCGGCCAGCAGCAGCAGGGCGACGATCCAGCGGAGAGCGGGGGAGGCCGGTGCGGACACGAGAAGGGGCATCAGGAACGCCTCACGGTAGTCAGCGAACTCCCGGCGGAGCCGAGCGGCGACTGACACCAACAAGGCCTCACCAGCTCGAGGCCCACGACATCTGAGGTACCCAAACAGGCAGAGGTTGTCAACGAATCAGCACACAGGATTGAGAACACCAACACACCCCCGGGAGCGCAACATGTCGTCATAAAGCGTTGCTGCAGCAGGCCACCCTCGCCAGAGTCGTGAGGTTGCAGGGCGCCTGATGCTTGAGCTGCTGCCACCGCTCAATGATCACAATTTGCCGTGGATGGATACCCTCCATCCGATTGTTGTTCACTTCGTGATCGCCATGGCGGTCATCTCGGTGGTCTTCGATCTGATCGGTGTCATCACACGACGCACCAACCTGTTCGAGGTCAGCTTCTGGAATCTGCTGTTTGCGACCGCCGCCATCTTCGTGGCGATCATCTTCGGCCAGGTGGAGGCGGGTCTGGCCGAGCCCTATGGACGGGCCAGTGAGATTCTCAACCTGCACAGCACCCTGGGCTGGTCGCTGGCCGGCATCCTGTCGCTGCTCACCGGCTGGCGTTATGTGATCCGCAGCCGCGATCCCCAGAGCCTGCCGCTGCCGTTCCTGGCGGCCGGTGGGGTCCTAGCCCTGCTGGTGGTGGTGCAGGTCACGCTCGGCAACCAGCTGATCTGGGTGTATGGACTGCACACAGTTCCGGTGGTGCAGGCGATCCGCGAAGGGATGGTCTGATGGCACTCACCTATCTGCCCAGCCCCGTGCCGATTGAGCAACTGGGCGATGCGCTCGGCGCCAACGGCCTGCCCTACGCCCTGCCGATTCATCCGAATCTGGTGCATTTCACGATCGGCCTGTTCGTGATCGCCATTGCCTTCGACATCGCCGGCTCGCTCTATCCGCTCGAGAAGCGGGTGTTCCGTTTCCTGGCCCTACCGGTGACGCGGGCCGGCCTGCATGACGTCGGCTGGTACAACCTGCTCGCCTGCTGCCTGGTGACCTTCTTCACCGTGGCGGCGGGCTTCTTCGAAATGCTGCTGGCCACACCGATCGCCGGCGTCACCAGCACGATCGGGCTGCAGAGCATGGAGACGATGCTCTGGCACGGCGTCGGCGGGGTGGCGATCCTGCTGGTGATCGTGCTGATGACCATCTGGCGCGGCTATCAGCGGTTCGCCTGGCGCCGCGACATGGGACGTCAGGTGCAGTGGCTGTACCTGCTGGTGGGACTGGGGCTGTTCCTGGTGATCGGCCTGCACGGCACCCTCGGCGCCGAGCTGGCCGGGGAATTCGGTGTCCACGTCACTGCGGACCAGCTGCTGGCCGCCGGAGCCAACCTCAACGAGGCATTGCCATGACTCCTTCGTCTTCCAGGGGCCCGCGGATCACCCCTCTTGCCATCGGAGGGCTGGCGGTCTGGATCCTGGTGCTGGTGGCGCTCAGCGTCTGGATGGGCCAGCAAGCCTATCACTGGCTGCCGGTGCAGGCCTCCACGGCAGCCCCCCTGGTGGATGGCCTGTTCAGCTTCGAAACCGCCATCGGCACCTTCGTGTTTGTGGGCGTGGTCTCCGTGATGGCCTGGGTGGTGCTGATGCACAGGGCAGAGAAATACGACGAGAGTGACGCAGAACCGATTGAGGGGAACACCAGGCTGGAGGTGATCTGGACGGCGATTCCCTTCGTGCTGGTGATGGCGATCGCCGTCTACGCGATCCGGGTGAACAGCAGCCTCGGGGTTCTGGGTCCGATGGAGCACATTCATCTGAACAACCCCGTTGAGCAGCAGGGCGGCTATCCAGGCGACCGGCTGCCTGCCGAAACCGTGGAGGTGGTGGCCCGACAGTGGTCCTGGGAGTTCCGCTATCCCGAGCAGGGGGTGTCGTCAACCGAGTTGCATCTGGCGGTGGATCAGCCGGTCAGCTTTCGGCTCGTGTCGGAAGACGTGCTGCACGGCTTCTTCGTTCCCGCCTTCCGCCTCAAGCAGGACGTCGTCCCGGGCCGAGCCATCAACTTCAACCTCACCCCGACCCGCGAAGGTCGCTATCGCCTCAGGGATTCCCAGTTCAGCGGCACCTGGTTTGCGGCCAATCAGGCCGATGTGGTGGTGGAAAGCGCCGCTGACCATGCCACCTGGTTGACGCAGGCGGGCGGCCAGCCGATCCAGAGCGGCCTCAGTGATGCGGTTCAGGAATACGCCGAGCGTGCCAACAAAACCAGGCCGGGATGGGCCACCGTGCCTCCGGCCCCGCCACCTCAGGTGAATGTGCCCGGTTCCAACACCCTGCCCCATGACGCCTGAGCCCGCCACCCGATGACCTCCGCCAGCTTCCCAACCAACGAACCCGAACCCTCCTGGAGCCGCTATTTCGGCTTCAACACCGATGCCAAGGTGATTGGGATTCAGTACATCGTTGTTGCCTTTTTCTTCTTCCTGATCGGTGGCCTTCTGGCCATGATCATCCGAGGTGAACTGATCACGCCGGCCTCCGACCTCGTGGATCGCACGGTGTACAACGGCATCTACACGATGCACGGGACAGTGATGCTGTTCCTGTTCATCTTCCCGGTCCTCAACGGTCTCAACAATCTCCTGATTCCGACCATGATCGGCGCGCCCGACATGGCCTTCCCACGCCTCAATGCCGTCGCCTTCTGGCTGGTGCCGATCTTCGGCAGCCTGCTGATGGCCAGCTTCTTCGTACCCGGCGGCCCCGCCTATTCCGGCTGGTGGTCGTATCCGCCGGTCAGCATCCAGAACCCGCTGGGGCATCTGGTCAGCGGCCAGGGGCTGTGGCTCACGGCCGTGGCGCTCTCCGGGGTGTCCTCGATCATGGGTGCGGTGAATTTCGTCACCACGATCATCCGCATGCGGGCTCCGGGCATGACCTGGTTCCGCATGCCGGTGTTCTGCTGGACGGCACTGGCGGCCCAGAGCCTGCAGTTGATCGGCCTGCCCGCCCTCACCGGTGGCGCGATCATGCTGCTGTTCGATCTGGTGGCCGGAACCTCGTTCTACAGGCCGGAAGGGGGCGGCGACCCGGTGCTCTATCAGCACTTCTTCTGGTTCTATTCCCATCCGGCTGTCTACGTGATCATCCTGCCGGTGTTCGGGATCTTCTCGGAACTGTTTCCCGTCTACGCACGCAAGCCGCTGTTCGGCTACGTGTATGTGTCGGTGGCGTCGTTCATCATCGTCGGCCTCGGCCTGATCGTCTGGGTCCACCACTTCTTCACCAGCGGCGTGCCGCAGTGGATGCGCAATCTGTTCATGGTTAACACCATGTTGATTTCGGTGCCCACCGGCGTGAAGGTGTTCGCCTGGCTCGGCCCGCTCTGGCGCGGCAAGCTGCGGCTGACGACACCGATGCTGTTCTGCCTGGGCGGGCTGTTCAACTTCGTGTTCGCCGGCATCACCGGGGTGATGCTCGCCACGGTGCCCGTGGACATCCACGTGAGCAACACCTATTTCGTGGTCGGCCACTTCCACTATGTGATCTACGGCGCCGCGGTCATGGGAATCTTCGCCGCCATCTATCACTGGTTCCCCAAGTTCATCGGGCGCATGCCCTACGAAGGACTCGGCAAGCTGCACTTCCTGCTCACCTTCATCGGCGCCAACCTCAACTTCCTGCCCATGCACCCGCTGGGCCTGATGGGCATGCCAAGGCGCGTTTCCAGCTACGACCCCGAATTCGCCTTCTGGAACGTCATCGCCAGCTTCGGAGCGTTTCTGCTGGGTGTCTCGATCATTCCCTTCCTGCTCAACATGGTGAGCTCCTGGGTGCGGGGCCCGAAGGCGGGTCACAACCCCTGGAATGCCATCGGCCTGGAGTGGCTGCTGCCCTCGCCGCCAGCGGAGGACAACTTCGGAGACCACGTACCCGTGGTCATCTCCAGGCCCTATGGCTATGGCAGCGGCCAACCGCTTGTGGAACACCAGGCTGAACTGGAGCAGGCCCTCACCCTCGCAGACCAGAAGGAGGCATCCCGATGACCAGCGCAACCCCCAGCGGAGCTCCCGTGCACGCCGAGTCGGCTCAGCACCCAAAGCACAACCTCACGGGCTTCATCATCTTTCTGTGTTCTGAGAGTGTCATTTTTCTGGCATTCTTCAGCGGCTATGCCCTGCTCAAGACCAGTGCCCTCGACTGGCTACCCCCAGGGGTTGAGGGGTTGGAGTGGCAGAAACCGCTGATCAACTCGGTGGTTCTGGTGTCCAGCTCGGGCACGATCTATTTGGCCGAGCGCGCCATGGCAAAAGGCAACCTGTGGGGCTTCCGGGCCTTCTGGATGCTGACCATGGCCCTGGGCAGCTACTTTCTCTACGGCCAGGCCGTCGAATGGAGCGGCCTTGAGTTCGGATTTACCTCCGGAACGTTCGGAGGCACCTTTTATCTGCTCACCGGCTTCCACGGATTGCACGTCGCCACGGGGGTCGGCTTGATGACACTGATGCTGGTCAAGTCGTTCATCCCTGGCAATTACGAAGGAGGCGAACAGGGCGTTCAGGCCACATCCCTGTTCTGGCACTTTGTGGATGTGATCTGGATCATCCTGTTCGTGCTCATCTATGTCTGGCAGCGCTCCTGAACCATGATCATCGACGACCAGCATTACGACGTCATCATCATCGGCAGCGGCCCCGCAGGCGCCACCATGCTGCACGCACTGGCGGCTGCCGGCCTGAAGATCCTGCTGCTGGAACGCGGCGGCCCCATGCCGTTGCAGGATCAGAACGTGGCCGATGTGGAGCTGTTCCGCAAGGATCGCTATCACCCCGGCGAGCAATGGTTCGGGGCGGACGGTGATCCCTTCCCACCGCAGATGATCTATGCCCTTGGGGGCAACAGCAAGATTTGGGGCGGCGCCCTCGAGCGCATGCGCGAGCGGGAGTTCGAGGGCCTGGCCCTGCAGGAGGGCCCCACACCCGACTGGGAACTGCGCTACGGCGATCTGGCCCCCTGGTACGACAAGGCCGAAACGCTCTACCGGGTGCACGGCCGTGGCGGGGTCGATCCGACGGAACCGACGCGCCAAGGCGACTTTCCCCACGCCCCCCGGCCGATCGAACCGTTTCTCGAGGAGCTGCGCCTGGGACTGGAGCGTCAGTCGCTGCATCCCCATCCCCTGCCGCTGAGCTGGACGGATTCCGGCCCCGATCCCAGCGGCGACGCCGAGACCTTCGGCCTCAACGGCGCCCTGGGCCAGCCGCAGGTGACCCTGCGCAGCAAGGCCCGGGTCTCAGCCCTGCATGTCAGCCCCTCCGGCGGCGAGGTGCGTGGTGTGGAGGCTGAGATCAACGGCCAGAGCTGGCTGTTCCAGGGACATCAGGTGGTGCTGGCTGCCGGTGCCGTCAACAGCGCCGTGATCCTGCTGCGCTCGGCCAATGACCGCCACCCGCGCGGCCTGGCCAACGGATCCGATCAGGTGGGGCGCAACCTGATGAAGCCGCAGCTCACCTCGATCCTGCAGCTGGCGGCCGTGTCCAACAGCGGGCGCTACGCCCGCAGCCTCGCCTGCAACGACTTCTACTGGGGCGACAAGAACGTCAGCTTCCCGCTCGGCAGCATCCAGACCGGCGGAGGTGTGCTGCAGGACCCGCTGTTCGCCGAATCACCGCCGGTGCTGTCGCTGGTGACGCGGCTGATGCCCAACTTCGGGCTGGAGCAGCTGGCCAGCCGCTCGGTGAGCTGGTGGGCGATGAGCACGGTGCGGCCGGACCCCCACAACCGCGTGAGCCTGCGCGGCGATCGGCTGCAGATCACCTATGCGGCCAACAACCGCGAAGCCCACGACCGACTCGTGTATCGCTGGATCGATGTGCTCAAGACGCTGGAGGCCGATCCGCTCACCCAGGTGGTGACGCCGGCTCCGACCCATCCGCGCGGCGAGGCGCCCCTGTCTGTGATGGGCTACGCCTGCGGCACCTGCCGCATGGGCAGCAACCCGGCCACCTCGGTGGTGGACCTGGACGGCCGCAGCCATGAGATCGCCAACCTGACGATCGCCGACGCCAGCATCCTGCCCGGATGCCCGGCGGTGGGCCCGGGCCTGACGGTGATCGCCAACGCCCTGCGAATCGCCGATCGCCTCGTGCGGGAGCTGCGGCCATGACGGATCTGCCGACGACCAGCCAGGCCGACACCACGGCGACCCTCGGCGCAATCGAGCCCTCGGAGCTGCGCCGCATCGCCGAACGGGATGTGGGCCAGAGCGACTGGGGCCTGTGGGGCGGCTATCTCAGCGACCGCCAGTGGGGCACCGTGCGCGAGGACTACTCGGCCGACGGCGACGCCTGGACCTCGTTCCCCCATGACCACGCCCGCTCGCGCGCCTACCGCTGGGGTGAGGACGGGCTGCTGGGCATCTGCGACCGGCACTGCCGCCTGTGCTTCTCGGTGGCGATGTGGAACGGCGCCGATCCGATCCTCAAGGAGAGGCCCTTCGGACTGGGCAATCCGGAAGGCAATCACGGCGAGGACATCAAGGACTACTACTACCACCTGGCCAACACGCCCACGCACAGCTTCATGCGCGGGCTCTACAAGTATCCGCAGCGGGAATTTCCCTATCAGCGCCTGGTGGAGGAGAACCGGCGCCGCAGCCGCCAGGAGGCTGAGTTCGAACTGGTCGACACCGGCATCTTTGCTGAGAACCGCTATTTCGATGTGATCATCGAGGTGGCCAAGGCCTCACCCGAGGATCTGCTGATCCGCGTGCGTGCCATCAACCGCGGCCCCGATGCCGCACCGCTGACGCTGCTGCCCACCCTGTGGCTGCGCAACACGTGGAGCTGGGGCTATCCCGACGAGCGGGAGCACCCGATGTGGCTCGACGGCGACGCAGTGGCGACCGAGGATCTGCCGCAGCTCGGTGCCTACCGGCTGCACTGTCGCCAGAGCGGCGAGTGGTGGTTCACCGACAACGAGACCAACAGCCAGCGCCTCTGGGGAGACACCAATGCCACGCCGTACCAGAAGGATGGCTTTCACCGGCGTCTGATCGACGCCGAACAGGGCGCGATCAACTCTGCCCAGCGCGGCACCAAGGCCGCCCGGGTCCTGCACCGCACCCTGGCCCCCGGCGAGGACTGGCAGGTGGAGCTGCGACTCCGCTCCACGGCCGCCACTGGTGATCCATTCAGCGAGGACTTCGCGCGGATCTTCGAGGAACGGGAACAGGAATGGCGCGACTACTTCCAGCATGTGGTACCCGGCCTCGATGCCGATGCACGCCTGGTGCACGACAGCGCCGCCGCTGGATTGCTGTGGAACAAGAAGTACTACGGCTGGAGCGTGCTGCGTTGGCTGGAGGGTGATCCCACCATGCCGCCGCCGCCCTCGCAGCGCTGGCGCAGCGACAACGCCTACTGGAAACGTCTGCACTCCCACGACGTCATCTCGATGCCGGACAGCTGGGAGTATCCCTATTTCTGTCAGTGGGATCTGATGTTCCACGCGGTCGCCTTCGCGATGATCGATCCGACCACGGCGAAACATCAGTGCATGCTGCTGCGCAGCCCGCACTACACCGCCCCGAACGCCCAGACCCCGGCCTACGAATGGGCCCTCTCCGATCCGAACCCACCGATCGGCGCCTGGGCGGCGATGCGGATCTTCCAGATCGAACGCAAGCAGAACGGCCATGGCGATCTGCCCTTCCTGCGGGCGTCGCTGCGCAAGCTGATCCTGGAGTACGGCTGGTGGGCCAACCGCAACGACCGGCGAGGCGACAACGTCTTCGAAGGCGGCTTCCTCGGACTCGACAACATCGCCGTGTTCGACCGCCGCTTCCCGCTTGCCGATGGCAGCCACATCGAGCAGTGCGACGGCACCGCCTGGATGGCCTCGCTGAGCCTGAATCTGCTGCAGATGGCCGTGGAGCTGAGCCGCGAGGAGGAGGAGTACGGCGATCTCTGCGAACGCTTCGTGGTCGATTACGTGCAGCTCGCCATCGCACTGAATGCACCGAGCATGGCCTTCGGCCGCACCTTCCTGAACTGGGATGAGCAGGATGGCTTCTATTACGACGTCATCAAACGTCCCGATGGTAGCCATGACTACCTGCGCACCCGATCACTCACCGGTCTGATCCCGCTGCTGGCCGTCGCCAGCTTCGATGTCGACACGGTGCTGCGCCTGCCGATGCTTGATGTGCGCAAGACCCTGGCCTGGTTCTTCCATGAGCGCACCAACCCCACCTGGGTGGCGGAAAACCTGGGCATCTGGCACAACGACCGCATCCTGTTCGCGCTGGTGCCAAAAGAACGC
The DNA here is from genome assembly GCA_964396755.1 of uncultured Cyanobium sp. Taxonomy (GTDB): domain Bacteria; phylum Cyanobacteriota; class Cyanobacteriia; order PCC-6307; family Cyanobiaceae; genus Cyanobium. The sequence goes on along the minus strand of CAYNGR010000034.1, from coordinate 599 downwards.
CTGCAGCGCATCTGCGAGCGGCTGTTCGATGAGGAGGAGTTCCTGTCGCCCTACGGCATCCGCTCCCTGTCGAAGGTGTATGGCGAACACCCCTACACCTACACCGAAGGCAGCCAAAGCCAGACGCTCACCTACAGCCCAGGCGACAGCCCGGTGGCGATGTTCGGCGGCAACTCCAACTGGCGCGGACCGGTATGGATGCCGCTCAACTTCCTGCTGATCGAATCACTGCAGAAATTCGCCCATTTCTACGGCGACAGCCTCAAGGTGGAGTTCCCGACCCGCTCCGGAAACTGGATCAACCTCTGGGACGCCTCTCTGGAACTGGAGAAGCGACTGGTGGCCCTGTTCCGCCGCGACGCTGACGGCCGCCGGCCGTTCCTGGGGGACGTGGAGCTGTTCCAGAACGACCCGCACTGGCGCGATCTGCTGCAGTTCCACGAGTACTTCCACGGCGACAACGGCAGCGGAGTGGGCGCCTCGCACCAGACCGGCTGGACGGCCATGGTCTGCAAGCTGCTCAGCCAGCTGTCGCAGTACAGCTGAGCCATGGCGATCCGGCCCACGGTTGCCGCCGGCCAAGACGTTGCCGCCGGCCA
>CAYNGR010000033.1:5191-21909 GCA_964396755.1 uncultured Cyanobium sp. | reverse complement strand
CGGTGACGATGGCGGTGAGGTTGCTGCTGTAGCGCTTCAGGCCGCTCAGCAGGGTCGACAGCCCGGTGCCGCCCCCGATGGCGACGATGGCGGGTCCGCGACTGAGCCGCCGCTGGGCCAGCAGGGCGTCAACCAGCACCGTGTCCTTCTCCGGCGCCAGCGCCTGCTGGATCGAGCCGAAGCTGCGGCTCTGCCCCAGCCAGATCAGCACGGCGCCGATCAGCAGCACCAGCGGCCCGGTGATGCTGCGCGGCAGCACGCGGGTGAGCTGCGACAGCGCCCACTTGGTCGCCTCCAGGCTCCAGTAGATCGGCTGCAGGTCGGCCCAGACGGCGGCGCCCAGCAGCAGGATCAGCAGCCCAAGGCCGGAGGTGAGCATCCAGCGCTTGACCACCAGACCCGGCTGCAGCCAGCGGGCGGCACGGCGGGAGCGGCTGACCAGGTCGTCTCCGCGGGCGTCGCTGCGGCCCACCCAGGTGGGACGGGGCAGCGCCGGCCGGGCTCGCCTCGATTTCCGGCCGGGGCCACGGACAGGCAAGGGAGGAAGCGCGCAGCTGCGGCGATCGGCTCCTGAACTGTACGGATGACAATCCGATGATGAAACCGTCCATCCCGACGCGAGGCCTCAGGATGGGGGCAGTCCGCCTGCCGCCTGCGGCGATCCTTGGCCGTCTCCTCACTTCATGCCCCGGGCGAGGTCTCAGCGCCGGGCGATGCGCCCGTGGCCGAGATGCGCGATCTGACGGTGCGCTGGGGCAGCAAGACGCCCGTGCTCGACAGGGTGTCGCTGCAGCTGCAGGCCGGCGAGCGCCTGGTGGTGGTGGGCCCCTCCGGCGCCGGCAAGTCGACGATCCTGCGGCTGTTCTCCGGTCTGCTGCTGCCCACCTCCGGCAGCCTGCGCATCCACGGGTTGGAGCAGCGCTATCTGCGCCTCGATCAGCGTCAGCCCCCCGATGTGCGGCTGGTGTTTCAGAACCCGGCCCTGCTCGCCTCGCTGACGGTGCGTGAGAACGTCGGCTTTCTGCTGTACCGCCACAGTCGTCTGAGCGAGCGCGAGATCCGCGAGCGGGTGGGCCTCGCCCTGGAGGCGGTGGGGCTGGGGGGCATCGAGGAGCTCCTGCCCGGAGAGCTCAGCGGCGGCATGCAGAAGCGGGTGAGCTTCGCCCGCGCCCTGATCGATGATCCCGCCGCTTCGGATGGCCGGGTGCCGCTGCTGCTGTTCGATGAACCCACCGCCGGTCTCGATCCGGTGGCCTGCACCCGGGTCGAGGATCTGATCGTGCGCACCACCGAACTCACCCAGGCCTCCTCGGTGGTCGTCAGCCACGTGATCAGCACGATCGAACGCTGTGCCGAGCGGGTGATCCTGCTTTACGACGGGCACTTCCGCTGGGTGGGTTCGCTCGACGACTTCCGCCGCAGCGACAATCCCTATGTTGTGCAGTTCCGGAGCGGTAGCCTGCGCGGGCCGATGCAGCCTGCGGAGCTCTGATCGCCCATGCGCCGCAGTGTCCGGGAAGCTCTGGTCGGATTTTCACTTCTGGCGGCGATTGCGGGCGGATTCGGCCTGTGGTTATGGCTGCGCGGCGTGTCGCTGGGTCGCGGCAACTGGAGCGTGACCGCCAGCTTCGCCGATGCCTCCGGACTGGCCGAACGCTCGCCGGTCTCTTATCGCGGCGTGCTGGTGGGCAGCGTGCGCTCGGTGCGGGTCACCAACCGCGCCGTGCTGGCGGATCTGGAGATCACCGATCCCAGCCTGCGTCTGGCCCGGCCGGTGCTGGCCCAGGTGGGCACATCGTCGCTGCTCGGCGGGGATGCCCAGGTGGCGCTGCTGAGCAGCGGGCCACCGCTGCCGGAGAGCGCCCCGGGGCCGCGCGAGCGCGGTTGCGACAGCCGTCGCATGCTCTGTCAGAACTCCCTGGTCACCGGAGTCTCCACCGCGTCGCTCCAGTCGGTCACCGCCACGGTGCAGAAGCTGCTGGATCAGGCCGAGCGCGAGCGATTGGTGCAGAGGATGGTGTCGGCCACGGCCCGCTTCGAGGCGACGGCCCGCGAGGCCGAGAAGCTGAGCCGGGACGGCCAGGTGTTCGTGTCCGAGGCCAACCGACTGGTGGGCACCCTCAACCGCTCCGCCGGCAAGATCGATCCGATCCTGACCAACGCCAACACCGCCAGCGCCGACGTTGCCAAGGCCAGCCGCCACATCCGCAATCTCTCGGCGGCGCTCGACAATCCCCGCACGGTGGCGGATCTGCAGGCCACCCTCAGCAACGCCAAGCAGCTGACCGATCGCTGGAGCTCGGTCGGCAGCGATGTTCGCAAGCTCACCGACGATCCCAAGTTCATGGACGGCATCCGCAATGTCTCGGTGGGGCTGGGTCGCTTTTTCCAGGAGCTCTATCCCGCTCAGACCGCCGCCGCCCGCGAACGCGACGAGCGCCGGCGCGTGGAAGCGCTGCAGCGCCCGGGTGCCGCGGCCCTGCCGGTCAGCCCCTGAGGGAGTCCCGGTCGCACAGGCGCTGCGGGTGCAGGCAGCCGCACCACACATGGCTCCAGGGACCCCGTCGCTCCGACCCGGATCGCGGTGAGGCATAGGCCAGCCTGCGCCAGTCGTCAGCGGCGTCGCGGCAGCACCTCAGCCGGCCTCAGCGCCACAGGATCGGCCCGTTGCCGGCAGCTCCGTGGCAGCACCTCAGCCGGGCTGAGCGGTTGGTTTCAGTCCGAGCCGCCCCAGCTCCACACCGGCAGGCCGCGGCTGACGCCGGCGTTGAGGATCACGGGCGTGTAGCCGTTGGGATCGCGCAGGCCGGTCATGTCGAGGATCAGCTGCACCTGGCCGCCGCTGAAGCGCAGCCGCAGGTAGGAGTGATCGCGGAAGGGGGCGTTGTCCGCCCGCACGATGCCGGCGGCGGCCGTGCAGCGCTGGTAGGGGGCACGCAGCTGGCCCACCCAGGTGGCGCTGAAGCCATCGCGGCCGCTCAGGCGCCAGCCCGTGGCGATCGCCTCCAGCGGCGCCCGGCCATCCAGCCCGTAGCTGCCCTCGCGGTAGGGCTGCAGGGTCTCGACCACGCTGACGCGCTCGGGACAGGGGCCCCCGGGGCTGCGGCTGGGCAGCGGCGCTGGCCTGAGCTCGAAGGACCCCGCCTGGCCGGCCACCGGCCAGCAGGCCAGCAGGGTGGCGATGGACGCAGCCGCGGATGCGGCAGGCAGACCGGGGCGGGGACGGAACACGCGGACGGGGCCGGGAGATTCAAGTTACCGGGGCTGGATGAGGCCGGCAGCGGCGGGCTGGGCAGGGGAGAGTCCGGCTCCCGGCCGCTGCGGTTCAGGCGCCTTGTTGTGGAGATTGGCCTCTGCATGACCGGAGGCTGGCGCTGTGGCAGCCGCAGCGCCAGCGCGACGGCATGGCTCGGTTCGCCCCGTCGTGCCCTGGAGGTCTCGCCGCCAGGGGCCTGCCGCTGACACGGTTGGATTGGCGCGTGGGCGGTGCCTCGGCCTGGCGCGGGCTGGCTGTGCGGGTCCCGGCGGCAGGACGCAGGCCGACCTCGCCGCCGTCCCTGGGGCGCCTGGAGGCCTGAGGCGGGTGGCTGGTTGGCTGCCCAGCGGGGCGACCTGGACGCCTTCGCTGCTGTCCTGGCAGGCCGGGCAGCAGCAGGGAGTCGCGCCGGGCGAGTCGGTGGCGCCCCAGGCCCCGTTCAGAGGCCTGACATCGGCTCGCGGGTGCTCAGATCTCAGATCCCATTGATCGCCTCGAGGGCGATCGAGGCGATCGCCTGATCGCTGGCCTTGGGCAGCTGCACGTATTTGCCGCCGGCGGAGTCGGCCAGCTCCCTGCCCATGCCGCTGCCGATGAACTTGCGCTCGGTGTCGATCACCAGCAGCTTGATGCCCAGGGCCCGGTAGCGGGCGGCGACGCCCTTGACCTCCTCGCGCAGGTCCACCGGCTCCTCCCCCTCCAGCGGCGGCTGGCCCAGAGAGCGGCTCAAGGGCACATTGCCGCGCCCATCGGTGATCGCCACCACCACCACCTGACCGAGATCGCCGCTGGCCAGGGCGTTGGCCCCCACCCGGGCGGCCTGGGTGAGCCCGTGGGCCAGCGGTGAGCCGCCGCCGCAGGGCATCGCCTCGAGCCGGCGGCGGGCGGCGGTGATCGAGCGGGTGGGGGGCAGCAGCACCTCGGCGGCTTCGCCCCGGAACGGGATCAGCGCCACCTCGTCGCGGTTCTCATAGGCCTCGCTGAGCAGCCGGATCACGGCGCCCTTGGCGCTCTGCATGCGGTTGAGCGCCATCGAGCCGCTGGCATCCACCAGGAAGATCACCAGGGCGCCGGCCTTGCGCTGCAGCTGCTTGGCGCGCAGATCGCCCTCCTCGACGATGACGTTGCGCTCCGGCTGCCGCGCCCGGCGGGCCTTCTGATACGGCGCGGCGGCCCGCAGCGTGGCGTCGACGGCGATGCGCTTCACCGGGCCGCGGGGCAGCATCGGCTTGACGTAGCGGCCGCGGCTGTCGCTGAGCACCACCGAGCGGCTGCCGCTGCGGCCGGCCTTGGCGCGGGCGGCGGAGAACAGCAGCAGGTCGGGGTCGATGGCGGTGGCCTCCGGATCCAGCAGGAACTCCTCGGGAATCGAGGGGGGCGCCTCGTCCTCGGGAGTGTCCTCCTCGGGCTCGTCCGGCTCGTCCTCCTCGGGTTCGTCGGGCTCCTGCTCGTTCTCGGGCGGTTCGGGCTCCTCGGGGGGCTGCTCGCCCTGGGGCGGCGGCGGGGGTGGTGGTTCGAGCGGCTGATCGGGGTCGGGGGGCGGCAGCTGCAGGGCGCGTGGGGCGATCACCAGCCGCACCGCCACCTGCAGGTCCTCGGCCTCCACCCGGTCGCGACCGCTGAGGCCGGCGTGGGCGCGGGCGACACGCACCGCATACAACTCGCTGCGATGCCCCTCGACGCCGCCGCGGATCGCCTCGTTGACCAGGTAGGCAATCTGTTCGGAGCTGATGCGCACATCCGGCAGCCACTGGCGCGCCAGCAGCAGCTGGGTGGCCAGGGCGTCGTTCTCCTCCTGCCAGCGGGCCCGGAAGGCATCCGACTCTTCGGCGTGGTCGAGCACGCTGCGGGTGATCGCCACCCGCTGATCCAGCTCCAGCACCTGGTTGGCGCTCAGGCAGATGGCGAAGCGATCCAGCAGGTGATCGCGCACCGCCCCCTCCTCGGGATTGAAGGTGGCGATCAGCAGGCTGCGGCAGGGGTGCGACAGGCTCAGCCCCTCGCGCTCGATGCGGTTCTCGCCGCTGCCGACCGCCGCCAGGATCAGGTTGGTGACGTTGTCATCGAGCAGGTTGAGCTCGTCGACGTAGAGCACGCCGCGGTGGGCCTCGGCCAGCAGGCCCGGCTGGAACACCGGCGCGCCCGCCGCCAGGGAGGCGGCCACGTCCACCGAGCCGAGCAGCCGGTCTTCGGTGACGCCCAGCGGCACCTGCACGAACGGGGCCGGGATCACCTTGGTGGGCAGCAGGGCGCTGCGGTCCAGTCCGCTGGGGTCGGCCCCCAGGGCCGACAGGCGGCTGCGGGTGGGCTCGTCCCACTCGTCGGGGCGCTGCGGATCGAGGTTGAGGCCGGCCGGGGCGGTCTGGCCGGCGGGGATGGTGCCCAGATCGAGCACGTCGATCGGCGGCAGCAGGGCGTGCAGGCCGCGCGCCAGCACCGATTTGCCGGTGCCGCGGCCGCCGGCGATCACCACACCGCCCAGGCCCGGATCGACCGCCGCCAGCAGCAGCGCCAGCTTGAGCGTGCCGTGGCCGGTGATCGCCGCCAGGGGAAACGCCCGGGCCGCGGCGTCGCTGGAGGCCCCACCGCTGGCGACCATCCCACTTGCAGCCATGAACGCTCGGCCCCGAATCGTGGCGGCCAGTCTCGCTGATCAGGGCTGAGGGAGACAGGCGGCGGTGCTGAGGGCCGCGGCGGGCGTCGCCTGCCCGTTGTTCGCATGGGCCGATCCGGGCCGGAGCCGTTGCGTTCAAGGCACCCTTCTCCGGCTTCCACAAGCCACCAACGCCGTCTGCCCCACCCCGGACATGGCAGGGGCCTGCCCGCCTGCCCTCGGGGAAGGCGGCGTCACAGTCTCAGCGGCCGGCCTCAGGCAGGCCGTGGATCCGAATCGAGATGCCGTGATGCACCAGGACCTGTTCGCTGTGTGGCTGGCGGATGTCCTGTTTCGCAGTGCTCGCAAAGTGAGATCTCACCTGCTGCGACAACGTCAGCAGCAGCGTTTCGGACGGCAGTCAGCGGCCCGCCCGGTCCGCGACGCAGAAGCAAACCGCTGTGCCTTGGCCGATGGCGGCGAGCTGCGTGAAGGAAAGGAACGGTGGTCGGGCTGGTGTGCGGGCAGGTGTCCGCGCCAGAGGCCTGTGCTGAATCGATCAGCGGAGTGCTTGCGCCCACCATCGAGTCGGTGCGCGGAGCTGCGGCGATGCGATGGTTCGGAACGTCAGGCCGAGGCCTGACGTCAGCAAGGACCAGCCAACCCTGTGGCTCGACTTGTTGCTCAGCGATTGAGGATGCGCCGGGCGTCGAAACCCCATAGCTCCTGGCGGGGATCATGAGATCCAGTTTCGGAGCGTCGTCGAGACGATCCTGCACCGCGCCTGTCAGGACGACGGCAGGGTGATCCATGCCCTGCGCACATGCTGCGGGCCTGTTCGATCTGGTGCACAGGAGAAAGGTCGTCGCCGCTGACGTCAGCGCCTCGCGCTGCCAGCGGGATCGAGACCCGTCCCGGACCGGTCCCCAGATGGACCGCCATCCGACCGGAGAGGTCAGGCTGAACCTGCCGGGCGCCGGTCGTTCCGTCATCGTCCCGCCGCTGGCCGCGTGCCATAGGCTGCGACCTGCCTGTTGCACGCGACCCTCCCCGGAACAGGCCGATGCCGATCGTTCGCTACCGCGATCCCGAGGGAGCCATCCAGCACGGGCTCCGTCATGGCGACGGCTCGGTCGAGCGACTGCTGGGCTCGCCCTTGACGGACTGGCGCCCCAGTGGTGAGCGTGCCGATGTCGCCCAGCTGCTGGCGCCGGTCGATCCGCGCGCCATCCTCTGCATCGGCGTCAACTATCGCCGCCACGCCCTGGAGTTCGGCACGCCGATTCCGCAGCGCCCGGTGCTGTTCATGAAGCCTCCCGCGGCGCTGCAGCATCCCGGCGCCGCCATCGAGCTGCCCACCGCTTTGGCCAGCGCCCAGGTGGACTACGAAGGCGAGCTGGCCGTCGTGATCGGCCGCACTTGCAAGAACGTGCAGCGCGACGAGGCCCTCGCCTGCGTGCTGGGCTACACCTGTGCCAACGACGTCAGCGCCCGCGACTGGCAGAAACGGCCGGAGCTGGGCGGCGGCCAGTGGTGCCGCGGCAAGAGCTTCGACACCTTCGCTCCGCTGGGGCCTGTGCTGGTGACGCCTCAGGAGCTGCCCGACCCCAATGCCCTGGGGCTGCGCACCTGGCTCAACGGCGCGCTGGTGCAGGACGCCCACACCAGTGACATGATCTTCGCGGTGGCGGATCTGATCGCCTTCCTGAGCGGCAGCACGACGCTGCAGCCCGGCACCGTGATCCTCACCGGCACTCCCAGCGGTGTCGGCATGGCGGCCGATCCGCCCCGCTGGCTGAGGCCCGGCGACACGGTGGCGGTGGAGATCGAGGGCCTCGGCCGGCTGGAGAACCCGGTGGTGGCCGAAGCGGCCGCGGCTGCCAGCCCCTGGTCGCCGAGCTGAGCGGTCGGCCTCGGCCGCAGCGGGTGTCTTCGCTGCAGGCGTCGCAACTCAGCGCGGCGATGCCGAGCGCGGTTGGCGCTCCCGGTGCAGGGTCGGTCAGAGCGGAGACCACAAGGATCTGCCCGGTGCCTGGTGGCGATCGGTTGCTCGTTCCGCCTGCAGCGAGGCCCGGGGTTCCGCTGTCGCCTCGCCCTGAGGCCATGCGCCAAGCTGAGCGGCCGTGCTGTAGGGAGTCTCGATGGCGCCGCTGCCTGGCTGCGATCCCTCGCGACCTGCGTCGACGCCAACCTGCCTCGGGCTCCGCAGGCGAGCTGATCAGGGCCGGGGGGCGAGCGGCTGATGCCAGTTCAGGCCAGCTGCGGCAGCCGCCGCCACGACGCCGACACGCTGGCCGTGGCGCTGGGGGCGAATCTGGGCGATCCCGCCGCCACGCTTGTGGCGGTGCGCCCACTGCTGCAGCGGCTGCTGCAGCCTCTGGCGGCGCCGGAGTCGCCCTGCCGCTGGTCGCCGCTGTTTCGCACGCAGCCGGTGGGCGGCCCGCCCGATCAGCCGGACTATCTCAATGCGGTGGTGCTGCTGGAGCGGCTGCGCCCCGATCCGGATCCGCGGGAGCTGCTGGCGTCCCTGCAGCAGCTGGAGCTGCGGTTCGGGCGGGAGCGTCGCGAGCGCTGGGGGCCGCGGCTGCTGGATCTCGACCTGCTCTGGTGCGCCGATCTGGTCTGCCGCCAGGAGGAGCTGGAGCTTCCCCATCCGCGCATGGCCGAGCGGGCTTTCGTGCTGGCGCCGCTGGCGGCGATCGATGCGGCGTTGCGGCCGCCCCTGCCCGATCAGCCCCCACTCAGCTGCGGCGAGCGTCTGGCCGACCTGCTGGCTGCGGGGGCCGAGCCCCCGCCCATGCGCCTGTCGCCCCGCTCCGGCTGGCCGGAGTGAGCGGCCGGGCCGGGGCCACCCCCTCCCGGGCCGTTGCGCGAAGCTGGTCGCCGTTGTCCTGGAGCCGCCGATGGCGCCGCTGCCCCCCCCCGAGCCCTCGCGCCATCTCGAGACCACCGCCAGCCTCGAGGCCCGCAAGCTGCGCTTCGAGGTCAACCGCATCGAGCTGCCGATGGGGGTGCAGGGCACCTTCGGGGTGATTCGCCATCCCGGCGCCTCGCTGGCGGTGCCGGTGCTCGCGGACGGCCGCGTCGTGGTGTTGCGTCAGTACCGCTTCGCCGTGCAGACGCGCCTGCTGGAGTTCCCGGCCGGCACGCTCGATCCGGGTGAGACGCCGCTGAGCACGATGCAGCGGGAGCTGCAGGAGGAGGCGGGCTACAGCGCCGAGCGCTGGGATCCGCTCGGGGCGATGCTGCCCTGCCCCGGCTACTCCGATGAGGTGATTCACCTGTTCCTGGCCCGCGAGCTCACCCCCCTGGCGGAGCGGCCCGCCGGCGACGACGACGAGGATCTCGAGGTGCTGCTGATGCAGCCCGACGCCCTCGATGCGGCCCTCGCCAGCGGCGATGAGTACCTCGACGGCAAGAGCGTCACCGCCTGGCTGCGGGCCCGTCAGCTGCTCGGTCTGTGAGCGAGCAGCCATGACCCCGCCCCGTTGGCTGTTCTGGCATCGCCGCGATCTGCGCCTGGCCGACAACCTGGGCCTGGCCGGGTGCGCCGCGCTCACCCCCGCGATCACCGGCGTGTTCGTGCTCGACCCGGCGATCCTGTCGGATCCGGCGATGGCGCCGGCACGGCTGTGGTTTCTGCGCGAAAGCCTGCAGGAGCTGGTCGAGCGCTGGCGCCAGGCCGGCAGCCGACTGCTGCTGCTGCAGGGCGATCCGGCCGAGCTGCTGCCGCGACTGGCGGCGGCTCTGGGGGCCGAGGGTGTGGCCTGGAACCGCGATGTGGAGCCCTACGGCCGGGCGCGCGACCGGCGGGTGGCGGAGGCACTGAGCGCAGCGGGGCTGCGTTTCGAGGCCGGCTGGGATCAGCTGCTGGTGCCGCCGGAGGCGCTCAGAACCGGAGGCGGCGACCCCTATCGCGTCTATGGCCCCTATCAGCGCAGCTGGCGCCGGCAGCTGGCGTCCCGGCCCGCCGCCGAGCTGACGCCCCGCTCCGCCCCCGCGGGGCTGCTGGACATCGATCCCGACGCCCTGCCCGCTGAGCGGGCCGCGCTCTGGCAGGCCCTGCCCCGGCTGGAGCGGCTGCCGGCGGCCGAGGATTTCGGACCCCGCTTCACCGGTGCGGCGCTCTGTCCCTGCCGGCCCGGCGAGGCGGCGGCGCTGGAGCAGCTGCAGCATTTCTGCGACGGCCAGGCGGGGGCGGCGGGGATCCCCCTGCATCAGTACGAACCCGGCCGCAACCTGCCCGCCGAACCGTTCACCTCCGGCCTCAGCGCTGCGCTCAAGTTCGGCACGCTCAGCCCGCGCCAGGCCTGGGCCGCGGCCCAGGCGGCGCGGCAGGTGGCGATCGAGCTGGGCGGCGCCGAGGAGGCGCTGGCCTCGATCGAGGTGTGGGAGCAGGAGCTGGTCTGGCGCGAGTTCTACCAGCAGGCGCTGTTTCACTTCCCCGAACTGGCCGAGGGCCCCTATCGGCCCCAGTGGCGGCAGTTCCCCTGGGAGAACGACGAGACGCGCTACGCGGCCTGGTGCGAAGGCCTCACCGGCATGCCGATCATCGATGCGGCGATGCGTCAGCTCAACGAATGCGGCTGGATGCACAACCGCTGCCGCATGATCGTGGCCTCATACCTGGTCAAGGATCTGATCTGCGACTGGCGCCTGGGCGAGCGGGCGTTCATGCAGCGTCTGGTGGATGGTGACCTGGCGGCCAACAACGGCGGCTGGCAGTGGAGCGCCAGCAGCGGCATGGATCCCAAGCCGCTGCGCATCTTCAACCCGGCGACCCAGGCCCAGAAGTTCGACCCTGAAGCCACCTACATCCGCACCTGGCTGCCGGAGCTGGGCCATCTGAGCACGGCCGATCTGCTCAGCGGCGAGATCGCCCCGCTGGAGCGGCGTGGCTATCCGGCGCCGATCGTGAATCACAAACGGCAGCAGGCCCACTTCAAGGCGCTGTACGCCGCGCTCAGATCCAACTGAGGCGCGGCGTGAGTTGTCTCTGCAACCACGCGACCGTTCGGATCTCAGCCTCAGGCCCATCGTGACAGGCGCGCCGGTTGTTCCCATGGCCAGGCAAGGGGGGGATTGGGTGGGGGAGCATGGGGCGACGAGCCGCAGACGATGAGCCTCGAGATCCCCACCGTTCGCTATCTGCGCTCCGGCAACATCATTGATTCGGGTCGCAGTGCGGTCATCACCCTGCCGGTCTTGGATCCACATCGGCGTATCGGCGTTGACGATCTCGCCCGTCGGCTGGCAGCCTTCCGCTGCACGTGCCGATGACCGCTGACGCCGGCTGAATTGCGCCTGCCCACGGCATGGCTGCGGCTGATCGAGGCGCTGAGCGAAAGGACATGCCTGCTGCCACAGCCACGCAGAGTGCTGAAGCGGGCGGCTACGACGGCAATGATCTGGCTGCCAACCGACGACGCCTGGCCGCTGAGACGGCCGTGCAGCTGAGCTGTCAGCTGCTCAGCCAGATGCAGGGTGGCAAGGTCGCCGCTGCGGAGATCCGCCTGTGGTTGCTGCTTGAGAGCTGTTTCTGGAATCAGACGCATGCGCCCCTGGCTCGTGTAGCGCAGCAGATCGATGTGCCGTTCCACCGGCTCTATCGCAATGGCCAGGAATTCCTGCAGCTCGGACAGGGTGCCCGATCACGTCTCTGCTACGAGGCCCTCACCGATCGCACGCCCATGTTCGCCTGCTAGGGCGCCAACAAGGATCTGATGCACACCCTGCTGCAGGGCCGCGGTGTGCCGCTTCCGGCCTAGGTCGTCGTGGAGTCCATCGAGCAGGCCCTGGACGCCGCCGAACGCATCGTCGGCCGGTGGTGCTCAAGCCCGTCTCCGGGGGCAAGGGAAAGGGGTCTGGGTGGGCCTCACCGGTCCGGGGCAACTACGCCAAGCCTGGCAGGAGGGAGGAGCCCGGGACAGGCAGCTGGTGCGGCAGATGCTGAGCGGGGCGGACCATCGCCTGCTGGTGATGAACGGCAGGCTGATGGCCGTGGCCCAGTGCCGGCCGGCGGCCCTGACCAGCGAAGCCAGCGCACTGCAGGCGAGCAGATCGCGACGTTGAATGCCGATCCGGAGCGGGGTGTGGCCTACGAGCGCCTGCGCAACCGCGTGCCGATGGATGAGCGGCTCATCCTGTTGCTGCAGGAGCAGGGCTGGTCGCTGGACTCGGTTCCGCCCCTGGCACTCGGGTGCAGCTGTCACGCACGGCCAACATCTCCCAGGGCGGTGATGCGATCGACTGCAGTGAGCATCTGCATCCTGACAATCGGCGTCTTGTCGGGGACATCGCTCTGCTGATCGGCTCCGATGTGATGGGACTCGTTTTCATCAGCCAGGATTTCAGCGTCAGCTGGTGGCAAGGCGGCATGTGGTTGCTGGAGGCCAATCTTTTCGCCGGACTGCGCCCCCATCCGGTGGCCAACCCCCAGGCGGAACTCTGTGAGGCGATCGTGCGTCAGTGGCTCGGGGATGGCCCTCGGCCCGGTCGCATTCCCACCGCGCTGATCACCGGCAGCGTCGGCAAGATCACCACCAGCCACCTGCTCGCCCACATCCTCAGTGCCTCAGACCTGCGGGTGGGGCTGTCGTCCTCCGTCGGCATCCAGCTGGATGGGCAGCCGCTCGTTCAGGGTGACCGTGCCGGCAGTGGATCCGCCAGGAGTCTGCTGGAGGATCGTCGCGTCGAGGCCCTGGTGGCCGAGATCGCCCGTGGCGGGCTGCTCAAGCTGGGTTTGGGCATCGCTGAATGTGATGTCGGCGCGGTCCGAATGTCCGGGATCATCACATCGGCACGGATGGCATCCGCTCGCGAGAGGATCTCGCGAGCGTCAAGTCGCTCGTCGCCAAGGCGAGCTCCGGTTTGCTGGTCCTCAATGCTCACGATCCCCTGGTGATGGCCATGGCCGCGGGTCGCCCTGAGGAGACACTGGCGCTCGTCGCGCAGTCCGTTGCGACGCCGCGCTGGAGCGCCCACATGCGGGGCTGGGCAGGTCGCCGCTTGCTACGACGTGCAGACCGATGGGGCGATTCGGCTCTATGCGGCTGGGCGGGAGCTTCTCTGCCTCGGACTGGCGGATATTCCCGCTGCCGAGGAGGGCGCTGTGATGGCGCTGGCCCTGGCGGCGGCGGTCGCTGGGGCGATGGCTCACGGCATGGGCATCGGGCTGACGCACCTCTCCCAGGGCCTGCGCACGTTCGGCGCCGAGGCCTCGCATCTGCCGGGGAGGTTTGAGTTGTTTGTGGCGGAGCCCTATCGAATTGTCCTCATGAAGGCCGGCTCCGTGGAGGCCATGGAGTCTCTCTCGATCTACAGCCAACGGAAACGGGCCGGCACGACGGGGCAGCGCATCCTGCTCGTTGTGGACTACGACCAACGGCCCGATGACATCCTGAGGGCGATGGGTCGGGCGGCCTGGGGCTTTGACCACGTCATCTGTGCGTCAACGGATCAGCGCCAGGGGCGTAACTCCTCGGCTGAGGTCCCCAGGCTTCTGGCTGAGGGGATCCGCAGTCTCGCTGAACAGGCGCCTGTGATCCATGAGGCCGGTGCTGAGTCTCAGGCGCTGCAGCGGCTCGCCGATCTGATTCAGCCCGGTGATGTCTGCGTGGTCAGCAACTTCGAATACCTGAAGATGAAGGCGGGCCTGCGTCGTGTGCTCGGCCTGAGCTCGGTCCGTCCCAGCTGAGCGGCTCGGGATCACTCCTGCTGCCCGCCACGCCAGTCGTCTCGATCGGGGCCGTGCTGTCATCGCCGCGCAGGACTGCTTGCCCAGCACTTTCGGCCCGGCAGGGTTGGCGGCGGGGGTTGGCGGCCGGGTCGCGCAGGCTCAGTTCTGCCGCTGCGCCGCTGCGCCCGTCAGACCGGCAGGGGAGCCGCCGCGTTGACCTGCAGCACCGCCCGCAGCACCTCCACGACGCGCTGCTGCTGCTCGCCCGTGAGCTCCGGGAAGATCGGCAGGCTGAGCACTTCGGTGCAGAGGCGCTCGGTCACCGGCAGGGAGCCCGGCGCATAGCCGAGATCGGCGTAGGCGGGCTGGCGGTGAATCGGAATCGGGTAATAGATGATTGTGTTGACGCCGGCCTCGCGCAGACGCTCCTGCAGCCAGTCGCGGCAGCGGGCCTCGGGCAGGCCGTAGCTGGCGCTGTCGGCCGAGGCACTGCAGGAGGGGGTGTCGCAGCCGCTGTCGCAGGCGCGGCTGTGGGCCGGACAGGCGGGCACGCGCAGCACGAACTGGTTCCAGCTGTGGCCGTCGCAGCCCTCGGCCGGCAGGGCGATGCCCTCAAGGCCGGACAGCTCGCGCTGGTAGCGATCGGCGATGCGGCCGCGGGCCTCCACCCAGCGCGGCAGGTGCGGCAGCTTGACATTCAGAACGGCTGCCTGCAGCGCGTCGAGGCGGCTGTTGTAGCCCAGCGATGTATGCAGATAGCGGCGCGGCATGCCGTGCACGGCCAGCTCGCGCATCCGCTGCGCCAGCTCCGGGTCGCGGCAGACGACGGCGCCGCCGTCGCCGGCGCCGCCGAGGTTCTTGGTGGGGAAGAAGCTGAAGCAGCCGGCGTCGCCCCAGCTGCCCACCGGCTGGCCGTTCCAGCTGGCCCCGGTGGCCTGGGCGCAGTCCTCGACCACCTTGAGGCCGTGGGCCGAGGCCAGAGCGCAGAGCTGCTCCATGTCCACCGGCCTGCCGAACAGGTGCACCGGCAGCAGGGCACGGGTGGCGGGGGTGATCGCTGCTTCGATCTGATCGAGGTTGATCAGATAGGTCTCCGGATCGACATCCACGAACACCGGCGTGGCGCCCACGGCGCTGATCGCCTCGGCGGTGGCGAAGAAGCTGAACGAGCAGGTGATCACTTCATCGCCGGGGCCGATTCCCAGGCCGCGCAGCGCCAGGATCAGGGCGTCGGTGCCGCTGTTGCAGCCGATGGCGTGGGGGGTGCCGGTGGCCGTGGCGAAGGCGCTCTCGAAGGCGGCGATCACCGGCCCGCCGATGTACTGACCGCTGCGCAGCACGTCGACAACGGCGGAGTCCAGGGCGTCACCGAGTTGCCGCAGTTGCTCGCCGAGGCTGAAGGGGGGCACTTGCATGGGCGCCACCATAACGCCGAGGTGAGGATTCCCGAACGCTCGCATTGAACGTTGTGCGGCCCCGGCGCGACCAGCGCGGGATCGCGCGCCGTCCGGGCTCAGCGGGCCCAGGCCGGCTCCCGGCCCGGGTGCCACTTGATGTTGCAGCCGATCGAGGGCTGCTGAGGCTCCGCCGGGGCACGGCCGGCCAGCACGGCGTCGAGGGCGGCGCGCAGATCGCGGCCGTCGCTGGCGATGGTGTTGCCGGGGCGGCTGCCATCGAGCTGGCCCCGGTAGGCCAGCCGGTGATCGGCGTCGAACAGGAACGGGTCGGGGGTGCAGGCGGCCTGCAGGGCCACGGCCACCTGCTGATCGACGTCCTGCAGATAGGGAAAGGACCAGCCCTGGGTTTCGGCCTGCTGGCGCATGCCGTCGGGGCCGTCCTGCGGATGGGTGAGCGTGCTGTTGCTGTTGATGCCGATCAGGGCGACGAGATCGCCGTAGTCCCGCGCCAGACGCCCGACCTCCGGCTGGATGTGATGCACGAACGGGCAGTGGGGGCAGAGGAACAGCAGCAGCACCGGCCGGCCGGCCAGGGCCGCCGGGTCCAGTGCGCCGCCGCAGACGGGCTGCAGCTGCTGCAGCAGCAGCGCCAGCGGCAGGGGCGAGCCGAGGGGCAGCATCGTCGAGGGGGTCAGGGCCATTGCGGGCACCGCCCCGCCGCGGGGCCGGTGGCAGAGGTCAGCTCCGATCATGGCCGCAGTCGCGAGCCCGTTGAGGTGCGCCCCCCCGCTGCCATTCCCTGGTTTCCGCGGCCGCATCGGCAGGGGGAGCGGCCATGCCGCTCAGGCGTTCGCCGCAGCCGCACGGGCTCGCAGCCGAGGCTCCGGGCCGCAGGGCAGATGGCGCCATGGCTGGCTGCAGCCCGCGGTCGGCGGCGGCCCCTGGCTGCGGCGCTGCTCGGCCTGAGTCTGCTGCTGGTCGGCTGCCAGCCGGCCTCGCAGCGCTCCAGCGGCCGGGTGTTTCCCTTGCCGCGCCAGCACCCTGACGATGCACTGGCGGTGGTGACCCGCCCCGGCGGGGAGGGCCTGCAGATCTGGCTCGATCCCGACACCAGCCGGCCCGGCATCTGCCGGCCCCGTTGGAACCCCGATGCGGCGCGCCTGCGGGGCGGCGATGGGCCCCTACCCGTGGCCGGCGGCAGGGCGCCGCGGGATGAGTTCTATGGGGCGATGGCACGCGGTGAGGTGCGCTGGCAGCTGAAGCGGCTGTTCGCCTCCGTCTGCCGCCGCGTCGCCCCGCAGCGGGCCTTCCTGTGGAGTGAGCCGCCCCGCTCCGCCGCGGAGTTCCGTCCGTCGTCACCGCTGCGGCTGGAGGAGCGCCATCTGCTCAGTCACCCCACGGCCGTGCGCCGGGCCGAGAAGCGCCTGCTGGGCCAGCCGCTCAGTCCCGAGGATCTGATCGACCGGCCGCTGCCGACCGAGGCGCCGGGGCCCTGAGGATCGTCTGTGGACCTGCTGACGGCGTCTCAGCGGCAGCGCTCCGTGGGCCCGGGGTGCCCGGGCTTGGCAACAGCTGCACGGGCGCCGGGGCGCGGCAGAGCGTGGCGACGGCGCTGGCGCTCGCGACAGCCTGCGGACGGTACCCGTCTCAGATGCGTTGGCGATGGCCTGCTGACTTGTGCACGTCTCAGAGCCGCTCGAGGCCCGCGGCCACCCCATGAGCCCTTGCCTCCCGCCGCGCCAATCGTCATGGCTGTCGCTCGGGCCACGGCTGTTCCCTGGGAAAGGCTGTTCC
>CAYNGR010000033.1:0-5091 GCA_964396755.1 uncultured Cyanobium sp. | reverse complement strand
ATGGCTGTCGCGCGGGTCCTGGAGGCTGCCGGACCAGAGGGGCTCTGATCTGTCCGCTCCACTGGCGGCTCCGGCTCTGCTGGCTGGTGTGTCGGTGGATGGCTGCGAGCGGACGCCTGGTGGCGGATCGTTGCCTGCCGGATGGCTGCGGAGGCCGACAGCTGCCGGGTTGAGGCGGCCGCCGCGTCGAGCTGGCCGCCGCTCGGGCTTCAGCCGCTGGCGGCCAGGGCGGCGGCGGCCCGGTAGCCGTCGGGTATCGACACGTCCCAGAGCGCTTCGGGCTGGCGTGGCGCGGCCGTCGACTCACCGCCTGGCTGGGCCCGGGTCGGCAGGGGCCGAGCGGGGGTGCGGGGATCGCCGCCGGGTGCCGCCGCGCCGCAGGGGGCGTCGGTTGCGGCGGGGGTCACCGTCTCGCGCCAGAGTCGCCCCCGGCCGGCCAGGCCGTCACCGCGTGCCTTGAGCCGCGCCTCCAGCCGGCACCAGCTGGTCAGAAAGGCCTGCGGGCGTTCCGGCTCGCGCAGGCTGTTGATCCTGTCCAGCTCCGCCGGCGTCAGCATCCGCCGGGCGATCGCCTGCCAGTTCAGCGCCGGCCGCAGCCGCTCCACATCCACCCCGACGGGACGGCAGGGGTGCACAGCCAGCAGGATCAGATCGCCCGAATGGCTGACGTTGAACGCTGGCCCCGCCGGGCAGCAGGGCTTGCCGCGGGGCCCCGTCGCCAGCGGCACCGCCTGCGGCGCCAGGCCCAGCCAGTCGCCCAGCAGCCGCCTGAGGCCGCCGCGGCCGAGCAGGAAGCGTTCGCGGTCGTCCGTCAGCCGGTAGGCGTCACGGCGTCGCCGCTCCTCAGGCGTCAGAGCGTCGTTCAGCTCCTGCGACAGCTCCGGCGGCAGCGGCTGGCGGCGATCGAGCAGCAGCAGCAGTGGCGGCGCCTCGCTGCTGCCGGGGGCCCCGGGGCTGGGTGGTCTGTCCTGCAGCCGCCAGGGCCTGGGCGTCAGCCAGCCGGCCGCCACGGGCGGGCCGCCGGCGGCTGAAGCGGAGGGGGGCGCCGCGCTCATGCCGGCCTGCGGGCCACCACCAGCAGGGCCGGGATCGGCAGCTGGATGCGATCGCCGCGGCGGTGGGCCAGGGCCCCCTCGACGATGGCCTCCTCGATCCGGCGGCGGTCGCTGGCGCTCTGCTGCGCCAGCAGCAGCGACACCCGTGGCGAGGTGGCCGCCAGCTCCAGCACGGTGCGCGCGGAGTCGAGATCGAAGGCGAGCGGCAGCTCCTGCAGCTCGGGGCTCTCGAAGCCGGCGGCCAGCAGCAGGTCGCGGCACAGCTGCGGATCCGCGTAACGCAGCCGCGGCGCTTCGGTCGTGATCGGGGTGGGCAGGTCGGTGCGGCCGTGGCAGGCGATCGCCTCCTGGATCACGGCGTGGAACGTCGAGGCCCCCGGCGGGCACCACATCGTCAGGGCATAGCGGCCGCCTGGCCGCAGCAGGCGCAGCACCTGCGCCACGGCCCGCTCCTGATCGGGCAGATGGTTGAGGCCGAACAGGCAGGAGGCGGCATCGAAGCTGCCCGGAGCGAAGGCCAGCGCCGGATCGTCCAGCGTTTCGGCGTCGCCCAGCACAAACGTGCCGGAGGGGGCGCGCCGGCGGGCCAGGGTCAGCATCTGCGGGACCAGGTCGACGCCGGTGGCCGCCACACCCCGCTCCAGAGCTGCCGCCACGGTGTGGCCTGTGCCGCAGCAGACATCGAGCAGCCGTGTGCCGGCCGACAGCTGCAGAGCGTCGAGGGCCGGCGCGATCGCGGCGCGGGTCACCGCCCCGAACAGCCGGTCATAGGCCGCGGCGCCTTGCTGCCAGGTGTCGAACTCCAGGTCCTTGAACGTGGGCATCGGCACCGGTGGCAGACCGCAACGGGCGGCTCGGCCAAGTCTGGCCCGGCAGCCGCGGGGGGCTGAGCGGCAGGCCGGCCTGGTGTGCCTGAGACGCTTTTCTTGTTGGCTCCCAGCGTCTTCAGGTGCGCCCGGCAGAGCCCGCACCATCCGCACGGCCGTCGCCTGCTCCCCACAGCCGTCCGCCGGCGTCACATCACTGGCCACCACCAGACCATCGCGCTTCTCCATGCGGCGCTTCTCGATCAGGCAGTTCTCGATCAGGCGGTTCTCGATAAGGCAGTTCTCGATAAGGCAGTGGCCCGGATCGCTGCGGTCGGCCCCGGTACAGCGGACTTGCGGAACAGCCTGGCCTCCCATCCCTGCTGGAACGGTGGGTCGGGTCGGAGAGCCGCAGGCCGCGGAAATCACCCTTGGCGCGCTTCGTCTCCTTGACGTCCGGTGAAGCCATGAGCAACTCCAGGACGCGGGCCATGCGCTCCTCATGGAGTGGAAGGCCAGAGGGTCGCGGCAGCGGGCCTGTCTCGGCGCAGGGTGATCCTGTGGCGGTGGCGGTGGCGGTGGCGTATGGGTTGGCGGGGCTGGAGGCTGAGTCGCCTAATAGCCCCAGGGCATCTTGAACAGCTCGCGCTTCTGGGCGTCGGTCAGCACGATCAGGCCCTCCCTGTCGCAGGTCCACCGACCGCGCTGCCAGCGGCCTGCCTGGCGGATCTGAACGATCTGCTGGCAACCCGGACCTGACAGGCGGGCCCAGGCGAGATCCGTCCCTGAGGGTGAGGCCAGTTCATACAGGACGGTCTGGCGGCCGTCGACGAGGGCGCTGGCTTGTCTGAGCTTGCAGCCGCCGGGCTGTTGTCGTTTGAACAGCCAGCAGGGTGAGGTGGGGATCAGGCTGGAGGCTCCGACCTTGGTGATCGATTGCGCCTGCGCATGGCCCGCAACGATCGTGAGCAGAGCAACAGCGGCAGCGCTCAATCCTGCGCTTCTGATCATTGCGTCAGCGGCTCATCAGGCTGGAACGTAGCACTGAATCGCGAGGCTTCCAGGCGATACGGCGCAGGCGTCTTCGCGGCCGGAATGGGCTCCGACAGGACAGGGGATCGATCGTGATTGGCTGGTGCAGACGGCTGATCAACACGAGAGGGGAAGCCTGTTCACCACCGTCTGTGATTCCTGCAACGGCGCCATGGCCAAGCCGACGGCATTGGCGGAGGCGGAACAGCACGTCAAGGCGGGACTCGTGCATGAACAATCCGCGCGTGACGGGGAGCTGGCTCTGCTGCCGTTGTTCGGGCGCTGGCGGTCGCCCTGACAGCCCCCGGCCGCTGTGCAGCGAGGGCCTGCCGCTGTCCCCAGGCGGTCTGGGCTTCAGCTGCCCGCCCGCCGCCTCGCTCGCCCGCGCCGCTCCCCGGCAGGGCCGGCGTGGCGCGTCTCCCCCCACACCAGCGGTTCCGCCCGGCGCCAGTAGCGCGAGAAGCGGCCCAGGTCGGGTGAGCCAGGCCCCAGCAGGGGCAGGTCGACGAACGGCTCCGGGTCGAGGATGTGCAGCGGCAGCTGCCGGCTCAGGCGGCTGGCGAGCAGGGCGAAGCGCGGATCCACCGCCCGGCTGGTGACGATGCCGTCGCAGCCTCGCGCTGCCGCCGCCGCCAGCAGCTCGCCGGCCACGTCACCTTCGGCCACCTGCACGGGCAGCTCCGCCAGGCACTCGCGCAGGAAGTGCAGGCGCTGGGGGGCCAGCGGGGCCGCCCCTGCACCGGCAGCCGGGATCCCGCCGCTGGTGGCGGTGTGTCCGGTGATCAGCTCGGTGTCGAACACAAACAGCGCCGCTGCCTGTGGATGGGCCCGCAGAGCCGGATTGGCGGGTCCCAGCGCCTCGCCATGCACCCACACCAGTGGCTGGCGCAGCGGAGTGCCGTCAGCGCTGCCGGCAGCGACCGGCGCCGGCGGGGTGCTGCCGGCCGCTGGCGCACCGGCATCGCTGCGCGGATCGTGGGGCCGGAACAGACGCGCCTGCAGGTCCTCGTAGCTGGCCTCGAATGGGCAGCCCGCCAGGGCCTTCGGACAGCTGTGGCAATGGCGCCCGCTGCTGAAGCGCTCCAGGTTGGTGCGGTTGAAGACGTAGGGCTTGTGGCTGAAGCTGCTGGCCACCCACTGCCAGCTGAGGTTGTTGCTGGCGGGATCGCCGTCGAGCAGGTGCCTCAGGAACCAGCGGGCGCCGGCCTGCCAGCGCACGCGCCGCCAGTGCACCACATAGGCAGCCAGCCACATGCGGGCGTGGTTGTGCAGCCAGCCCGTGCCCATCAGCTCGCTGGCGAAGCTGTCGATGCAGGCCAGGCCGGTGCTGGCGGAGGCCAGATCGGCGGGCAGCTCCGGCGCGTAGCTGGCGGCGGGATGGCCGGTCTTGAGCGGTTCGCGGTCGATCCAGATGCCGTCGCCCAGCCGGATCCACAGCCGCTGCCAGTAGTCGCGCCAGCCCAGCTCATTGATCAGCTTCTCGCCGGCTTTGCGCTGGGCCGGGCTCCAGCCCTGCGTTGCGCCCTCGCCGCCGAACAGATCGCCCTGCACGGCGCTGGGCGGCGGCTGCAGCTGCCGCAGGCGTGCGAACACCGCCTCGCGCACCTCTGCGAGCGTCAGCACCCCATGGCGGATGTAGGGCGACAGGCGGGTGACGGCGCCGTCGAGGTGGTTTCGCGTCGCGGCGTAGCGGCCCGGATCGATCTGTGCCAGCCGCCGTTCGGCCTCGCGGCGGCCGCCGGGGAAGGGGGATGCCTGATCCGCTGCCATGCCCAGGGTCATCGAGCTTCCTTCACAGATTCCCAGCCTGCCTGGAGCCGCTCGGCACCGCTGGAGCCGCCGCCCGCCGACGGAGGGCGGCGCCCCCCGCTGCGGGAGAATCCCTCGACCTGACTCCCCGCGCCGGATCCGGCGCCCTCTCCATGCTTCTCGATCTGCGCGGCAAGAAGGCCCTGGTCACCGGCATCGCCAACAACAAGTCGATCGCCTGGGGCATCGCTCAGCAGCTGCATGCCGCCGGGGCCGAGCTGGGGGTCACCTATCTGCCCGATGAGAAGGGACGCTTCGAGGGCAAGGTGCGTGAGCTCACCGCACCGCTGGCCCCGACGATCTTCGAGCCGCTCAACGTGCAGGAGCCGGCCCAGATCGAGGCGGTGTTCCAGACGGTGCAGCAGCAGTGGGGCTCGATCGATGTGCTG
>CAYNGR010000032.1:0-22025 GCA_964396755.1 uncultured Cyanobium sp. | reverse complement strand
GACGACGGGGCAGGATCTTGCCGCGCTCGGTGATGAACTTCTTGAGCAGATCGACGTCTTTGTAATCGATCGGATCACCGGGCTTGATCGGTGAAAGACGCTTCTTGAAGAAGGAGCTGGACATGTCAGGCGGGGAACGGTGGAACGGAAACGACAGCGAGAGGAGATCGGTGGGGGCGGCTGCAAGCCGCCGCGATCACTTGATCTCCTTGTGGACAGTCGAGCTGTTGCAGTGGGGGCAGAACTTCTTCAGCTCCAGCCGTTCGGTGGTGTTGCGGCGATTCTTCTGGGTCGTGTAGCGAGACACACCAGCAGATCGCTTGGCGGGGTTGGACCGGCATTCGGTGCACTCGAGAGTGATCACGATCCGGACGCCCTTGTTCTTGGCCATGGTTTGGGAAGGACGTTGCGCCGCTTGCGCGAAACGAGGTTGAACGAGCACCATACCTCCTCGCCTGACCCTCCCCATCGCAGAGGCGGCAAGCAGGCCGCTGCCTAGGATCTCCCCTCATTTGGCAATGGGTTGATGCGGGTCTCGCTCCAGTGGCTGCGGGAACTGGTGCAGGTGGAGCCAGCCCAGCTCGAGCCCGTCCAGCTGGCGGAACGCCTCTCGATCGCGGGCTTCGAGGTCGAGGAGATCGAGGATCTCTCCGCCCGGGCCGCAGGTGTGGTGGTCGGCTACGTCGAGGCGCGCGAGCCGCATCCCGACGCCGACAAGCTGAGCGTCTGCCAGGTGCGGGTCGGCGGCGGGGAACGGCTACAGATCGTCTGCGGTGCCGCCAACGTGCGTGCCGGTATCCACGTGCCCGTGGCGCTGGTGGGCAGCACCCTGCCGGCCGTGGGACTGACGATCAAGCCGGCCGAGCTGCGCGGTGTGGCCAGCAGCGGGATGATCTGCTCATTGCAGGAGCTCGGGCTTGCCGAGAGCAGCAGCGGCATCGCGGTTCTCGATGATCTGCTGGCGCAGCTGCCGGCGGTGGGTGAATCGGTGGGGCCGGCGTTGGGACTGGATGATCAGGTGCTGGAACTGGCGATCACCGCCAATCGGCCCGACGGTCTGTCGATGCGCGGCATCGCCCGCGAAGTGGCAGCTCTCTGCGGCGGCACCACCCGTTTCACGCAACTTCCGCAGGCAGCTCCGGCCCAGCCCCTGCCTGCCGCGCCGGAGGACCTGGCGCGCATGGAGGAGGGCGGCCTGTTCAGCCTCACCGCTCTCGAGGCGGTGAGCGTGGCCCCTTCACCGGAGTGGCTGCAGCAGCGTCTGCAGCGCGCCGGTCTGCGGCCGATCAACAACGTGGTGGACATCACCAATCTGGTGATGCTGGAAACGGGGCAGCCCCTGCACGCCTTCGACCGCGACGCCCTGGCCCGCGCTGCCGGCGGCAAGGCCGATCCCGGCCGCGTCGGTCTGCGCAACGGCCGCAGCGGCGAACGCTTCACCACGCTCGATGGCGAAGAGCGGCAGCTCGATGAGGACGCCCTGCTGGTCACCCACGCCGATCAGCCGATCGCCCTGGCCGGCGTCATGGGGGGGCTGGACGCTTCGGTGACGGACACGACGACGGCGATCTGGCTCGAGGCGGCCGTGTTCGCGCCGCAGGCGGTGCGCCGCTCGGCCCGCAGCGTCGGCCTGCGCAGCGAAGCCAGCAGCCGCTTTGAGAAGGGTCTGCCCCGTCAGGTCACGCTGTCGGCCTCTGACCGGGCCGTGGCCCTGCTGCGGGAGCTGGCGGGTGCCACGGTTCAGGGACGCTGGCTGCAGCAGCGGAGCGAAGCGGAGCTGCCGCCTCTGGCGCTGCGGCGCGATGCGCTGCACAACCTGCTCGGCCCGGTGCTGATTGATGAGGAGGAGCAGGATCTGCCCGACGAGCGCATCGAGGCCACCCTGGCGGCCCTGGGCTGCGGCCTGGAACCCAGCGAGGACGGCTGGCTGGTGACGGTGCCCCCGGAGCGGGCCGTTGATCTGCGCCGCGAGGTGGACCTGATCGAGGAGGTCGCCAGGCTCGTCGGATACGACCAATTCTCAGCCCACCTGCCCGATCCGCTTGAGCCGGGGGGGCTGTCGCCCGAGCAGCAGGCGGAGCGGCGGCTGCGGCGCGCCCTGGCGGCCGCCGGTCTGCAGGAGTGCTGCTCGCTGACGCTGGTGGAGGCCGCTGAGACGCGCGTGCCGCTGGCCAACCCTCTGCTGGCGGACTACGGCCACCTGCGCGACACCCTGCATGGCGAACTGCTGCAGGCGGCGCGGCGCAATCTGCAGGCGTCCCAGGTCGGTTTCTGGGGCTTCGAGATCGGCCAGGTGTTTCATCCCACAGGGGATCTGCCGCGAGAGGAGAGCCTGCTGGTCGGGGTGCTTGCCGGTGAGCGGCGCTCCGAGCTGTGGAGCAGCAGCGGCAAGCCCCGCTGCCCGGATTATTTCGAGGCCCGTGGCGTGCTGCAGGCCGCCCTGGCACCGCTGACGCTGCCGATCGAGGACCGACCCGGTGACGCGGCGCTGGCTGAGCCTGGACTGCTGCATCCGGGTCGCTGCGCCCAGTTGGTGCTTGAGGGCCGCCCGGCCGGCTGGTTCGGCCAGCTGCATCCCGCCCAGGCCGAGGCGCTTGATCTGCCCGATGCCACCTATCTGTTCGCACTGCAGCTGAAACCGCTGCTCAGCGCCGCCACCCGGCGCAACCGCTGGCAGCCTGCCTTCCGGCCCTTCGCCGTGGTGCCGGCCTCGGAGCGCGATCTGGCGGTGGTGGTGCCCCAGGAGACGACAGCGGCCGCCCTGCTGCAGGCGATCCGCAAGGCCGGCAAGCCGCTGCTGGAGCAGGTGGAGCTGGTGGATCGCTACAGCGGCAGTCAGGTGGAGGCCGGCTCCTGCAGCCAGGCGTTCCGGCTGCGCTACCGCGACGAGCGCCGCACCCTCACCGATGAAGAGGTGCAGAAGGCCCACGACAAGGTTCGCGCCAGTCTCGAGAAGCAGTTCGGCGCACGCCTGCGCAGCTGACCCGAGCCGCTGGGTCTGCCCCGGCCCCGTCGCGTCCGCCGCGGCGGTGCCGATCCCTGCGTTTGCCTCAGGACGTCTGCCGCGGCGGCGGCGTCATCCGGCTGGCTGCCATGCGGCCCTGCGACGGACTCAGAAGCTTCGCTCCAGCAGCGCCAGGCTTTCCACGTGGGTGGTGTTCGGGAAGAAATCGATCGGCTGCACGCTGATCAGCCGATAGCCGTCGCTGCACAGCTGGCGCAGGTCCCTGGCCAGCGTGGCCGGATCACAGCTGAGATAAAGCAGCCGTTGGGGCGGGCAGGCCGCAATCGCGGCCAGCACCCGTGGATCGAGTCCCTTGCGGGGGGGGTCGAGCAGCAGCACCTGCGCGTCGGGCAGAACGGCATCCAGGGCGACCGCCACATCAGCGGTCTGGAAGCGACAACGATCCGCCAGACCGTTCAGCACGGCGTTGCGCTCGGCCAGGGCCACGGAGCCTGGATGCTGCTCCAGCCCGAGCACCTGCCAGCCGAGGCGGGCCAGCGGCAGCGAGTAGGTGCCGATGCCGCAGTAGGCATCCACCAGGCGGCCGGCCGGCTGCGGCAGGGCTGCCTCAAGCAGCGGCAACAGCCGTTCGGCCTGGCGCGTGTGCACCTGGAAGAAGGTGTCCGAGGCAATCTGCAGGACCAGCCCGGCGAAGTGCTCGTGCAGCCAGTCGCGGCCCGCCAGAGAGCGCGTCTCGGCACCGAACAGTTGATTCGTCGGCCGGGGCTGCAGGTTGAGGGTGACGCCCACCAGATCCGGCCAGCGCTGCATCCAGGCCTCGGCCTGCTCCTCCAGTCCATCCAGATCGGCGTGGCTGGCGATCAGGGTGATCAGCAGTTCGCCGGTGTGCTGGCCGACCCGCAGGGCCAGATGGCGCAGGCCGCCGCCGGCGCTGCCATGACGATCGACCGGCCAGTCCGTGGCCTCGAGATCCGCCTTGAGCGGCGCAATCAGCGCGTCGAGGCGCGGATCGAGCACCGGACAGCGATTCATGTTGACGATCCTGTGGGATCCACGCCGGTAGAAGCCGGCCCGCAGACTGCCGTCCTCGCGGCGCTCAAGCGGAATGATCGCCCGGTTGCGGTAGCCGAGTTCATCGCTGGAGACCAACAGCGGCAGCATCGCTGGCTCCAGGCCGCCGATGCGCAGCAGCGTCTGGCGCACCAGCTCCTGCTTCCACTGCTGCTCAGCGTCGGCAGCGAACGGCTGCAGACTGCAGCCGCCGCAGTGGTCCGCAAGGATGCAGGGAGGACGGCGGCGCTGGGGCGACGGCTGGCTGAGGCCCAGCAACCGGGCCGTCAGCTGACCGCGACGCCTCGTCTCCAGACGCACCACGGCCTGATCGCCGGGGAGCGCGCCCTCGATGAACAGCACCTGACCGTCATGACGGGCGATGCCGCGTCCCTGACGGTCGAGATCGGTGATCAGAACCTCCAGCTCCGCCTCCGGCGAGCCATCGGCCATCGTGCGCTCCACCTGCTGCTCCATGACGCCGCCCCTCCTCCTGTGATCTGAACCCTATCGGCGCGCGTGCAAACGGGCGTTACACCTTCCCCGGCAGACAGGGATCGGCAGTTGGCGCTCGATAGGATGCGCCGGTCTGTGGTCGCTGCCATGAGCGTCGTTCGCGATCTGATCCTCCAGGCTGATGATCAGCTCCGCTATCCCACCGGTGGCGAGCTGCGCTCGATGGTGGATTTCCTGGGAGGTGGGAGTCGCCGCCTGGGGGTGATCCGTGTTCTCACGCAGAACGAGAAGAAGATCGTCAACGAAGCGGCCAAGCAGCTGTTCACGCGCAAGCCTGAATACGTGGCCCCGGGCGGCAACGCCTTCGGCCAGAAGCAGCGGGCCCAGTGCTTGCGTGACTACAGCTGGTACCTGCGGCTGGTCACCTATGGAGTGCTGGCCGGCAGCACCGAGCTGATCCAGCAGATCGGCCTTGTGGGTGCCCGCGAGATGTACAACAGCCTGGGCGTGCCGATGCCGGGCATGGTGGAGGCGATGCGCACTCTCAAGGATGCGTCGCTCGATCTGCTCAATGCCGAGGATGCTGCCTTGGCCGCTCCCTACTTCGACTTCCTGATCCAGGGCATGCAGACCACCACCTGATCGGTGGCAGCCTCCAGGACTGCTCCTCCTGCATTGCCCGCCAGCTATCTGGCGTAGAAGCGGCCTGCAAGGGCCGCTTTTTGTTCGGCAGACCCCTGCTCAGCAGCGAATACTGACGAGAGGAGTCTCTCTATTCTCAGATGGATCCCGCAGCTAGACTCATAACGCAACATGTACGAGACAGCCAAGACAGCGCGTAGTGCCCATGCGCCGGGGCTGGCCCCGTCGGGCCGGGACTCGCCTGTCCTGTTGTTGCATGGATCAGCCACAGAGCGCACGCCTGACCACGACTCACCACTGAGAGGGTCTCAGGAGTCCCACATCGGTCCATTCACTGGTCTGTGAGTGCGATTCAACTGCGACACCATGGATCGTTCTGGTGGTGACCTTTGTCGGGTCCTTCGCCTGCCCCCGACTCGATCATGTCGCCTCCAGGGCGTCCAGCGGTTGATGCTTGAGCTATCGATCGACACTGTCGCGACAGGTCCCGCCTGAGGGCCCATGAGACCCAGAACAGTCCCATCTCTAGTCTGATCATGCGACTCGGACGCGACAGAAGACCGGATGGTGCTCGAAGGTTCTGCACGGGCCCGGCTGCCCAGGAGAAGCAGCCCATTGACGCGCCCGGGCAGATCAGCTGATCCGATGCCAGCAATGCACACCGCGTGTCGGCATCAGCAGTGATCCTTCAGAGCTGAACAGCCGTCATGATTCATGGCGAGTTGCGTGGCGAGAGGCCCAGGCTGTTCCGAACAATCCCTGTCAAAGGCAAGGACGCGTCTCTAAAGACCCTTCCAGATCCCGCAATGAGACCCATGACGAGTCTGACGCGGGACACACTGGATGGCGTTTGTCGATTCCATCAGCCCATTGCGACCTTGACCTGGCCCATGCTCTGGGGACAAGTCCGACCAGTCCAGCCATCCCGGCCGGCTTGATTCAGGCGGCGATGGCCTTGCCTGAGGCGTCGCGACCAGGGTTCGCGGCCCTGTCGAGGAGGCCGCACAGGGAGCTACGGGCGCCCGGAGCGCCTTGCGTACCTGTGTCTAAAGCAGATACGCAGGGTCTCCAGAGCCAGTTACTGCAAAGGGTCTGCAGAGTTGGACAACCCTGTCCATGGCCAGCCCAGCGCCCATGGACAACCTGCTCAGGTCCCTGTGGGCGGACATGACATCGGCGAAGCCACCGCAGAAGCCTGAGTCCCTGATCATGCGCTGCAGCTGAAATCGCCAGAAAATTGCAGTTCTCAGGGCGCAGATAAGACGCACGATGCGTCGAGGACTGAGTCCAGGTCGAGTTGCAGGGGATTGGCCATGCGCCGCTGCAGCCGACCCGGGTGCTCACCTCTCACCCGTGTCGCCTTGATTTGATGGCTCTGGCCCAGCCAGTCTCCCGGATCCAAGCAGGCTGGCCTGTGGCCTTATCTGTCGCTACCGTCCCATCTGCGACTTACTCCGTGGGTCAGTCATGGTCTCAGCTGAGACAAATGGATCAGAGGTTCGCGAGCTTCTGCACCGGCGAGCGCGAGCATGGCTCGGCGATCGGGCCCTTGCCGCGAATGGCAGGACACGGGGCCTTGGTTCACACGGCGAGCGACAGACGACCGGAGACACCGATCGGTCCGATCACGATTGCCATTGCCGCATTTGTCTCGTCTAGGACTTTTGCTGAGTCCCGACATAAGATAAGGCTGAGACAGTCGATCACGCTGAATGGTTCTGGCCGTGCTGTCGATACAGCTCCTTGAGCAGCTGGTAAGCCTCGTTGATGCGCCGCATCGCTTCGGCGGAGCCGCCGGCATCAGGGTGGTGGCTCAGGGCCATCTCGCGATAAGCCTCACGGATCTGACGCAGCGTCAACCGTTGGCCGAGATTGGTGGGTAGTTGCAGCAGCTTGAGAGCGCCCTGCAGCGTCATGGTGTGTTCCAGGGTCTGGAACGAGGTGCCGCGGCTGCGCCGGCGGAAGCGCTGCACGAATCGGCGGATCAGCGTCGGCAGGCGCAGCGCCAGGGTGGAAGCGCTGAAGGGATCCTCCAGCACCCCCGCCACAACCATCACCCGCTCGAAGCTTGGCGGACTGTCGCTCCAGGAGGGAGCGAAATCGCGCATCACATGGCAGGCAGCGCTCCAGGTGAACAGCCGTCCGTCGCTCTGATCGGAATGGGGCCAGATGTCATGGGCCAACCAGATCATCGCGTTCTCCAGCACAGTGGTGCTGGGCGCATGGCCGTACAGGTGACTCCAGTGGTCGCGGGCCTCCGTCAGGGCCCGCTCGAGTTCCTCCGCCGACAGGCGCAACGGCGGAACCGCGGCGGTCTGCGGATCAGCGACCGGCGTGCGCAGGCCCCTGTTGATCTCCCGTGCGCGTCGCTGCACAAAGCCGGGCAGGTCGATGCCCGTGCGGCGATTCACCTCGCCACGCTCACTGCCGGGAGGGACCGCCGGTTCCGCCGGCAAGGGTTCGAGGGCACCGCGCCCGATCAACACCAGGGCCACCTGGTCGTCGAGCTCCTGGGGCTCGCCGCCGCTCAGGCTGACGCTCTCCAGATCGGCAGGCAGGGCCGCTTCGCCGTCGGCATCGAAGATCTGCAGCAGCAGACGCTCAAGCACCGCGCCGCGATGGCGCAGGCCCCATTCACGACGCAGCTGTTCGAGCTGCTCGATCATCGCGGTCGGTAACTCGACGCTGGTGCGCTTCCAGCTCTTGGCGACCGGCTCGTCCACAGGGATGCTCTCCGTCAGGCCGGGCTCATGGCTGCGACCAGCCCTGCATCAGCCGCCGCTGGATCTCGACCGCCTGACGGTAGCGCTCGATCAGAGGCTCGCCACTCTGGGGGGCAGCCTGGCCTCGGGGAGCCGGCGACCACAACGACGGCGGTGGCCGCAACGGCTGAGCGGTGGGAGGCGGAAGGCGCAAGGGTGGTGGTGCGGCCGGTGCCTGAATCGCCGCTGGCGGAATGGTGCCGGCGGTGGCAGCTCCCGGCAGCCCCGGCGGAGGCGCTGGCCGGACCGGAGCCGCACTGCGTGCCAGGGCCAGGCGGCGCTCCTGATCCTGCACCTGCGCCAGCTGTGTGGCCGAGACGACGCTGAGCAGATGGCCAGGGGTGGCATCGGCCGGGTACACCATGCTCACCCGCACGGGATTGTCGCGGTTGGGCTGAAGATTCAGCTGCGTCAACGACAGGCTCTGACCAGAGCGCAGACCCACGTGCACCTCGCGCAGGCCCTCCTCGGTCTGGATCTGAATCGAGCCGCGGAAGGCAACGAAATCGCGACCGCCGCTGGGCGATGGATGACTCATCACCAGTTCGTACGGCCCGCTCCCACGCAGCTTGAGGTCGACGTCGAAGCGAACGCCGTAGGTGCCGACATTGTCGAGCGAGGAGTCGAGCATGCGCGTCACAAGGGGATTCACCTGGACATCACCGGTGTCGAACTCATGGCGATGGGTGCTGGTGAACGGCACATGCAGCGGCCCCTGGCTGCTCAGGTCATGGCTGATGGACGCCTTGTAGGCATCGCCGATCGCCACACCACCAACCCGGGAAAAGATGCGGCGATTGTTGATCTCGGGAATGCGACTCAGGTAGACGCGCCCGGGGGCCAGCCTGCCGCTGTCCAGCACCGCCAGGACGTCGGCGTCGCTCCGTGGATTCTTGGCAGCCACCACAGCGATCTGGAACGGTCCGTCGCTGCGGCCGCGCAGCAGGGCATTGGCGATCCCCAGCGCCGGCAGGGCGGTCTGGAACAGCACGATGCGTGAACGCGCCGGGATCGTGATCTCATCGCTGAGCCGGGCATCAAGACGCCCACGCAGCATCTGCACGGCCGTGGCATCCCCGGGTCCTGTGTTCCACGGACGAGGGCCGAGCGGCTTGACGCCCATCAGGTTGTTGGCGAGATAGGGAGCCTCGAAGCTGTTGCGCACGGCCCCGTTGTCAAACCGGATGTGCACCGGCCTGACCCCTGGGTTGATCAGGATCGCCGCCAGCGTCAGCTCAGCGCGCCGATCGGCCGCTGAGATCGAGGCGCGGTTGGGGGGGAAGTACTTGTGATGCAGGTGCATCCCGAACTCACCGTTGAAGGTGTATTCGGCATTGCCCAGGGCCTGGCCGGTCTCGGCGGCGACCGCCCTGCCCGGCGCGGTGCTGATCAGGATTCCGGGCCCCTCCACCTCCTCGGGCTGGTTGGAATGCAGCACCGGCACCTTGTTGAAGGTTCCGTTCAGGGACCTGGCCCGCTGGCCGCTCATCAAAGCCACGTAGGCCTGGGCCGCCCCCGGCAGCAGGCTGGGGCTGACTGCAACCGCCACCGCCAGCAGGCAGGGGACAACAGCTGTGGGACGAACCGTATGCAAAGGGTCAGCGGAAGGGGACTGATCGAAGGGGAGCCACCACCCGGAAATGGTCTGGTCGAGACGGGGGGCTCAGCGGCGGGAAATGTCGGGGAGAGCTCGGGGGTTTGAGGCGTCCTTGCCCAGCGGCGGTTGGGTTGGCGGGGGCGCAGGGCGTCAGGAGTCAGGGGGAATCTGGGACCAGTGGGGCTGACTCCCGGCGAACGCGGAGTGGTAGCTAGAACCTGCTGCCGAAGCAAACCGCACCATGATGCCACCGATGGGATGTTGCAGGGGGGGCGAGGACGGCAATGCCTTCCGCCGCCGCCACCAGCAACGCAAGCTGCAGATGCTCAGCTTCTGGCGCGATGGCCTGGAGCGTCAGCTGGCGGCTCTCAATGCCGCGATCAGCACGCTCGAGTCCCAGATCCAGCGGGACAGCCAGGCCGATCCTTCCTGAGCTCACGGGCTTCCAGCTGCTGACGCAGGCTGGCCAGGCCCCGGTGCAGCAGCCGCTGCACCGTCATCGGACTGATCTGCATCTGGGCGGCGAGGCGTCGGTAGCTCCAGCCGCCCAGCACCACCTGGCGGACCACCTGACGCTGACGTGGATCCAGCCGCTCCAGCAGCTCCCGCAGCACCACAAGGCGCTCCTCCCCCTCTGACTCCTGCGGCGCAGCCAGCTCCTCGAGCCTGGCGTCCTCCAGCGGCAGCGGTCTGCACATCTGGCGGTGCCGCTGGAGCAGGCCCCAGCGCTCCTCATCGACGCCGAGGTGACGCCTGAGCCCGGCCGCCGTGGCCCCGCTGTCCTGCCAGCCCTGCTGACGCTCGAGCCGTTGCAGGCGCTCCTGCAGCTCGGCCTGGCGGCGCGGCAGCCGCACACTGGGCGCTTCGTCCCGCAGATAGTGAAGGATGGCCCCACGGATGTGGGGCCTGGCGAAGGCTTCGAACGGGGTGCCCTGATCGGGCCGGTACAGCTCGGCGGCCCGGATCAGGCCCAGCAGGCCCACCTGCAGCAGATCCTCCCAGGACTCCTGGCAGCGACGGGCGTAGTGGACGGCCAGCGGCCGCACCAGGTTCCGGTGGCTCTCGACGCGGCGGTTGCGGCGGCGCAGGGCCGCCGTCCTGGCCGTGGCTCGGCTGGCGGGCCTGCCTGACATGGGCTCGATGGCGCCGGGGCCGAGCGGTGCGGTGCTGGTCATCAACTGGACGGTGAAACAGGTGAGTGGGGCCGTTGCTGACGGTCCCTCTCCCTTCACAGAGCCCTGATCAATCCAGCCGCCGCAACCGTGGAATCACGGAACCTGGTGTGGCGACGGCCTCCAGCAGGGCCCAGGGACCGTGCTGCAGCAGCCAGTCGCGATCGGAGCCGGCGGTGCTCAGCAGGGAGCCTGCGAACCCCAGTCCATTGATGCTGAAGCCCGCCTGGTGTTCCCGTTCGCGGCGCACCGTCAGGAACCAGTCGTCATCGAACAGCAGGTTGTAGGCGTGTCGCGGTGCGCTGTCCTGCTCGGGATCCCCCAGCTCAAGGTCGCGGCAATGGGATCGATACAGGGCCTCGAGGTCGCTGCCTGCCAGGGGGTCGGCGCGGCGGCTGAGCCGGTAGGCCCAGGACCATGGCTCCTGCTCGCCCGCCAGCTGGCCCAGCAGCAGCGGAGCCAATGGACAGCTGGACTGCTGCGCCTGACGGGGCAGCAACTGCAGATGCCGGTGCGGCTGGCTGGCACCGGCGGTGGCGCTGCTGTTGAAGAACCACAGCCCGCCGGTGTCGGCTGCCACCTGGCCCACCGCCTGCCAGTCGAGCGCCCGCAGCCAGCCGCTCTGGGGCTGCCAGTCGGGGGTGATCACCAGCAGGTGGGCCTCCTGCACCGGGTACTTGTTGAGCAGCAGCACATGCCCGCTCGGCAAGCGGTCGACCTGCAGAGGCCTGTCCCAGGGCAGAAAGGGATTGGGGCGAGGTCCGGCGGCCCGCAGATGGCGGGGCGGGGCGCCGCTGAGCTCGCGCAACAGAAAGGGTTTCAGCGCCGGATCGCTGATCAGACGCGTTTCCAGCGGCACCAGGGCGCCGCACGCAAGCGCCTGGCGGGACACCTCCAGGGCGCTGCGCCAGTGGCGCTCAGCGCGCACCGGCCTGCAGCCGCGCGAGCGAGGCGCCTCGGTAGTAGCGGCCGAGGATCTCGTTGTAGCGCAGGCCCTGGGAGGCGAGCTGCTGGGCACCCGTCTGGCTCATGCTGGCTCCCAGGTGCCCGTGCGCCTCGTCGACGATCTGCTGGGTGGCGGCGTAGAGGCTCTCGACGATGCCGCCCTGGTAGCTGAGGATGACGCCGGCGGTGCTGTCGGTGGCGGCGCGGGTGGCCGCGGTGACGCTGCCGAGACCCTCGTAGTTCTGCCAGCGGGTGGTGTCACCCAGGTGCCAGTGGTCACTGGCTGGCCGCGCCATGTGGGCCATGGCGTAGGAGCGGGCGGCCACCGCCTGGGCGCGCAGGGCTTCGGGGTTCCAGCTGCTGGGCATCTCCCCGCCCACCACCGAGCTGATGTAGGTCTCGAGATCGAGGTGATTGACGATGCGCACGCCACCATCACCGCGCAGCAGGCGCAGACGGCCCTCGTAGGAGCGGGCATCGGCTTGGAGGCGGCCGCCGGAGACCGTCTCGAGCCACAGCTCACTGTGCTGAGTGAGCAGCGACAGGTAGGGGACGGGCTCACCACCGTTGCCGCTGCGCAGCACCTGGCCGTTGCGGTCGCTGAGCCGCCAGGGCCCGCTGGCCGACAGGGAGGGCTGGCTGGACAGCTTCAGCAGGGCGACGCGGATCTCAAGCGGCACCGTCGGACCGGCCTGAGGTTCGGCCAGGCCGCCGTCGCCGGTCGTGGCGGACGGGTTGCGCTGGGCCTGCAGCGAGGAGGGCAGCTGAGAGGCGGCGGCAGCAGTCGTGCCGGTCGCCGGCGCGGCTGAGGTGGTGGCCAGGGTTGCAGGGCTGGCGATCAGGGCCTCCAGCAGCTCCCGGTCCTGGCTCTCGGGGCGCAGCAGGGCCTGAGCTCCGAAGCCGGCACCCACAGCCAGGGCCGCCAGCGGTGCGGTGAGCAGCACCGGATGCAGGCGCAGGGAGCGGATCAGCCGGCGGGCAGCAGGGCCTGCCAGGCGCCGTAGGCGGCCGCCTGAGGCCCGGCCTGGGCCGTTGCTGGGGAGGCGGATGCCGAAGCGTCGGACTCCACCGGGGTCTGGGTGTTCAGCGTCCCGTCCCACAGCAGATGCCCCGCTCCAAACAGGCGGATTTTGCCGGATGAAAGGGCCTCACTGACCACCCCCCCCGGACGGTCGGAACATTGCCATCCGACGATGCGGCTGCGACCCAGCTGCTTCTGCCACCAGGACGCGACCAGGGCGTGGGCCGACCCGGTGACCGGATCCTCATCGATGCCCAGTCCCGGGGCGAAGAAACGCAGCTGATAGTCCACCGGCAGTCCTGCCACCAGGGCAGGGGTGCCGTCTCCGGTCGCCACCTCCGGCTGGGGCTTCATCAGCACCAGGCCACGGGCCAGCTCATCGCTGAGTTCAGCGGCGAGCGACGCCACTGACGCGAGCGGGGCCTGCGAGTCCAGCAGCGCCACGGCATAGCCGAGGGCCGAAGTCCAGAAGCCCTGAGCCTCCCCCAGCTGGCGGCGCTGCAGCAGTGCCCGAAGCGCCGCCGGAGGGTCGGCCGGCTCCAGGACACCACCGGGCAGATCGATGCTGCCGCGGCGGGTGGACCCCAGGTCAAGGCGGACCTCCAGCGCCCCGCTGCGGGTGAGCAGGCGCAGCTCCTCGCCGGGAGCGAGCCGACGCCAGTGCGCCAGCGCCAGCAGGGACGCCAGGGTGGCGTGGCCGCAGAGCGGCACCTCGCAGCTGGGAGTGAACCAGCGCAACAGCCACTGGCCCTGCCTCTCCAGCAGGAAGGCTGTTTCCGACTGGCGCAGGCTGCCGGCCAGCCCCTGCAGCCAGCCGTCGTCGAGGGGACGATCGAGCAGCACCACGGCGGCTCCGTTGCCGGCGCAGGGGCGCTCGCTGAAGGCCTCGATCAGCACCGCCGGCAGGCCGTCAAGGGATCGGGCGGTCTCGGCAGGAACGGGCACGGTGTCGTCAGGCGGCAGAGGGGATTCGGCTGGCCGGGGGCGGATCAGCCCCGGGCTTCCGGGCGGGGGTCGCGCTGCATCAGGCGCTGCACGGCGGTGCGGGCGTCGCAGCGCCCCTCCAGAAGCTCCACCACCTGCTCACAGATCGGCAGGCTGAGATCGCGGCCACGGGCCAGCTGCAGGGTGGCGCGGGCGGTGCGGGGCCCCTCCACCGTGGCGCCGATCCCGGCCAGGGCGGCGGATTCATCGCGCCCCTCCGCCAGCAGGCCGCCGAAGCGGTAGTTGCGGCTCAACGGGCTGTTGGCCGTGGCCAGCAGATCGCCCAGTCCGGCGAGGCCGTAGAGGGTGGCGGGCTGGCCGCCGAGGGCAGCGAGCACCAGTGCGATCTCGGCCAGTCCGCGGGTCAGCAGCGAGGCCTTGGCATTGGCGCCGAGCCCCAGACCATCGCTGATGCCGGCCGCCAGCGCCATCACGTTCTTGAGCGCGCCGGCGGCCTCGGTGCCGATCGGGTCGTCGTTGGTGTACAGCCGCAGATTGGGGGCTCGCAGAGCGATCTGCAGGTGGCGGGCCAGTTCGGCGTCGGCGCTGGCGATGACGCTGGCGGCCGGCAGCCCGCGGTCCAGCTCGTCGGCCAGGTTGGGACCACTGAGCACCGCCAGGGGCTGCTGCCCCAGCCAGTGGGTCCACAGCTGGCTGGCGGTGCCCAGACGTTCGGGGTCGATGCCCTTGCTGCAGCTCAACAGCGGCAGCCCCTCGCGCCAATGGGGGGCGAGCTCACGCCCCAGTGGCGAAATGGCGCTCATCGAGACCGCCGCCACCACCAGATCGCTGCCGGCGAGCAGGCCGGCGGCGCTGCCGCCATCGCGACGCGACCACACGGCCAGCTCGTGACCGGAGGCGCTCCACAGTCGGGCCAGCGTGCTGCCCCAGGCCCCTCGTCCCAGCAGGGTGATGCGCAGGCGGCCCTCCTCCGGCGAACGGCCATCATGCGCCATGCCGGAACGGGATGAGCCGATGCAGGCGTCGCAGCAGGTCTGGAGCGACTGGCAGGGTCACGCCCTGATCGTGGGTGGCGGCGGCATCGGTGCGGCGCTGGCTGAGGCCCTGCCGTCCCTCGCCCCCGGCCTGACGACCTGGACGGCGGGGCGTCGTCCGGGCGGCCCAATGCATCTGCCGCTGGATCTGGAGGACGACGCCAGCCTGGAGCGCTTCGCAATGCTGATCCGGGAACGGCTGGGGCCGCTGCGCCTGGTGATCTGCACTGCCGGCCTGCTGCACGACGGTGCGCTGCAGCCCGAGAAGCGGCTCTCCCAGGTGCGGCGATCTCATCTGCAGCGCAGCTTCGCCGTCAACGCCTGGGGGCCGCTGCTGCTGGCCCAGGCGATCGAGCCGCTGCTGCCTCGTGATCTGCCCAGCCATTTCGCCAGCCTGTCGGCTCGCGTCGGCAGCATCGGCGACAACCGGCTCGGTGGCTGGTACGCCTACCGGGCCGCGAAGGCGGCTCAGAACCAGCTGCTCACCACCCTCGCCCTGGAGTGGCGGCGTCGGCTGCCGCTGGCCTGCGTCACGCTCCTGCACCCGGGAACCACCGCCACAGCGCTGTCAGAACCGTTCCGCGCTTCGGTGCCCGCCGATCGGCTGTTCAGCCCCCAGCGAGCGGCCCGGCAGCTGCTGGCGGTGCTGGCCGAGCAGACGCCGGAGCGCAGCGGCGCCTTCCTCGCCTGGGACGGCCAGACGATTCCCTGGTAGCGGGCTGGCGGACAGGCGGCTTCAGGCAGCGTGCCGGCGCAGGATCTCGAGGGGGATCACCTCCAGGCTGGAGGCCTCGCAGGAGGCCAGCAGCACCAGTGGAGCCATGCCGTCCTCGTACGCCTCCAGCCAGCGGCTGGCACAGACACACCAGTGGTCCCCAGGCTTGAGCCCCGGGAACTGATACGCGGGCATGGGCGTGCTCAGGTCGTTGCCCTGGGCACGGCTGTAGCTGAGGAAGGCCTCGTTCACCACGCAGCAGACGGTGTGGCGGCCATGGTCACTGCGGTCGGAGCGGCACAAGCCATCGCGGAACCAGCCGGTCATCGGCTGGCAGCCGCAGATCGACAGGGGTTCGCCGAGCACGTTGAGGGGGCCGGCGGTGTCTTCGCCCGGGGCTGGAGCGGGGGCGGAGGAGCCTGGCGAGGCCATGGCGGGTCGCGTCTGGGGGGCGCCATTGTGCCGGAGGATCACCAGAAAAATGGCCGGGGTGGTTGACGCAATCCGGGGGGTAGGCGTTAAAGGTCTAGGAAACGAAGCGCCTTCCGCCGCCAACCCTTCATGAGCTGGGATTTCACCGAGGATGCGGCCTTCCTGGCCCTCTGCGACGCCTTCAAGGAAAGCGGCGAGTCCTCCGCGATGGAGTTCCTGGCTCACGGCGAAGGAGCCTTCCACTTCCAGGAGCTCTCCCAGAACGCTGCCGGTGAGGGCATCGATCTGAGCGACTCCAGCGATCTCGAGGAGTTCCAGCAGGAGGTCATCGAGACGCTTGAGGACCTCTGCAGCTGAGCTCAGGCGCCAGGCGTGAGCCCCTGGCCGCTTGCGCCGGCTGCCCCATGGCGCCACTCACCTCAATCTCCAACGCGCCGCTGCGCTCTGGACAAGCCCGGACGCGGATCAGCCCGGTTTCAGTGGAATCCGGCAGGGAGCCTGCTCTGCGACGGCTCGACCCGAACGGGGCGCAGCATGATCACGCCTCGTTCGAGCCGCCGACAACCGGCTCGACTCAGGCGCCGTAGAAGAAGGCGATCTCCTTGTCCTTGAGGCCGTCCCAGCCGGCAGCCTTCAGGCGGGTGTCGAGCGTCTGCTGGTCCAGGTGCTTGGAGCCGGTCTTGACGATGCGGTTGCGCATCGACTTCTTCACACCGCTGCGGGCCCGCCGGCTCTCGAGCTCCATCACCTCGTTGTAGAGGGCGAGCATCTCGGCAGGGATCGGGGTGCCGTCGAGGTCGAGTCCGGAGGCAATGGCGTCATCGACGCCGCCGGGGCCGGCAATGGCCATGGGATCGGGGTAGGGCCCGGCGAGTTTAGGAAGCCAACCCCGCCCTGATCTGGTGCCAAACGACGCGGCCCGCCAGGCTGTGGTGATCTGCGTCGGCTGCCATGGCCAGTGCCCTGCTGATCCTGCTGGTAATGGTCGCGGCGGTGGTCGCGCTCAACCCCGGACGCGAGGGGTGCGCCTGGTTCATGCGTCTGCGCCGGCCCGCCTGGCTGGGCTTCGAGCAGCTGATCCCGCTGATCTGGGTTGTGATCTACCTGTGCTTCTACGCCTCGGCGCTGCTGGTCTGGAACGCCAGCCGCAGCTTTGGGCTGATGGGGAGCTTTCTGCTGCTTCTGCTGCTGGTGCAGAGCTACACCTGGCAGATCTGCCGCAGCCGGCGCCTGTCCCATGGGACGTTGCTGGGTCTGGCCGGCTGGTGCTGGGGAGCAGCCCTCACAGCTCTCGTGGTGTCAACTTCAGGGGCAGCGGCGGCCCTGCTGATTCCCTACCTGCTGTGGAGCCCGGTGGGCACCCTGGTGACCTGGCAGATGCAGCGCCTCAACCGCTGAAAGGGAACTGGACAGGAAGCTCTCAGACAGATCTCAGCCCGATCAGGGGCAACAGGTCGGACGCTGGGCAGGCGCCCGCAGGGCGGAAGACGAGCGGGGCGTCTCGCGGCGGATGCGCACGCGCACGGTGCTGTGGGCGGCGCCGAAATGATGGATCAGGGCCTCACGGGCCTCATGCTGCAGTTCCTCAAGGCTGGGGGCTTCGATGCGCACCGACGGGTCGTCCGCCTGGGCGGTGAGATGGCCAGGGCGTTCAACCAGGATGCGAAACACGACCTCGCGCATGCGGGGGTGACAGGTTTGACGCTTCCATCCTTGGCGGGATCCAGGCTGAGTGAAGGTGGCGCCGCATACGGGGATCCGATCCACAGCGCACCTCCTCCCACCGGCGCTTGCTGTTGAGGTCGGTCAGAGTGCAGCCCAGAGTGACCCCTGCCATGCCACCGACCCGCGACCAGATCCTCGCCGCCTCCGCCGGCTGGGTGGCGGTGCTGCTCAACATCATTCCCGGACTTGGCGCCGGTTATCTGTATCAACGCCGCTGGCGGGCCTACTGGATCACCTCGGCGCTGGCGACGGGTTGGTTCGTCGCCGGTGCCCTGCTGGCCGCGCAGGCCGACCCCGCCAGCGAGACCCGCAACCAGCTGGTCGGCCTGATCGGTCTGCTGGTGCTGGCGGCCGTCACGGCGAGCGAAGCGGGGCTGGCGGTCAGGCGGGTGCGGCAGCAGGGCTGAGGCTGGTGGCTCCAACTGGAGGGCTCATGCCCCCACAGCACCGCCCCCCGACGGCCAGCATGGGCGCTAGCCGCATCATTGGTTGATGACCCTGGTGGCCGTGACCGGAGCCTCCGGCAAGACCGGCTGGCGAGTGGTGGACGAGGCCCTGAGACGGGGTTGGTCGGTGCGCGCCATCGTGAGGCCAGCCTCCCAGCTGCCGGAGGCGCTGACCGCGGCTCCGCAGCAGGGCCGGCTGGAACTGCTGCGGCTTGATCTCGGCCAGGCGGAGGCGCTGCAGCATGCGCTCAGCGGCTGTGACGCCCTGGTCATCGCGACCGGTGCCCGGCCCTCGCCCAACCTGGCCGGGCCGCTGCAGGTGGACGCCCTGGGGGTGCGTGACCAGATCCAGGCCTGCCGGGCCGTGGGCCTGAAGCGCGTGGTGCTGGTGAGCTCGCTGTGCGCCGGACGCTGGCTGCACCCGCTCAACCTGTTCGGGCTGATCCTGGTGTGGAAGCGCCTGGGTGAGCAGTGGCTGGCCGGCAGCGGCCTGGACTGGACGGTGGTGCGGCCTGGAGGCCTCAGCGAAGACGACGGCCGCAGCGAGCGGGAGGGCGTGCTTTACAGCGGCGCCGACGAGCAGCAGAGCAACAGCATCCCGCGGCGACTGGTGGCCCGGGTCTGCCTGGAGGCCATCGAGACGTCTGAGTCGATCGGCCGCATTGTTGAGGTCACCAGCAACCCGGCTCAACCGCCCCAGGCCCTCGCCACCTGGCTGACGAGCGCGGCCTGAGGACGCCGTCAGGCCAGCTTGCCCCCTCACGTCATCTGCCCTGGGGGTCTCTGCATTCGCCGGTGAACAGGCGCCCCCGGGCTGCCCAGACGGCCGTGGCGGCGGCCCGCACGCCCAGGGTCTCCAGGCCGTGCACCTGGCTTGATCGAGACACCAATGAAGAGGGGGCGATGAGGCGCAGACATGCTGGCCGTGCCGCGCCCAGACCTGGCTGATCCTTCTCTCTGAAGGGGGCCTTGATCAGGCTGAGTTGTTGAAATCAAGCGCCAGCGATCTGGATCTGCTCTACGGACGGTTGATTCGGCGCGATGCTCCCCTCGGTTCTGCCTGAGGCCTGGCAAATCATCCGCCATCCGTCAGGCTGATCGCCCTGGCCTCCAGAGCAGGCAGCATCAGCGGTCACTGCACTGACGGGGTGGTGAGTGATCAGATCTGTCCCTCACAACCGGCAGCAACTCCGCACCACCCTATGAAGGGTGTGAACGGGGGATGCTGCCGGCGGCAGGGCGGGCAGGCCCGGCTCAGGCAGAGAAGTAGCGGGCCTGGCTGTGCAGCGCCACCAGCGCCGTGGTGCTCTGCTCGGGATGCAGCTGGTCGCTTTCATCCATCGACAGACCGATGCGCTCCGCGCCGAGCCAGTGCAGCTGCTGGCGGGAATCAGCCACGTTGGGGCAGGCGGGATAGCCGAAGGAATAGCGGCTGCCTCGATAGCGCTGGGCCAGTACATCGCGCAGCGGCATGGCAGCCGGATCGGGGTGTCCCAGCTCGCGGCGGATGCGGGCATGCACCCACTCCGCCAGCGCTTCGGCCATCTGCACGGCCAGACCATGGAAATAGAGATAGTCGCTGTACTGATCGGCCTGGAACAACTGTTGAGCAAAGACACTTGCCTTGTCCCCCATCGTCACCGCCTGCATCGGCAGCACATCGCTGGGCAGGGCCCGCCCGTCAGAGCCTGACACCAGATCGCGATAGAAGTCGGCGATGCAGTAGCGATTGCCGGAGCGCTGGCGCGGCAGTTCGAAGCGGCCCAATGGGCTGGCGGCGGCTGCCGGAGCACTGCCGGCTGCCAGAGCGGCGGGGTCGAACACCACGACGCTGTTGCCCTCCCGTCCGCAGGGGAAATAGCCGTAGGCCAGCCGGGGGGTCAGCAACGCCTCCTCCCTGCAGCGCTCCATCCAGTGCAGCAGCACGGGTTCGGCCTTCTCGGCGAGCATGGCCTCGTAGTCCTGGCGCGACTGCCCCTGTGCCTTGCGCAGCTGCCACTGGCCGGCGAACAAGGCATTGCGATCGAGGTAGGCGAACACCTCAGCCAGCGGGATGTCGGCTTCCGTGAGCAGCTGACTGCCCCAGAACGGCGGCATCAGCATGGTCTCTTCGGCAACCCGCTCCGATCGGCTGCTGTCGGCGGCGGCGGCGCTGGCCTGCTCGGGTGCGGGCGGCTCAGCGGCTTCAGCGGCGGCGGCGGCCACTGGTGGTTCCGCCTCGGCCGTGCCGTCATCAAGGCCCAGGCCTTCCGGGGCTCCGGTCAGGAAGCCACGGCGGTTGTCCCACTGGCCGGCCTCGCGGGCGTTCACGTAGGCA
This sequence comes from uncultured Cyanobium sp., assembly GCA_964396755.1. Taxonomy (GTDB): domain Bacteria; phylum Cyanobacteriota; class Cyanobacteriia; order PCC-6307; family Cyanobiaceae; genus Cyanobium. The sequence goes on along the minus strand of CAYNGR010000032.1, from coordinate 1,801 downwards.
TCCATGAAGCGCAGGTCCGCGAAGGCGTCGCGGCCGTAGATCACCTGACCCTGATACACCTGGCGGCAATCGTGGTTGACGAAGCGGGGCGTCAGCGCGGCACCGCCGAGAATCACCGGCACGTCAATCCCCGCTTCATTGAAGGCTTCGAGGTTGTCCTTCATGAAGGCGGTGGATTTCACCAGCAGACCGCTCATGGCAATGCAGTCAGCGTCGTGTTGTTGCTGGGCCTCGATGATGGCCTCAACCGACTGCTTGATGCCGAGATTGATCACCTCATAGCCGTTGTTGGTGAGGATGATGTCCACGAGGTTCTTGCCGATGTCATGCACATCGCCCTTGACGGTGGCAATCAGGAACTTCGCCTTGGCCGAGCTCTCACCCTCGACCCGGTCCATGTGGGGTTCGAGGAAGGCCACCGCCGACTTCATCGTCTCGGCGCTCTGCAGCACGAACGGCAGCTGCATCTGACCGGAGCCGAACAGCTCGCCCACCACCTTCATGCCGTCGAGCAGGAAGGTGTTGATGATCTGCAGCGGCGGATAGCTCTCCAGGGCCTGCTGCAGCGCCGGCTCCAGGCCGATGCGTTCACCGTCGATGATGTGCTGCCTGAGTCGCTCCTCGATCGGCAGATCCGCCAGGGCGGGGCCTGAAGCCCGCGCCTCCTTGGCCGAGACGCCCTCGAACAGGGTGGTCAGGACCGTCAGCGGGTCATAGGTGCAGACGGCACCCGCGGCAGCGGCCTCGGCGGCTGGCAGCGAGGGGTCGACCGCGTCGAAGCGGCGGCGATCCTGGATCAGGTCCCGGCAGACCTGCTGGTGCTCCTCGCTGATCTTGGCCAGGGGCAGGATCTTGGCCGGGCTGACGATCGCCGCGTCCATGCCCGCCTCGCAGCAGTCGTGCAGGAACACCGAATTGAGCACGATGCGGGCCGCCGGCGATAGGCCGAAGCTGACGTTGCTGACGCCGAGCACGACGTGCACGCCAGGCAGATGGGCGCGGATCAGGCGGATCGCCTCGAGCGTTGCGGCCCCGTTGCCACGGTCCTCCTCGATGCCCGTGGAGATCGGCAGGGCCAGAGGGTCGTAGAAGATTTCATGGGCGGGAATGCCGAACTCGAGCGCATCGCGATAGGCGCGCTGTGCGATGGCGAACTTGCGCTCGGCCGTGCGGGCCATGCCCTGCTCATCGATCGTGCCGACCACCACACCGGCGCCGTAGTCACGAGCCAGCTCCAGCACCTTGAAGAAGCGTTCGGGGCCGTCTTCGTAGTTGGTGGAGTTGAGGATGCACTTGCCGCCAGCCACCTTCAGGCCGGCCTCCATCTTCTGCCACTCGGTGGAATCGAGCATCAGCGGCAGGTTGACGTTGGTCACCAGGCGGCTGACCAGTTCACGCATGTCGCGCTCGCCATCGCGGCCGACGTAGTCGACGTTGACATCGAGCACATGGGCGTTCTCCTTGACCTGGCCGCGGGCCACAGCCACCAGTCCGTCCCAGTCCTCTTCGGCGAGCAGTTCGCGCACCTTCCTGGAGCCGGAGGCGTTGAGCCGCTCGCCGATGATCAGGAAGGAGTTGTCCTGCAGGTAAGGGGTGACGCCATACAGGGAGCTGGCGGAAGGCTCGTAGCGCAGCTGAGGCCTGGGATCGACGTTCGCTCGTGGCCGATCGGAGCGGCGCACGTGGCGCTCGGCCGGCTGCATCTGGGACGAGAGCTCCACCAGGGCGGCGATGTGGGCCGGGGTTGTGCCGCAGCAACCGCCGATCACCTGCACGCCGAGATCCTCGACGAAGTGCAGCA
>CAYNGR010000031.1:3622-22384 GCA_964396755.1 uncultured Cyanobium sp. | reverse complement strand
CCCAGAGCTCCGACTGGAGCTTCATCCTGCGGGCCGGCACCACCACCGAACTGGCGCGCGAGCGCATCCATCGCCATCTCGATCGCTTCTGGCGGCTGCTGGACGCCATCGACAACGGCACGCCGCTGTCCCAGGCCTGGCTGGATGCCGTGAACCGCGAGGACGGCCTGTTCCCGCTCTGCAATGCCGCCGACTGGGCGACGCCGCCCCCCTCCGCTGCTGCCGATCGGCAGACATCCCGCCCGGGCTGAGTCCGGCCTGCCTGCGGGTGGTGCCGGGTTGGCCAGGGGCCGGCAGGACCCCACGGCTATCGCGTCCTGGCTGCGCCAGGCCCCTGGCCTCAGCTGCCGCTGGCCCCTCAGCCGGCGATCTGCAGCTGCAGCACCTGGCTGTTGTTGCCTTGCCGCGCAGCCTCCTCGAGGATGCGTTGCTGCGGGTCGACGATCACCTCCAGCCGGTGCAGCCCCGGGCTCAGCGGCAGCGGCATGCTGAACCGCTCCGCCTCGCCGGCCCCCAGCCAGGGCAGGTGCAGGTAGCGGTGGTCGCTGTAGCGATCGTCGATCACCACGGCCACGCCCACATCGCTGGCATCGAGGCTGCCCAGGTTCGCCACCGTGAAGCTGAGCTCCTCGGCCGTGTAGGCCAGCTGCTGCACCGCCAGATCGCTGACCATCGTGTGCAGCGACTGCAGCGGATAGAGCACCAGCCGCTCCAGTTCCGCCAGCTGCGTGCCCGGGTGTTCGTGGTGCAGGTGGCCGCCGTGGCGCAGATCGGTGCTGCAGCCGTGCAGGTGCAGATGCGCCCCGGCCGCCGGCACCGTCACCCGCCCCTGCTGTGGCTCACTGTCGTAGAAGCCGCAGCAGTCCCAGTGCAGGCTGCGGCCCAGCCAGCGCACCGGATCGGCTGGATCGCCGGGATCCTCCGGGCTGAGCCGGAAGTGGGGCAGCCGCTCGTAGATCGTGGCGCCCACGCCCGCACCACCGCCGGCCAGCGCCTGCAGCCGGGCCACGCCCTCGTTGCGGCGCAGCTGGCCCAGGCACAGCTTTGAGGCCACGGTGATCACCAGGCTCTGCCAGCGGCTCAGCAGCCGCAGCCCGTACAGAGGCGCCGGCTCGAGGCGGCCGTCCGCCTGCATCGCCGCGATCACGCGGCCGATCGTCTCCTGCAGCGGCCGGCCGGCGGCGGCGCTGAGCAGGTCAGCAGGTGCCGGTCGCCGCAGCGCCGTGGCGTCATCGCTGAAGCACACATACGGAAAGTGCTGCAGGCCTGAGCCTGCCTTCAGGGCCAGGATGCTGCCGTCCGCCGGTTCGCTCTTGTAGATCGTCGTGTCGCCGGCCGCGCCCGCCTGCCAGGTGGAGGGCTGCAGAAACGTCAGTTCACCGTTGTCCCAGCCGCTGGTGGTGCCCAGGCCCAGCACATCTCCGCGCAGCGGGATGCGCTCCAGCGGCAGGTGCTCCTGCACGTCCCCCTGCACCAGGTCTGTGACGCTGTTGGCGATGTGCAGGCGGACCATCGGTGCCGGGCGTGGCGTCCACTGGCTAGCAGCGCTGGCCACCCGTGTCCGCTCGGTTCACGCCGACGTCGCCGGCGCCCATCCCGCTCCGGCCGTCACAGTGGCTTCCTGGCCGCCGATAGGGTGCTGGCCGTCCGTGGCCTGCCCCGCGCCGGCCCCCCGCGACCCGGAGTCTCGTCCCCCTTGAGCCCCTCCCTGTTCACCCAGTCGTCGCTGTTCGGCATCGGCATCGCCTTCAGTCCGCTGCACATCGGTGTGGTGACGCTGCTGCTGCTGGGCCGCAATCCGCTGCGCCGTTCTCTGGCCTACGTGCTGGGCTGGACGCTTGCCAACGTGCTTGCGGTGACCCTGCTGATGCTGCTGGGCACGGAATTCGCCATCAGCCTCGAGCATGGCGCCCGGGAGCAGGTGCTGATCGATCTGCTCGGTGCCGGTGGCCTCCTGGCTCTGGGCCTTTACCAGCTCACCCCCCAGGCCACCATCGGGGAGGAGGGCATGGCGCTGCGGCTGATGAACCGCCTGCCAGAGGCCAGCGATCTGCTGCTGGTGCTGCTCGGGGCCGGCGGGGCCCTGCTCACCCCCGAGAACCTGGTCTTCTATCTCAAGGAGGCCGGGTTGCTGCTGGTCAACCACCCAGGCCTGCAGGCCGATGTGGAGATCACCGGGCTCTATGCCCTGATGGCCAGTTCGCTGATGCTGCTGCCGCCGCTGGCCTGGGTGCTCAGCTCCGGGGCCATCCGTGAGCCGATCGTGCGCCTGGAGGAATGGTTGCAGCACCGGGCCGAATCGCTGGTGGGGGTGCTGGCCCTGCTGATCGCCGCCTATCTGCTGTACGAGGGCATTCATGGCCTCGAAACCATGGTGACCGGCTGACCTGAAGGAGCGCATCCGGCACGCCGGCTCCTGATCAACTCAAGCGCTGCAGGGAAGGAAGCTCGGCTGCAGGTCTGCTCAGCGCGCCTTGCGCCAGCCCTACCGGCAGGAGCGGTCGGGTCGTCCTGGCTCTGCCCCCTTGGCGTCCGACAGGGGAGCCGCTCGCCTCGCCTGGCTGACGCTCTGGCCAGACAGCGGCTCGCTGTGCTCCAGCCCCAGGCAGGCGACACAGCCTGCGCCCGTTGTGAGTGGCCGGGCCTTGCGCGCGGCCCGGCTCGTCGGCGAGGGAGCGCAGGTTCCAGGTCATCTGGCGCCGGACGGGGCGCCAGCCGGCGGATCAGCGGCCTGTTGCGCTGCCGCTTGCCGATTGCCATGGTCTGGCTCACGTCGCTGGACCGGATGCCAGGCAGATGCAAGGTGGCGGTGGGCTGGCTGCCTGGGCTCAGAGGCTGCCGGGCTGCCTCCACCCCTCAAGCCGCGGTTGCCAGGCTGATCCGGCACGGCGTCCGCCGCCGATGGCCTGCGCCGACCGGCTCAGAGGATCTGCTCGAGGAAGCGCCGGGTGCGTTCGTGGCTGGGATTGGTGAAGAAGGTGGTCGGGCTGGCCTCCTCGACCACCTGGCCATCGGCCATCAGCACCACCCGGTGGGCCACCTCGCGGGCGAAGCCGACCTCGTGGGTGACCACCACCATCGTCATGCCATCGCGGGCCAGGGTCTGCATCACTTCAAGCACCTCGCGCACCATCTCCGGGTCGAGGGCGCTGGTGGGCTCATCGAACAGCAGGATGCGCGGCTCCATGCACAGGGAGCGGGCGATCGCCACCCGCTGCTGCTGGCCACCGGAGAGCTGCCCGGGATACTTCTCGGCCTGCTCGGCGATGCCGACCCGCTCCAGCAGGGCCAGGGCCTGACGTTCCACCTCAGCCCGGGGTCTGCCGCGTACCAGCACCGGCGCCAGGGTGAGATTCTCCAGCACGCTCAGGTGCGGGAACAGGTTGAACTGCTGGAAGACCATGCCCACCTCGCGGCGCACGGCGTCGATCTGACGCAGGTCATCCGAGAGCGTGATGCCGTCGACGCAGATGGAGCCCTCCTGAAAATCCTCCAGGGCGTTGAAGGTGCGCAGGAAGGTGCTCTTACCGGATCCGGAGGGACCCATGATCACCACCACCTCGCCGCGGGCAACGCGCAGATCGCAGCCGCGCAGGGCGTGGAAGCCGTTGGGGTACCACTTTTGAACGCCGCGGGCCTCGATCATCAGGCTGGCGGACTGATCGGCGGGGCTTTGCATCAGGCGGTTGCGTTGGGGTTGAGGCGACGCTCCAGGGCGCGGCTGCCGAGTCCGAGGGCTGCGCAGCAGCACCAGAACAGGACGGCAAGGGTGAGGTAGACCTCGGCGTTGCGGCCGAGGAAGGCGGGGTTGGCCATCACGGTGCGGGCGGTGCCCAGCAGCTCGAGCAGGCCGATCAGCGACAGCAGGGTGGTGTCCTGCAGCAGCGCGATGAACTGTCCGACCATGGCCGGCATCGCCGTGCGGATCGCCTGGGGCAGCACCACCCGGGTCATCGCCTGAGGCGTCGACAGCCCGAGGGAGCGGGCGGCCTCCAGCTGGCCGCGTGGCACGGCCGCCAGCCCGGCTCGCACCGCTTCGGCCAGGTAGGCGGCGGCGAACAGGGTGAGCACCAGGGCGGCACGCCACACCCGCTCGGGCGCCCAGCCGCCTGGCAGCAGGAAGCCGAGGATGTTCTGCCCGAGGAACAGCAGGGTGATCAGCGGGGCGCCGCGGATGAACTCGATGTAGAGGACCGAGCTCCAGCGCAGCAGCGGCAGATCGCTGCGGCGTCCGAGGGCGAGCAGCACCCCCAGCGGAAAGCACAGCAGGATGGCCAGGCTGGCCTGCACCAGGGTGAGCAGCAGACCGCCCCATTCACCCGGCGGCACCGAGATCAGCCCCAGGCCGCCGCCGATCAGTCCGAGGCCGACCAGATACAGGCCAGGCCAGGCCAGCGGCAGCAGCCGCAGCGCCCGACGGCCGCGGCGACCGGCTCCCCAGCGTCCCGCCGCCCAGCGCAGCAGCAGCAGCAGGGCGGTGATCAGCCACCAGCGACCCTGGATCGCCGGGGTGAGCCGCAACAGGGCGGGCAGCACCAGCGCCACGGCCGCGAACACCGCGATGGCGATGCGGTCGTTGACCGGCCAGAGCTCGGCCTCCAGGCGACGGTCGCGGCGGGGCAGGGCCCGCAGCAGGCCCCAGCTGATGCCGCTGGCCCCCGCCAGCAGCGCCGTGACCAGCCACAGCCGCCACTGTTGCTCGATCGGGTAGCGGCCCACCGCGAACAGGGTGGTGTTGGCCTGGATCACCGCCCACTCCGCCTGGACCAGGGCCCAGCGCAGCGTGCCGATCAGGGCGGCGCTCAGACCGGCGATCAGAACGATGCTGATCGTCGTGTCGATCGGATTGGCGAAGTAGTCGCGGCGCAGGCGACGCAGCAGCTCGGTCATCAGCGCTCCTTCACCTGCACGAGATGGTTGAGGCCGTTCATCAGGGCGGAGATGCCTAGATCGATGGCCAGGTAGGCGGTCAACAGGATCAGGTACACCTCAATCGCCCGGCCGGTCTGGTTGAGGGTGGTCTCCGCCACTGAATAGAGGTCGGTGTAGCCGACGGCGATCGCAAGGGAGGTGCCCTTGGCGAGATTGATGTACTGGCTGTTGAGGCCCGGCACGATGACGCGCAGCGCCTGGGGCAGCACGATGCGGCGCATCGTGGCCCACCAGTGCAGACCCAGTGATGAGGCGGCCTCCCACTGACCGCGGGGCACGGAGTTGATGCCGCCGCGCACCACCTCGGCGATGAAGGCGCTGATGTGCACGATCAGGCCGGTGAGCAGAGCCGCGAACTCGACGCTGAGCCGCAGCGGCGCATGCCAGACGCCGTTCACCAGGCTGGGCCCCTCCCAGCCGGCGCCGCCGAAGCCCGCCACATACAGGCCCGACTTGGCCAGCACCACGCCGGGCAGCTGCAGGGCTGCGGTGCCGTTGGGCAGGGCCAGGAACACGACGAAGTACCAGAACACGAGCTGCAGCAGCAGCGGGATGTTGCGGTTGATCTCCACGTAGACGCGCACCAGCTTGCGCAGCAGCGCATTGGAGCTGAACGAGGCCATCCCCACCAGGGTGCCCAGCAGCGTCGAGCCGATCAGACCGGCGATCACGGCCCGCAGGGTGTTGACCAGGCCCACCACCAAGGCCCGCCAGTAGGGGAGGTCCGGGCTGAACGGCAGCAGCGACTCGCTGACATCGAAGCCGGCCGGCTGGCCCAGCCAGCGCCAGGTGAGCAGCAGACCGGCGGCGCTGAGGTTGCGCACCAGGTTGCCGAGCAGGAAGGCGATCAGCAGCAGCAGCAGCAGACCCACAGCCCCCTGGATCAGCCAGGGCAGGGTGCGGCGGTTGTTCGACCAGCCCTGCAGCAGCTGCAGCACGGCGCCCGGTCCGCCGCGGCGGTTGCGCTCTGGCTCGAACCCGGACTCCGGAGGGGAGACCACCATCAACGGAACGGGGGCGAGTAGATCAGACCGCCCTTGGTCCACTGGCGGTTGAGACCGCGCTCCAGCTTGAGCGGTGAGCCGCTGCCCACGTTGCGCTCGAAGATCTCGCCGTAGTTGCCCGTCGCCGACACCGCCTTGACGACGAAGTCGGCGGGCAGGCCCAGCTGCTTGCCGAATTCGCCTTCGACGCCGAGGAAGCGGCGCAGATCAGCCTGATTGGTGTTGGCCTTGGCCTGCTTGACCCGCTCGGCGACATTGGCCTGGGTGATGCCCAGCTCCTCGGCCTGCATCAACGCATAGGTGACCCAGCGCACGGCGTCGGACCAGGCCGGATCGGCGTTGACCGTTGCCGGGGCGAGCGGTTCCTTGCTGAGCACGTCGCTGAGCAGCACGTGCTCGGCCGGATTGGGGAAGTTGGTGCGCTTGCCGGCGAGTTGGGAGCGGTCACTGGTGACCGCCACGCAGCGGCCACCCAGGTAGGCCGCATAGGTCTGATCGCCGGTCTGGAACTTCAGCGGCGTGTAGGGCACGTTGAGCTCGCGCATGCGATCGGCGAGGTTGAGCTCGGTGGTGGTGCCGGTCTCGACGCAGATCGGCTTGCCGGCCAGATCCTTGAGGCTGCGGATGCCGCTGCTGATCGGCGCCATCACGCCCTGGCCGTCATAGAAGACGGTGGGAGCGAAGTTGAGGCCGTTGCCGCCGGCGGCATCGCGGCTGAGGGTGGTGGTGGTGTTGCGCGAGAGCACATCCACCTCTCCGCTGGAGAGGGCCGCGAAGCGCTCGCTGGAGTTGAGGTCGCGGTATTCGATCTTGTCGGGATCGCCCAGCACCGCTGCAGCCAGCGCCCGGCAGACATCCACATCGAGACCCCGATAGGTGCCATCGGAGCCGACGAAGCTGAAGCCGGGCAGCTTGCCATCGACGCCGCAGACGAGCTTGCCGCGGCTGTTGATCGTCGCCAGCTTCTGGCTCTGCACGCCGCTGCCGCCTTCGCTGGCGCAGCCGGCGAGCAGCAGGGCTGAGGTGGCGCAGGCGACCGGAACGACTGTTCGCCAGCGCTTCAACATCCTCATGGCCACCCCTGGAATTGGGCGCATTGTGCCAGCTGACTGCGATGTGCGGCTGTGCCTGTCCGAAGCTGTCAGCGAAATGGAGGAGATTGCTGCAGTCCGCCGTCGCGGGACAGCCGGTCGAGGCCGCGTTGCAGGCCCAGCGCCGATCGGCTCCCGAGGTGGCGGTCGTACAGCTCCCCGTAGTTGCCCACGGCCCTGATCACCCGCTCAGTGAAGGTCGGCGGCAGACCCAGCGAGCGTCCCAGGCTGCCCTCCAGGCCCAGAAACCGGCGCAGATCGCTCTGATTCGGATCGCGGCGGGCGCGGGCGAGCACTGCATCGAGGTTGTTGCGGCTGATGCCGCGTTCCTCCGCCTCCACCAGGGTGTGCATCACCCAGCGCACCAGATCGGCCCAGGCCGGATCTGCCTGGGCGGTGGCCGGTGCCAGCGGTTCACGGCTGAGCACCTCCGGCAGCAGGCCATGGGCCTGCGGCTGCTGGAAGCGGCTGCGCCGGGCGGCCAGGCCGGAGCGATCGCTGCTGATGGCGTTGCAACGCCCCGCCAGATAGGCGCTGAAGGTGTCATCGGCGCTGCGGAAGCGCAGCGGTGTGTAGGGCAACCCCCGCTGTCGCATCCGGTCGGCCAGCACCAGCTCATTGGTGGAGCCGCTGATGACGCACACCGTGCGGTCGGCCAGATCGTCCAGGCGGCGGATGCCGCTCGCCAGCGGCACCAGCACCCCGCCCCCGTCGTGGACCATCACCGGAGCGAAGCTCAGTCCGTTGCCGCCGCTGGCATCGCGGCTGACGGTCATGGTGAGGTTGCGGGAGAGCAGCTCCACCTCGCCGCTGGCCACGGCGGCGAGGCTTTCGGCCAGGGTCAGCGGGCGCAGCTCCAGCCGGATGTCGTCACCGAGGGCTGCGGCCACGGCGCGGCACAGATCGACATCGAAGCCTTCGTAGCGGCCGTTGGAGGCCAGGCTGCTGAAGCCGGCCAGCTGGCCATTGATGCCGCAGCTGAGCCGGCGGGCGGCGCGGATGCGTTGCAGCGTGGGGCTCGTCCCGTCCTCGGGGCCAGTGACCGGGAGGCATCCCGCCAGCAGGGTCGCCAGCAGGGTGAACATCCCCAGAAACGCCCGGACCATGGCAGCCAGCCGATGCCGCGATCCTCCCACGCAGTCCCTGGCGACCCCCGCCGTGCGGCGACGGCGGCGGCTTGTGGCTGGTGACAGGCCACTGCACAGTGAGCGTTTCGCTGTCAACATTCGCCTGGTCTCATGGCGGATTCGGGCCAGCTGATGCCCCACGGCCTCTCCAAGCAGAACAGCGATTCCGCTGGTGGGCCGCCCCCATCGCCTGCGCCTGTGCCAGCAGCGCTCCGCTGGAGCCGCCTGGCCTGGCTGCGTCAGCGACCGCGATTCAATCAGCGGCAACTGCCCCTGCTGGTGCTGCTGCTGGGGCTGGCCCTGACGACGGCCGTGGCCGAACACACCCGTCGACTCGGCAAGCAGAACCACGATCAGACCGAGCGTTCCCTGCTTGATGACGTCGCCGACGCGATCGAGGTGAAGCTGCGCGAGGACATCAACATGATCAGCGGCGTCGCGGGGCTGTTCAACGCCTCCAACGACGTCAGCCGCGCCGAGTTCCGCGAGTACTACGACACGCTGCGCCGCGACGACAACAGCTTTGCCGGCATCCAGGGCATCGGCTTTGCCCGCTTCATCCCCGCGTCCAGCTGGCAGGAGCTCATCGCTGAGGTGCGCGCGCAGGGCTTCGAGCGCTTCAGCATCCGACCGCCGGGACCCCGGCCCCTGGGCAGCGCCATCCTTTATCTCGAGCCGTTCGACCTGCGCAATCAGCGGGCGTTCGGTTTCGACATGTACAGCGAGCCGGTGCGTCGCCGCGCCATGGACCGCGCCGCCCAGACCGGTCTGCCTTCGATGTCCGGTCGGGTGAGGCTCGTGCAGGAGCGCAACAACGGCGTGCAGGCCGGAGTGCTGATCTATGCCCCGATCTACCGCCGCGGCCTGCTCACGCCGCCGCGCTCGCCTCAGGAGTACTCCGATGTGCTGCTGGGCTGGGCCTATTCGCCCATCCGGGTGGGAGACCTGGTGAGCACGGCCCTGGGCACGGTCAACAATCCCGACATGCTGGATTCCGCCGTGCTGGTGCACGACGGCAGCAGCGCCAGCTCCGAGACGCTGATCTTTGACAACAAGGAGCTGCGCGACCGCCGCGAGCTGACCCATCCCCAGTACCAGCCGATCGAGGTGGCCGGGCGCACCTGGCTGGTCGGCATCCAGCTCAGCCGCCAGCTGATCGGCCCCAGCGGTTTCTCCAGCCAGGTGATCCTGGTGCTGGTGCTGGGCTCGATGGGGGCCACCATCGCGGCGCTGCTCACCGCCATGCTGGTCAACAACCACGTGGCCACCCGCCGGGCCCTGGCCACCGCCGAGAAGGCCAACCAGGAGCGGGCCCTGGCCACCACCGTGTTCGAGTCCTGCCCCCAGGCGGTGGTGGTCACGGACGACCAGGGCCGGGTGCTGTCGGCCAATCAGAGCTTCGCGCGGATCACCGGCTATGCCGGTGCCGAGATCCTCGGGCGCAATCTCAATCTGCTCAAGTCCGGCCGCCACGACGCCGGCTTCTATGCCCGGTTGTGGCAGGACGTGCACGAGCGCGGCTTCTGGCAGGGCGAGATCTGGAACCGCCTGCGCGATGGCGAGATCCGCCGCCATGAGCTGAGCATCACCGCCGTGCGCGATCAGCAGCTGCAGATCACCCAGTTCGTCGGCATGCTCCAGGACATCACCGAGCGGCATCAGGCCCAGGAGCTGATTCGCCACCGGGCCCTGCACGATGAGCTCACCGGCCTGCCGTCGCGGTCGATGCTGCTGGAGCGTCTCAATGCCGCCCTGGCCCTGGCCGAGCCCCACTGCGGCCATGTCGGACTGCTGTTCCTCGATCTCGATGGCTTCAAGCCGGTGAACGATCGCCACGGCCACGCCACCGGCGATCGGGTGCTGCGGCTGGTGGCCCAGCGACTGCGCGGTGCCATCCACGCCAGCGATCTGGTGGCACGCATGGGTGGGGATGAATTCGTGGTGCTGGTGCCCAGAGCAGGCGAGATCGACGAGCTGCACGCGTTCGCCCGCAAGATCCAGGCTGTGATCGCGGGCTGCAACGACGAATTCGACACGCCGATCGCGATCAGCGCCAGCATCGGTGTGGCCCGCTCACCCGATCACGGTGTGGCGTCCGGTCAGCTGCTTGCCGCCGCCGATCAGGCCATGTATCGCAGCAAGCAGGGCGAAGGCGACGGCATCGTCATCGCCCGCCGCACCGACTGGTGCGAGTCGGAGGTGATGGCCACCAACTTCGGGCCCGGCTGAGGGGTCACTGCCTGAGCAGCCGCTGAGGCAGAGGCGATCAGCCGGGCAGGATCACCCGGTTGATCACGTGCACGATGCCGTTGTCGCAGGCGATGTCGGCCTGCAGCACGCTGGCGTTCTTGACCTCGAATGGATCGGCCCGCCGGATCGCCACCGGCGCTCCCTCGAGGCTCTCCCATTCGGCGTGAACGATCAGCTCCTCACGCCGGTGGGCCCCGGCCAGCACGTGGTACTTGAGGATCCGTGCCAGCTGCGGGGTGTTGTCCACCAGCGTCTGGACCGTGCCGGGTGGCAGGGCAGCGAAGGCGTCATCCACGGGCGCGAACACGGTGAATGGGCCCGGGCTCTCGAGTGCGGCGGTGAGTCCGGCCACCTCAACGGCGGTCAGCAGTGTGTTGAAGCAACCGGCGGACTTCGCCGTCTCGATGATGTTGGCCATGGGGGAAATCAGCGATAGTCCTGGGTCTGAATGTCGCCCAGACGGGCCTCGGGCCGCAGGAAGCGGTCCATCTGAGCTTCGAAGAAGCGCCGGTTGGCCATCAGGTGCTCGGGATCGGTGTCATCGAGCGGATAGAGCAGAGCCGTGCGCAGGGCCTGGATCACCGCCGAGGTGACGTTGTACATCGAGCGCTGGAAGGTGATGCCCAGCTGCACCAGCTGATCCTCCTCGCCGCGGCGGTGCTGCTTGTACAGATCCTGCAGATAGGGAGGCAGGAAATGCAACATGTCCTGCATCAGCAGGGTGGGTGGGATGCCCGCCGAACCCACGGGGAAGACATCGGCGTAGAGGATGCCGTAGTGGAAGTCCGCCTGATCGGAGGGCACCTGGCCAGCCTGGGCGTTGTAGCTCTTGGTGCCGCGGAAGGGAGCGGTGCGGTAGAACACCGCCTCCACGTAGGGAAGGGCCGCTTCGTACAGCCAGGTGAAGCCCTCGGATTTGGGGATCACCTCAATGCATTCATCACCGACGTAGACGTGGTGGTAGATCGGACGGCCGGCGACAGCGAAGATGCCGTTGACCAGGAAGTTCATCGCATCCGGCACGCCCTTGAAGCCGCCCTCGTCGTAGATGTCACTCATCTCGAAGAAGACGGGCGCCATCACCTCCCAGAACAGGCCGAGATTGGCGTAGTAGCTCATCTGCTTGACCTGTTCCATGAACATTTCAGGGAACAGCTTGTACAGCCCCAGCATCACCGGGTTGCCGCGGAAGTAGGCCTTGATCGCCCGGTCGGCGTTGGCCCGGTAGGCATCGCTGGCCAGGTAGTCGTAGAAGCGGCCGCCCATGCCCTGATGCCAGAGCATCGCCTGCATGCAGGCCTCGGCGAACTCCATGTTGATGCGGTCGTGCCACAGATGGTGCAGCAACTTCGACATCTTGCCGGTCTCACCCCGGGCCATGAACTCCAACAGCTCAGGGTGGGCCTTCTCGCCACCGCGCCAGATGCGCAGCTTCGATTGCTCGCCGGCGTAGCTGTTGGGCAGATCCAGGTACTCCTGGCTGATGAAGTACTTGAAGGCCGGCAGCGGGTTGAGGAACACCCGCTCGGCGATGTAGAGCAGATCGCGCCAATAGAAATCCATCGGCACGGCATAGGCCTTGTAGATGCCGATGATCTGCATCAGGTTTTCAGGCGTGTCCGGCAGCATTGAGCCGCCGGCCTCGAGCCGGTGGATGACATCGGCCCAGCGGTGCTGGGAGGGAGGGATCAGTGGCGCCTTGCTGGTCGCCTCGAGGGTGGCATTGGGGGGCGTCATGCGGGCAGGTGCTGCGGGGCGGCGACGGAGTCAGAGGCGAGCGAGGTGTCGGCTGGGATGGCTGCGACCAGACCGTTGCTGGGGCTGGCCGAGAGCACCGGTGCAGGGCCGGCGGCCAGGGGGGAGAGCGTCGGGCCCTGAGACAGCAGGAAGGGCTGGGAGCGCAGGGCCAGGGCACTCGATTCGGCCTCGCTCCAGCCGGTGAGAGCCGTGGGCCAGATGCCGAAGGAAACGACCATCACCGTGAGCACCAGGGCAGGAGCCCGCTCGCCCCAGCGGGTGGACACCCAGTTGGCTCGGCTGTTGTCAAGCCGGCCGAAGCCCACCCGGTTGAACAGGCGGATGGCGTAGACGGCGGTGAAGCCAGAGGCGATCAGCGACACCAGCGTTGCCCGGGGGAAGGCGGTCCAGCTGCCTTCGAACACCAGCAGCTCGGCGGGGAAGCCCGCCAGGCCCGGAATGCCGGCAGCGGCCATCAGCGCCAGCAGCAGCATGCCCATCGTGAAGGGCAGGCCCCGCAGCGGGTTGAGCAGACCGGAGAGTTCAGCGATGCTGGTGGTGCCGGTGCGCCGCTCGATCAGGCCGACGCAGGCGAACAGCAGCGCCACGATCAGTCCGTGGGCCAGGATCTGGGCCACGGCGCCCTGCAGGCTCAGGGGCGTGGCGGCAGCCACAGCCAGCACCAGCAGGCCCATATGGCCCAGCGAGCTGTAGGCCATCAGCCTGCGGATGTCGTCCTGGGCGATGGCGTTCAGTGCTCCGTACACAGCGCTGACGGCACCGGCGGCGGCGATCCAGGGCGACCAGGCACTCCAGGCTTCCGGCAGGAAGCCCACTCCGAAGCGCAGCAGGCCGTAGGCCCCCAGCTTCGAGACCACACCGCCCAGCATCATCACCACCGGTGTGGGGGCCTGGCTGTAGCTGAGGGGCTGCCAGCCGTGCAGGGGAAACACCGGCAGCTTGAGGCCGAAGCTCAGCAGCAGCAGGGCCAGGATCCAGGCCTGAAGCTCCACTGGCAGGGAGGCCTGGGACAGGGTGGCGTAGCTGAAGTCGAATCGCTCGGCGCTGAACCAGCCCAGGCTCAGCACCGCCGCCAGCAGGGTGAGGCCGGAGACGGCCCCGTAGAGCAGAAAGCGCACGGCGGCCGCGGCGCGGCGCTCGCCCCCCCAGATCGCCACCAGCAGCGTGGTGGGGATCAGCACCAGCTCGAAGAAGAGCACGAACAGCAGCGCGTTGCGGGCCAGGAAGGCACCGCTGACGCCAACGTTGGTGGCCAGCAGCAGAGCGTGGAACAGGCGCGCGCGGCTCTGGTCGGTGGGGCTGGCCAGGATCGACAGGGTGGTGAGCAGGGCCGTCAGCAGCAACAGCGGCAGCGACAGGCCGTCCAGCGACAGATCGAAGCTCAGGCCCAGCTTGGGCAGCCAGGCGAGCTGCAGATCGGTGGGGGGCATGCGCCAGCAGAGCAGACCCAGCACGAACTGCAGGCCGGCCGCCAGGGCCGCCAGGGGCCGCACCGTGGCGGCACGCTCGGGCGGAATCAGCTGGATCAGCAGAGCTCCGACCAGAGGCGGAACCAGCAGCAGCAGGAGAGCGATCGGTGGCATCAGCGCATGGGGAGGGCGGGATCGCCGCAGGTCCGGAATCCGGCGTGACGCCGGGTGGGCGGGAAGCTACTGAATCGTTGGGCTGGCTGAGGCTCTCCAGGCACAGGAAGTCGCGATCGTTGAGACAAGCAACACTGATCGGTCTGGGCCGGCTCGCCCTGCCCTCTGCCTCCGCCTGGCCCTGCGGCTGGATGCCGGACCGCGCCCTGCGGGGGTCTGTGCCACTGGGGACGCTCCGCCCGCTCTTCTGAGCGGCGGCCTGGCGTCTCCCGGTTGATGTCCAGGGGCGTCAGTCGGTGCTGCGCCGTCCACCCAGAAAGGGCAGCTTCAGGTAGGAGCGCAGCTGCCGCTTGCGAGCGGCCTGGATGCGGCGCCGTTCCACCGGAATCGCCCGCGGCCGGTAATCCAGTTTCTGCAGCAGGCTGATCGCCTCGCTGATCGCCATCGGCCGGTCGAACAGATACCCCTGTGCCCGGCCGGCGCCGTTGCGCAGCAGCCATTGGCGCTGCAGTTCGTTCTCCACACCCTCGGCGGTGATCTCCAGGCTGAGGTCCGACAGCATCGTCAGCATCGTGCGCAGCAAAGTGCGGGGCGATTCGGAGTCATCAGAGAGCTTGCTGACGAAGGCGCGATCGACCTTGACGCCCTGAATCGGCAGGGAGATCAGCCTGGCCAATGAGGAATAGCCGGTGCCGAAGTCATCGATGGCGATGCGCACGCTTCGTGCCACCAGGGCATCAAGGAACAGGCTGAACTGGTCGCTGGTGTCCTGGAAGATGTCCTCGAGCAGCTCCACCTGCAGCTGCCAGCCGGGCGGACAGGGGTTGTCATCGATCAGGGCCAGCAGTCGGGCGCGCAGATCCGGTTCCTCCAGCAGGATCCCCGAGACATTGAAGCTGAGCCGCATCTCGCGTCCCGGGATCGGTTGGGCCAGCAGCGGGATGGCGGCGAGCGCCTTTTCGATGATCAGCAGATCCAGCTCGCCGGTCAGGCCGCACTCGCTTGCCAGCGGAATGAAGGCGTCGGGCATCACACAGCTGTTCTCCCGGGGCCAGCGGGCCAGGGCTTCAAAGCCCACCGGTTCACCGCTGCTGAGATTGACGATCGGCTGCAGGAACGGCTCGAGTGCCTTGGCGGCCACCGCTTCGCGGAATTCGGATTCGAGCCGGTAACTCTCTCGCGCCGCCACCCGGGATTCGGAGTCGATGAAGCGGTAGGCATTGCCGCTGGAGCGGCGGGCCATGCGCACGGCCATGCTCGTATCGGCCAGGATGGCCTCGGAGCTGTCGTAATTCTGGCGGTGGATGGCGATGCCGATCGAGAGCGTCATCGGCAGAGATTGCTTGCCACTGCGATAGATGTGGTTGGCAAAGGAGAGGATTCGTTCAGCAACTTTCTTCACGTCGTCGTCTTCTACCGCGAACGGCAGCAGCACCACCAGTTCCGCATCGGCGAAACGGGCCACGGAGGCGGAGCGGGGAACGGCGGCGAGCACCCGACGGGCAGCTTCATTCATGTATTCCTCCGCCACAATTCCACCCAGGGTGGAGTTGACCCGTTCGTAGTCGCGGAAGCAGCAGCGCAGCAATGTGAACGGCGATCCGAGTTCCATGCTGAACATCAGATCCATCATCTGCACCATCTGATCCCGTCGGATCAGCCGCTCAAGTGAGCTGAGCCGATCGCTGCTGATGCGGCGCAGCCGCTCGATTTCCAGCCCCTTTTGGCTGGAGGCCAGCAGCGCCGATTCGCGCAGGTATTCGAGCTGCTGAACGGTCAGCGAGGCCAGCCGCAGCAGGCTGTCGATCTGGTTGTCGCTGAGCTGATGGGGTTGCCGGCTGATGGCGCAGAGGCTGCCGACCACCAGGCCGTTGGAGGTGATCAGAGGAAAGCCGGCATAGAAGCGCAGATGCGGCTCACCGGTCACCAGCGGATTGTCGGCAAAGCGCGGATCCTCACGGGCGTCGTTGATGATCAGCGGATTGCGCTGCAGGATCGTGTGGCCGCAGAAGGAGATGTCGCGTGGTGTTTCCTGCTGTCCCAGCGGCGCCCCGACGCAGCTCTTGAACCACTGCCGCTGGCTGTCGACGAGGCTGACGATGCCGATCTCCGTTTCCGCCAGGCGGCGGGTGAGCTCGCTGATGTCATCGAACTTGGCATCGGCCGGTGTGTCGAGCACGGCGTAGCTGTGCAGCTCCAGCAACCTGGCGGCCTCGTCCTCGGGGATGCGGGGAGCTTCCATAGGGTTCAGGGACGTGGCGCCGCGGCGGAGGGAAGGCGACTGATCAACTCGCCGGTGTTCCATTCCAACCGGTTGCGACCTCCGTGCTTGGCGGCATAGAGGGCTTTGTCCGAGGCGTTGTAGAGGAAGTCAATGTTGTAGCCGCAATCGGAGCTGGCTGCCGCCCCGATGCTCACGGTCAGCGGAATGTGATGGCCGTTGTAGTTCAGGCGATTCATCTCCAGTTGCAGCCGCAGCCGTTCCAGCGCCTTGTTGCCCGCGTCGCGGGAGGCCGACAGCAGCAGGGCGAACTCCTCACCGCCGAAGCGGCAGACCAGATCGTCGGGCCGGGTGACGGTGAGCAGCAGCGCCCCGACCGAGGAGAGCGCCGCATCGCCGCAGCCGTGGCCATAGGTGTCGTTGATGCGCTTGAAGTGATCGATGTCGAGGATGGCAAACACCAGCTCGGCCCTGCGCTCCTCGGCGTCGGCCAGCAGATCCATCGCCTGCTCCATGAACGAGGTGCGATTGATCAACTGAGTCAGCGCGTCGGTCTGGGTGGCCTCCACCAGCTGTGGCAGCAGGCCACGGGAGAGGCTCAGCCACAGGCCTGCCCAGAGCAGTGATGAGATCAGGACGGCCAGCACCAGCAGGGTTGGCACGTCCTGCAGCACATCACTGATCAGCATGCCGGCATCGAAATTGACCAGCACCAGGTACGGCTGCCGCGGCAGGCCCAGATCGGGCGCCGGCATCGACACCGGCCGGATCACGGTGAACCCGCTCAGATGCACGTGCCAGTCGACGCTGCGGATCTGCATGCAGTCCCCCTGCTTGTTCCGGAAGCACTCCACCACCCCGCGGAAATCGGGGTCATCGCCGGCCACCTGGTCGAGCAGCGGGTCGCTCACCAGCAGCGTCCGCCACGCCGGACGGGAGGAGTAGGCGATATGACCGCTGGCGTCGATCACCATCAGCACGTTCAGCCCTTCGACGCGATGCAGGCGGTTGGTCTGGCCGTAGGCCTCCAGCAGCACCTGCCGCTGCCGGGTGGTCATCGGCGTGCGCAGTGCCGAGGACACCATGTGAGCGATCTGCTCGCCCTCACGCACCATCTGCTGACGCTGCTCCAGTAGATCGATCACCGTCAGGCCGGCGCCGATCAGCAGGCCGGACCCGACCCAGTAGGTGAGCAGCAGGCGCCGCAACACCCTGGTGGAGTGCCTCAGGGATGAGGGCAGGCTGCTCATGGGCTGCTGTTGAATCGCTTCAGCGCCTCGCTGATCCGCGCCAGCCGCGATTCGAGGGTCTGGTAGGCCTGTTGTTCCGAGCGCAGCAGAGCCTCCTGTTCGATCGATGTCGGTTCGGAGCGCTCGAGATGGCGCTGCAGCGCCTCGGCAAAGCGCTGCGCATCGGACAGGGTCTGGCGGGCCACCTGAACATCGTCGCTGAGCGCCGAGAGTTCCTGCAGGGGGACGCCGCGTTCCAGTTTGAGATGGGTGACGTCGACCTGATTGGCCACGAAGAAATCGGGCTTTCCCCCAGGGCCGATCACGGGGGAGAGGGTCAGGCGATTCCAGAAGCGAACGCCGTCGTGGCGGTAATTGATCAGCTCGCCGCTGTAGGGGAGTCCCTGATCGAGCGCCTCGCGGATGCGGCGCACCTCCTCTGGATCCGTGTCCGGTCCCTGCAGGAAGCGGCAGTTGAAGCCGATGGCCAGCTCTCTGGAGTAGCCGGTGATTTTGGAGAAGGCCTCGTTGACATAGATCAGCGGCCGGTCCGGCTGGCGCATGTCGGCGATGGCGATGCCGACGATTGAGTTGTCGACGGCCGTGCCGAACAGCGACAGCTCCTGCAGCTGATCGCTCATCTGTGCCGCCAGGGTGGACTCTCGCTCGTGCACGGTGGTCAGCTTGCTGTTGACCCGTTGCAGATGGCGGCTCTGCCGCTGGAACACGCTGGTGGCCGCCACCGAGAGGATGCCCAGCAGGGACACGTAGCCCAGCAGCGTGCCGAGCTTGCCGAAGCTGTTGACCTGCAGCCCGCGTACCGTGACTTCCTGGATGCCGCGCACATCCCCCACCTTCCAGTCCCGTTTCGGGGAGTCGGGGTGGCTGTTGTGGCAGGTGACGCAGGCCTTGCGCATGATCACCGGCGTCGCCAGCCGGTAGGAGGAGCGGCCCAGGCCGTTGCCGCTGAGTTGGTTGAAGGTCTTGCGCTCCGGATCGGCGCGGAAGGCTTGCAGGGCCTGAATCTCGAACTCATCGAGCGGGCGCGTCACCCGCTTGGCGAAGGGATAGTCGGAAATGAACTCGTAGGAGATCCGCCCGTCGCGGTGGGCGTTATCGAACAGGGCCCCAAGCTCGATCGACAGGGTGGCCGGAATCGGGATGCCGCCATGGACATCCCGGTAGTTCTCGGAATAGACGGCCCGCCCTTCGGCGGCCTGCAGCCGCGCGATCACGTTGTCGGCGTAATAGGAGCGGATGTCGGTGGCCAGGCTGGAGATCTCCTCTGCCTGCATCTGCATCTGAGCCAGGGTGGCGCCGGAGATTGAGGTCACCATCACCACCGGGAGCAGCAGCAACGCCGCCAGCAGCAGCCACAGCACCGTCTCCGGCCGCAGAATCAGTCGGCGTAGCCGTCGGGTCGAGCTGAGCAGACTCCTCCAGAGCCGGAGGGGCAACCTGGGTTTCGGGCCTCGGTGGAGTTCGGACAAGGGAAACGACCACCGCTGTCGCAATATGCCGCAGGTTAGCGATCGCCGGCCTGAGATCCGAGGGTCGTGACAAGGTG
>CAYNGR010000031.1:0-3522 GCA_964396755.1 uncultured Cyanobium sp. | reverse complement strand
GCCAGGGCCGCCCCACCGGTTCCACCGCTGAAGCCATCGATGACACGCAGCTCAGACCAGCGGCTGAGGCGGGCCAGCAACAGCACCAGGGCCACGACGGTGCGGTGATAGAAGCGCTCGGTCTGCATGTCGTGGGCCAGCCAGTCCTGCAGGCCGCCAAGGGCGGCGGGCAGCTGGGCCAGGGGGTGGGGGCGCAGGTAGAAGAGCGCCGACAGGCCGCCCCCCACAAGGGTGGAGAGCAGCAGCGGGATCGCCTGAGGACCCCAGCCTGGGATCGGGTCCATGCTGAACACGCCGTTGCGCACCAGCAGCTGGGGAAGGTGCAGCACCAGACCCATCAGCAGCAGCGTCGGCAGCGCCATCAGCCAGAGCACCTCGGGGGAGCGAACCGTGAACGGGGTCGGCTGTCCGGCGAAGATCAGCCCGAACATGCGGATCAGACCGGCGCTGATCAGGGCATTGGTGACCAGCACCAGGCCGCCCAGCAGCCAGGGGTTGTCGCTGCTGCTGATCAGCACCAGCAGCTCGCGCAGGGCGGCGAAGCCACCGAAGGGAGGAAGGGCGATCAGGCCGGCGGCACCGCTGAGGAAGGCCAGGCCCATCAGCGGGCGCTTGCTCCACAGTCCACCGAGCTGGGTGAGGTCCTGGGAAACGTTGGTGAGCACGATCGCGCCGATCACCATCAGCATCAGGGCCATCGGCAGCGGGTAGACCAGCATCAGGTGGTCGGCCACCGAGATGCCGCCGAGGCCCACGGCCACGAACAGCAGGCCCATCCAGCTGGTCACCAGGAACGACAGGGCTCGCTTGACATCCACCTGGGCAAGGGCGATCAGGGCGCCGACGACGGCCGAGGTGCCGCCCACCACCACCAGCACCGACTGCACCAGCGGCACCATCTCGATCAGGGGTTGGAGGCGCAGCAGCACCCAGGCACCGCCGACGACCACCACCGAGTTGCGCAGCACCGTGGACGGCAGCGGACCCTCCATGGCTTCATCCAGCCACAGGTGCAGCGGGATCTGGGCGCACTTGCCCATCGGACCGGCGATCAGCGCCAGCACGATCAGCGAAAAGGCCGGCGGCAGGGGGATCTGGTTGTTGGCCTGATCGGCGGCCCAGGCCTGCAGACCGTGGAAATTCCAGGTGCCGGTGAGCGGCAGCAGCGCGATGACGCCGGCCAGCAGGATCAGGTCGCCGATCCGCTTGGTGAGAAACGCGTCGCGGGCACCCTTGACCACAAGGGGCTGGTTGTACCAGGTGCCAACGATCAGATAGGTGCCCAGGGTGAGCAGCTCCAGGATCACGTAGCTGAAGAACAGCGAATCGGTGAGCACCAGGGCGCAGAGGCCGGCCTCGAAGAAGCTGAGCGAGCCGAAGAAGCGCGGCCAGCCCCAGTCCATCTCGAGATAGGCGATCGAATAGATCTGCACCAGCACATGCAGGCCCGTGATCACGGTCATCGCGATCAGGGCGGGCTCGGTGATCAGGCCGTCGATGCCGATGCGCAGCCCGGCCGTCTGCAGCCAGGTCCAGCCGAAGGTGAGCGGCCGGTAAATGGCCGACGAGCCGGCGCCGGAATTGGAGTGCAGGGTCACCAGGGCGGCGGCGCTGTGCACGAAGGCGATGCTGCCCAGCAGCAGGTTGATGTAACCGCAGGGGCGCGGGCCGGTGCGGGAGATCAGTCCCGGCGACCACAGCAATGACAGCAGCGAAGCCAGCAGGGGGTAGAGCGGGATCAGCCAGGCCGTCTGGGCCGGGAGCAAGGTCATGGCGGCGGGATCGGAAGCGGAAGCCTGCTTTGGCCGCAAACCCTAAGGACACGGCAGGCCCCTTGGGCCGGCTGCTCAACAGAAATGCTTGATGGCAGAGGCAAGCTGCGCTGATCAATCAGCGCAGTCAGGTTTCGGTGGCGGTTGCTGCAGCGCCGCCTGCGGATGCCGCTGCGAGACTGGACCAACTGACGTTCTTCCCCATGGCCTGTCATCGCTGCGGCGGTCGCATGCTCAGCCGGGCCGGCAGCAGCCGACAGGGTCTGGTCTGCAGCGACTGCGGCACGCCGCAGACGGTCCAGGTCGATCGCAGCAAGCCCCACCCGCTGGTGACCGGGGTGACGCTGGTGATGCTGTCGGGCTTCGCCCTGCTGCTGTTCTTCCTGACCAACTGGCGGCCGCTGCCGGCCCAGCAGGCTGCCAAGCAGCGGGCCATGATCAAGCAGCTCACCACCGGTGAGTTCGTGCGCGAGCCCGAGCTTCTCGAGAAGGGCGCCCACAGCGAGTAAGGCCGCGTCTCTGCTGCTCAACCGGCCACGGCCTTGCCTTCAGGCTTCCCCTGGAGCGGTTGAAGCCACCTCCATCGAGTTCCCTGTGAAGGTCTCCAGAGGACAGCGCCGACCAGTCCCACTGGGCGGCTGGCCGGCGCCGTTGGTTTTCGCTTCAGGGCATCTGCCGCGTTGCGATCAGGCAGCGTCGCTGTGACGGTGGCGGCTCCACAGGATGCGCAGCTTGTCGAGCTCCAGGTAGAGGAAGAACACCAGGCTGACGCCGACGCAGAGCAGCAGATCCTGTCCGCTCAGCGGCACGGTGCCGAAGAAGCTCGCCAGCGACGGCACATACAGCAGGGCCAGCTGCAGAGCGCTGGTGAGCAGCACGGCCCACAGCAACCAGGGGTTGGAGATGGGATTGACCCGCAGCAGCGGCTGATCGCTGCGGGCGGAGAGGGCGTGGCCCATCTGCGCCAGGCACAGGGTCGTGAACACCATCGTCTTCCAGCTGCCGGGGCTGTGGCTGGAGGCGAACCACATCAGCACGATCACGATCAGGGCGAACACCACGCCGATGCGCAGGATGTAGGCGCCGATGCCGCGCGCAAAGATCGACTCGCCCGGCTTGGCGGGTGAGCGCTGCATCAGCCCCTCCTCACCCGGCTCAAGCGCCAGGGCCAGGGCCGGGACCCCGTCCGTCACCAGATTCATCCAGAGGATCTGCAGGGGGGTGAGCGGCACACCGGTGAGGCCCAGCAGCGGAGCTGCTGCGATCGTGATCAGCTCACCGACGTTGCTGCCGAGGATGTATTTGACGAAGCGGCGGATGTTGGCATAGACGAGCCGGCCCTCCTCCACGGCACTGACGATCGTGGCGAAGTTGTCGTCGAGGAGCACCATGTCGGCGGCCTCCTTGCTCACCTCGGTGCCGGTGATGCCCATCGCCACGCCGATGTGGGCCTGCTTGAGCGCCGGGGCGTCGTTGACGCCGTCGCCGGTCATCGCCACCACCTGGCCGTTGGCCTGCAGCGCCTTGACGATGCGCAGCTTCTGTTCGGGCGCCACCCGGGCGTAGACATTGCAGCGCGCCACGGCTTCTCGCAGCTGGGCGTCGTCGAAGGCCTCGAGCTCGCGCCCCAGCACCACC
The DNA here is from genome assembly GCA_964396755.1 of uncultured Cyanobium sp. Lineage (GTDB taxonomy): Bacteria > Cyanobacteriota > Cyanobacteriia > PCC-6307 > Cyanobiaceae > Cyanobium. Next base: position 112 of record CAYNGR010000031.1, on the reverse strand, counting down.
TCGCCATCGGCGTCGGTGAGACCGATCGTGGTGCCGATCGCCCGGGCGGTGAGCGGGTGGTCGCCGGTGATCATCACCGGCCGGATGCCGGCGGCCCGGCAGGTGGCCACGG
>CAYNGR010000030.1:0-23564 GCA_964396755.1 uncultured Cyanobium sp. | reverse complement strand
TCACCGATCGCTGCGCCACCGGCAGCAGCCTGATGCCCCAGAAGAAGAACCCCGACGTGCCGGAGCTGGTGCGCGGCAAGAGCGGCCGGGTGTTCGGTCACCTGATGGGCCTGCTGACGATGATCAAGGGCCTGCCCCTGGCCTACAACAAGGACTTTCAGGAGGACAAGGAAGCCCTGTTCGACGGGGTGCGCACCTGTCTCGATTGCCTGGAGGCCATGGCGATCCTGTTCGAGGAGGGTCTGCAGTTCCGCCCCGAACGCCTGGAGCGGGCCGTGGAGTCGGATTTCTCCAATGCCACCGATGTCGCTGACTATCTCGTCGGTCGTGGTGTTCCCTTCCGCGAGGCCTATCAACTCGTCGGCGGCCTGGTGAAGGACTGCCTGCGCCGCGGCGTGCTGCTGCGTCAGCTGTCGCTGGAGGAGTGGCAGGCGCTGCATCCTGCCTTCGAGAGCGACATCCATGCCGCGATCGCGCCGCGTCAGGTGGTCGCCGCCCGCCGCAGTGAAGGCGGCACGGGCTTCGAGCAGGTGCGCGAGCAGCTGCAGCGGGCACGTCGGCGTCTGCAGGAATCGTCAGCATCGCCACCGGAAACAACTGGCCGACCGGACTAGTCTGATGACGCGATGGGTGCCGCTCCGGCGCCCTCCTGGTCCCTCTGCGGTGCCTGCCCCTTTCCGGTCTTCAGGTCAGTGAGCATTTTTGTTGGCAATCTTCCCTTCCGCGCTGAGCAGGAAGACGTGATCGAGCTGTTTGCCCCCTTCGCTGAGGTGGCCAACTGCTCGCTTCCGCTGGAGCGGGACACCGGCCGCAAGCGCGGTTTCGCCTTCGTCGAGCTGGTCGACCCTGAACTGGAGACCAAGGCCATCGATGCGCTGCAGGGCGCCGAGCTGATGGGTCGGCCGCTGCGCATCAACAAAGCTGAGCCCCGCAGCAATGCCGGGCCCCGCCGCGGTGGCTATGGCGGCGGCGGCGGCGGCTACGCCGGTGGCGGTTACGCCGGTGGCGGCGGTGGCGGTGGCTATGGCCAGTCCGATCGCGGTTCCGGCGCCCGCGGCTGGGAGGACCGCAGCTACGGCGGTGGCGGCGGCGGCGGCGACCGGGGTGGCGATCCCTACGAGGCCGGTCGCGTGCGCCGGCGGCGCAGTGGCGGCGGCGACGAGGGCGGCGGCTATCCCGGCGCCGAGGGCTGAGTGCCCCGCGGCGTTCGTCGGCGGGGCCGCTCAGTGGCCCCGCCGCTCCAGGGCTTCGGCTGCCTGCTCCAGCACACGGGCGTCCGCGTCCGCGGCTCCTGCAGCGCGGCTGAGGCTGTTGCGCCAGCCGCGCGCTCCGTTCACCCCCTCCACCAGATGCACCAGGTGACGCCCCAGGGCCCAGAGGCGGCCGCCCTGGGCACACCAGCGTTCGGCGTGGGGCACCAGACCGCGCAGCACTGCTGAGGCCTTGATCGGCTCGCGGCTGTCGTCCCCGTACACCGCCGCATCCACGCCGGCCCAGCGCAGCGGATGGGCGTAGGCGGCCCGGCCCACCATCACCCCGTCGACGTGCTGCAGCTGCTCCCGGCAGCTGCTCAGGTCCTCCAGGCCACCGTTGAGTTCGATCGTCAGCCGTGGGCGGTCGAGCTTGAGCTGATGCACCAGATCCCAGCGCAGCGGTGGAATGGTGCGGTTCTGCTTGGGATCGAGCCCCTGCAGCCAGGCCTTGCGGGCATGGACGGCGAAGCGCTGGGCCCCGCCGGCGGCGACGCTGTCGACGAAGGCCAGCAGTTCCGGGTAGGAATCGCGCTCATCGATGCCGATGCGGTGCTTGATGGTCACCGGCAGCGGCGAGGCGGCGGCCATCGCTTCGATGCAGCGTGCCACCTGCTGCGGCTCGGCCATCAGGCAGGCGCCGAAGCGGCCCTGCTGCACCTTCTCGCTGGGGCAGCCGACGTTGAGGTTGACCTCGTCGTAGCCCCACTCGGCGGCCAGGCGGGTGGCCTCGGCCAGCAGCACGGGGTCGTCGCCGCCCAGCTGCAGCACCAGCGGCCGCTCCGCCGGATCGAAGCCCAGCAGCCGCTCCAGCCGGCGCTGTCGCTGGAGCGGATCCCCGCCGGCGACGCCCTCATGGCAGATGTGGTGCAGGGCCCTGGCCACCACCATTTCGGAGTACAGCAGGGCATGGCGGCTGATCTGGCGCATCAGCAGCCGGAAGTGGCGGTCCGTGCAGTCCAGCATCGGCGCCACACTGAAGCGGTAGTTCGGCTCCATGCCTCCCATGCTGCCCAGCCCTGTGTCCCTGGTGGTGGCGGGCGGTGGGCCGGCGGGCTTCCTGGCAGCGATCACAGCGGCCGAAGCCGATCCCCGGGCCTCGGTTCTGGTGCTGGAGGCCACGCCCGAACCGCTGCACAAGGTGCTGATCAGCGGTGGCGGGCGCTGCAATGTCACCCACGCCTGCTGGGATCCCCGGGCGCTGGTGGGCCATTACCCGCGTGGGGGCAAGGCCCTGCTGGGTCCATTCAGCCGCTTCGCGCCGGCGGAGGCCGTCGCCTGGTTCGCCGAGCGAGGCCTGGAGCTCGTCCAGGAGGGCGACGGACGCATGTTTCCCAGCACGCATCGCTCCAGCTCCGTGGTGGACTGCCTGCGCCGCACGGCCGGCCGTGCCGGGGTGACGCTGCGCACCGGCGCGGCTCTGGAGAGTGCCGAGCCGCTGCCCCAGGGAGGCTTCCGGCTGCGGCTGCGCGGCGGTGAGACCCTCAGCGCCGAGCGCCTGGTGCTGGCCACGGGGAGCCATCCCAGCGGCCACCGCCTGGCCCGGTCGCTCGGCCATGCGCTGGTGTCGCCCGTGCCGTCGCTGTTCACGCTGCGGCTGCAGGGCACGGCGCTGGCCTCTCTGGCGGGAGTGGTGGTGGATCCGGTCGATCTGGAGCTGCTGCCGGAGGGCCTCAGCGCTCGTCATCGCCAGCGGGGGCCGCTGCTGATCACCCACTGGGGGGTGAGTGGCCCCGCCGTGCTGCGCCTGACGGCCTTCGCGGCCCGCGATCTGCGCCAGAGCGGCTATCGGGCGAGCCTGCGCATCGACTGGAGCGGTGGCCGCGGCGAGGCGCAGCTGCAGGCCTGCTTCAGCCGTCTGCGGCAGGAGCAGGCCCGCCGCCAGCTGGCCAGCGCCCGCCCCTGGCCGGAGCTGAGCCGGCGCCTGTGGATGGCGCTGCTGGAACAGCACGCGGTTGATCCGCAGCGGCGCTGGGCCGATCTGGGCAAGCAGCAGCAGCGGGACCTGATCCGTGCGCTGCACGACAGCCGCTATCCCGTGGTCGGCAAGGGACCCTTCGGCGAGGAGTTCGTCACCGCCGGTGGCATTCCCCTGGCTGAGGTGAACACCGCCACGATGGAGAGCCGGCTCGCACCAGGTCTGTTTCTGGTGGGGGAGCTGCTGGACGTGGACGGCATCACCGGCGGCTTCAACTTCCAGCACTGCTGGACCTCCGGCTGGCTGGCGGGGCGTGCGATCGGTGGCTGAGGCGGCACCTGCCGCCCGTGGTGTCCACCGGTGGCGGCCCGCCCGTGGCTGGCCGTGGTGATGGCCAGGCCTGCCGCCCCGGCTCGCGCCTCAGCGGATGTGCTCGAACACCGAGAACATCGGCAGATACATCGCCAGCAGCACCGAGCCGACGATGACGCCCACCAGCACGATCATCATCGGCTCCAGCATCGAGGTCATCGCCTTGACGGTGTTGGTGACTTCGTCCTCGTAGAAATCCGCCACCTTGGAGAGCATGGCGTCCATTTCGCCGGTCTCCTCACCGATCGCCATCATGCTGATGGCCATGTCGGGGAACACCCCCTTCATGCGCAGCGCGGCACTCATCGGCAGGCCTTCGCTCACCTCGTTGCGGGAGGAGCTGATCGCGTCGCCGATGATCGTGTTGTTGGTGGTGTCCCGCACGATCTCCAGCGACATCATGATCGGCACGCCAGCGCGCGACAGACAGCTGAGCGTGCGGCAGAGCTGCGCCGTGGCCGTCTTCTGCAGCAGATCCCCGAACAGCGGCAGCTTCAGCAGGATCGCGTCCACCGAACGGCGACCTGTGGGCGTGGCGTAGTACTGCGAGAACATGACGGCCCCCACGGCGATGCCGCCGACCAGAAACAGGGAGAAAGAGGAGCGCAGCAGCTTGCTGAGATCGAGCATCATCTGGGTGAACAACGGCAGCTTCGCCCCCAGCTGGTCGAAGATCGACGCGAACGTGGGAATCAGGAAGATGGTCATGCCGAGAAACACCAGAATCGCGATGCACAGCACCGTCACCGGATAGCCCATTGCACTCTTGATTTGGTTCTGCAGCTTGGCGTTGTCCTCCAGCAGCTTGGCGAGCCGCTTGAGGGTTTCATCCAGAACCCCGCCGGCCTCGCCGGCCTCGACCATGGCGATCGAGAGATTGTCGAACACCTTGGGCCAGCGCCGCATCGCATTCGCCAGGCTGTCCCCCTGATTGACGTCGCGGGTCATGCCCGTGAGCGCTTCGCGGAACAGCAGCGATTTCTGCTGCGAGCGCATTAGGTCGAGACTGCGCAGGATCGGCACGCCGGCATCCACCAGAGCGGAGAGCTTGCTGGCGAACAGCGCCTTGTCCTTGACGGTGACGCCCGGATCGAGCAGGCGCTGCCAGCTGCTGCTGCCCGACTGGGTCGGAGCCGCGATCGTGGTCTCCTTGCGCACCAGCGTGTTGGCCAGAATGCCCCGCTTGCGCAGTTCCCGTCTCGCCACGGCCGGAGAGTCGGCCTGGATGGTCATCTCGCGCTTGCGGCCGGAGCTGCTGGAGTAGGTGACGACGAAGGCGGGCATGGCAGGGCTGCGGAGGTGGGCTTCAGCTCTGGTCGAGCAGCCGGTTCAGTTCATCGGGCTTGGTGGTTTTCTCGGCCGCTTCGCTGCGTGACACCTTGCCGGCCATCACCAGATTGGCCAGCGCCCGCTCGAGGGTCTGCATGCCCTGGTTGGCACCGGTCTGGATCTGGGAATAGATCTGAGCCGTCTTGCCCTCGCGGATCAGGTTGGCGATGGCCGGCGTGTTGATCATGATTTCCTGCGCCATCACCCGCCCGAAGGCCCCGGTGCTGGGGTGACTGCTGCGGCACAGGGTCTGGGAGAACACCGCAAGCAGGCTGCTGCTGAGCTGCACTCGGATCTGAGTCTGCTGGGTGGGAGGAAACACATCCACCATGCGGTCGACGGTCTGGGACGCGGAGCTGGTGTGCAGGGTCCCGAACACCAGGTGACCGGTTTCAGCCGCACTGATGGCCAGCTGAATGGTCTCCAGGTCGCGCATCTCGCCGACCAGCACCACATCGGGATCCTCGCGCAGGGCGGCGCGCAGGGCGTTGGAGAAGCTGCGGGTGTCCTCCCCGATTTCGCGCTGGTGAATCAGGCTCTTGTCGTTTCTGTACGTGAACTCGATCGGATCCTCGATGGTGAGGATGTGCTCCGAGCGGGTGTGATTGATGTGATCCAGCAGCGCCGCCAGTGTGGTGGTCTTGCCTGAGCCGGTGGGACCGGTGACCAGCACCAGGCCCTTGGGCTTGCGACTCATCTCCTCGACGATCGGCGGCATGCCCAGCTTCTCCATCGGTGGGATCGAGTTGCCCAGGGCCCGCAGGCAGGCGGCATAGGTGCCGCGCTGGCGGTAGACGTTCACCCGGAAGCGGGCAACATCCTTGAGGCCGTAGGAGCAATCCAGTTCCCAGGTCTGCTCGAGCTGCTTGCGCTGGGCGTTGTTGAGCAGCGAAAAGATCAGCCTATTGCATTGCTCTTCGCTGAGAATCACATCCGGGAGGATTGGTCTCAGTTGGCCGTTGAAGCGTCCGAAGGGTGGCTGACCCGAGGCCAGATGCAGATCGCTTCCGCCACCATTCACCAGTTCAATCATCAGGTCTTCAATCTGAAGATCCACGGAAATCCCTCCGTACCTGACGCTGTGATCGCAGCGCCATCCTAGCGATTGCTGAGCGTCCTACAAGCTCGGCTTCACCGGATCGACCCATCGCTGGCGCGGCCGCCGGCGGGGCGACGCCGAGCCGTTCAGCGCCGCAGCCGCAGGCAGTAGGGACACTCCAGCCACTCGTCCTGCAGGCCGGCGCCGCAGCCACGGCAGGTGAGCGTGTTCAGGGCCCGGGCCCGCCGTTCCGATTCCAGGCCCGTGTCCGTCAGCAGCATCCGCTCGACCTCCTCGAGGGTCGTCAGGCCCTCGCGCACCAGGTCGAGGCCGTAGCCCAGCAGCGTCTTCATGCCGCATTCCAGCGCCAGGCGACGCAGCTCCTCGGTGTTGCTGCGCTTGGCCACCGCCGAGGACAGCGACTCGTTCATGGTGAGGATCTCGTACACGCCGACGCGGCCGGCGTAGCCGCGGCCCTGGCATCTGGGGCAGCAGCCCTCGCTGCCGGGCGGGCTCTTGGTGGCGCGGTAGAAGGTGATCCGCTGCTCGTCGCTGGCCACCAGGCCGAAATGGGCCAGTTCCTCGCTGTCGGGGTGGTAGGCCTCGCGGCAGTCGGTGCACAGCCGCCGCACCAGTCGCTGCGAGATCACCCCCAGCAGCGAGGCGCTCACCAGGAACGGCTCGACGCCCATCTCATCGAGTCGCGCGAAGGCGCTGGCGGCATCGTTGCAGTGCAGGGTGGTGAGCACCAGATGGCCGGTCAGGGCGGCCTCGATCGCGGTGCGCGCCGTCTCCAGGTCGCGCGTCTCGCCCACCAGCAGCACGTCCGGGTCCTGCCGCATGAACGCCCGCAGGGCGGTGCTGAAGTCGAGCCCCTTCTCCCGGTTCACCTGGGTCTGGGTGATGCCGTGCAGGGTGTATTCGATCGGATCCTCCACTGTGGAGATGTTGATGCCGGGTTCGTTGCGCTCCGCCAGCAGGGCGTAGAGCGTCGTCGACTTGCCCGAGCCGGTGGGGCCGGTGACCAGGATCATTCCGAACGGCTTGGAGCCGAGGTCCCGCAGGGTCTGTCGGGCGCCCGCATCGCTGATCAGCATGTCCAGACCCATCTGGGTGGCGCCGCTGTCGAGCAGTCGCATCACCACCTTCTCGCCGTAGCGGCTGGGCAGGGTGCTGACGCGGAAGTCCATCGTGCGTCCGCGGAAGTTGCGGCGGATGCGCCCGTCCTGGGGCATGCGCCGCTCGGCGATGTCCAGGTCAGCCATGATTTTCAGGCGCGAGGTGACCGCCGGGATCAGGGTCCGCGGCAGCGTGTCCACCAGGCGCAGCACGCCGTCCTGGCGGAAGCGGATCTGCAGGCCGCTCTCCTGCGGCTCGACGTGGACGTCGCTGGCGGCGCTGGTGAGCGCCTCGATCAGAATCCTGTCCACCAGGCTCATCACCGGTGAGATGGCCGCCTGGCTGCTGGCCTCGAGGTCCTCCTCTTCCTTCGGCTGCTCCTGCTGCGGCACCTTGGTGACGCCCAGGTCCAGGTCGCTGAACAGGGACGAGCGATCGGCCGTTCCGCCCGGGATCGGAGGCGAGCTGGCTTCTGGCGTCATGGCCGAGGCGTGGGTGAAGTCTGAGCGGGTGCAGACAGATCGGAGTGTGCAGGCGGAGTCCTGGTGAAGGCCGCTTGCCCATCCATCGGCAATCTTGCCCCGGATCTCGCGTCACTGCCGCCGGCTGCATCGCCATCGCCTCCGAGGTGCGGGCTTCCGCCGCTTGTGGGGAGTGGGGCCGGCGCTTCAACATGGCTCCAATTGATTTTCATCACGCGCCATGAGCGGCGAGAACCCCCAGGACGCTGATCGTCAGTTCGAGACCCAGGCAGAGTCCTGCCCGCCTCCGGACGATGCGCCCCAGGCTCAGGTCGCCGAGACCGGGGATGGGGACGGCGCCCAGGCGGGTGCCGAGGCCGGCGGCGCGGACCCGAACGGCGTGATCGGCGAGGCGGAGCGGCTGCAGCGGCTGGAGGCTCAGCTGGCCGCTCTGCAGAGCGAGAACGAGAGCCTGCGCGGTCAGTACATGCGCATCGCCGCCGACTTCGACAACTTCCGCAAGCGTCAGAGCCGCGACCACGACGATCTCAAGCTGCAGATCACCTGCAGCACCCTCAGCGAGATCCTGCCGGTGGTCGACAACTTCGATCGCGCCCGCCAGCAGCTCAATCCCCAGGGCGAGGAGGCCCAGACCCTGCATCGCAGCTACCAGGGGCTCTACAAGCAGCTGGTGGATGTGTTCAAGCAGCTGGGCGTCTCACCGATGCGCGTCGAGGGGGAGCCCTTCGACCCCAGCCTGCACGAAGCGGTGCTGCGCGAGGAGAGCCACGATCATCCCGAGGACATGGTGATTGAGGAGCTGCAGCGCGGTTATCACCTCAACGGCCGGGTGCTCCGCCATGCCCTGGTCAAGGTGTCGATGGGTCCCGGTCCCGCGACGGCCGGCCACAGTGAGCAGGCCGGCTGATGGCCGACTACTACGAGCTGCTGGGCGTCGCGCGCAACGCCGATGCCGACACCCTCAAACGGGCCTACCGGCGCCTGGCACGCCAGTACCACCCCGACGTCAACAAGGACCCCGGGGCTGAGGACAAGTTCAAGGAGATCGGCCGGGCCTACGAAGTGCTCAGCGATCCCCAGAGCCGCGCCCGCTACGACCAGTTCGGTGAGGCCGGCCTGGGCGGTGGCGGCATGCCCGACATGGGCGACATGGGTGGCTTCGCCGACCTGTTTGAGACCTTCTTCAGTGGCTTCGGTGGCGCCGCCCAGGCCGGCCCGCGGCGCCGCAGCGGGCCGCGCCAGGGCGATGACCTGCGGCTCGACCTCTCGATCGACTTCCGCGAGGCGGTGTTCGGTGTCGAGAAGGAGATCCCGATCCGCCATCTGGAGAGCTGCGGCACCTGCGGCGGCTCCGGTGCCAAGGCCGGCAGCGGCCCCACCAGCTGCGGCACCTGCGGTGGTGTCGGCCAGGTGCGACGGGCCACCCGCACGCCCTTCGGCAGCTTCACCCAGGTGGCCCCCTGCCCCACCTGCGAGGGCAGCGGCCAGGTGATCGCTGATCCCTGCACCAGCTGCGGCGGCCAGGGCCTGCAGCAGGTGTCCAAGACTCTGCGCATCAACATTCCCGGCGGCGTCGACACCAACTCGCGCCTGCGGGTGGCGGGCGAGGGCAACGCCGGCCAGCGGGGCGGCCCCCCGGGCGATCTCTACGTCGTGCTCAATGTCCGCCCGCACCCCAGCCTGCGGCGCGACGGCCAGACCATCCACTCCGAGGTGAGCCTCAGCTACCTGCAGGCCATCCTCGGCGACACGATCGAGGTGGAGACCGTCGACGGGCATGAGACCCTGGAGATTCCAGCTGGCACCCAGCCCGGAGCGGTGCTCACGCTCAAGAACAAGGGGGTGCCGCGCCTGGGCAACCCCGTCGCCCGCGGCAACCACCAGTTCACCGTCAAGGTGCAGCTGCCCACCCGCCTCAGCGGTGAGGAGCGCGAGCTGCTCGAGCAGCTGGCTGGCCACCACAGCAGCAAGGGGCATCGCCATCCCCATAAGAGCGGCCTGTTCGGCGGGTTGTTCGGCAAGGGATGAGCTCCGCTCCGCCCGAACCGCTCGATCTGCGCGGCACCCCCTGTCCGCTCAACTACGTGCGCACCCGGCTGGCGCTCGAGCGGCTGCCCGCCGGTGCTGAGCTGGAGGTGTGGCTCGACCGGGGTGAACCGGAACGGCTGGTGAGCGAAGGGCTGCGCCATGAGGGCCATGCCGTGACGCTCACCCCCCTCGATGACGCCGCCGTCAGGCTCAGCGTGCGCTGCGCCGCGCCCGGTTCCGGCAGCGATGGCTGAACAGGCTGCCGGGCGTTCCGGACTGGTGGTCGCCCTGCAGGCCAACTACTGCTGGGTGGCTCTCGATCAGCCCGGCCCCCAGGAGCAGCAGCGTCTGCTCTGCACCCGCCGCACCCGCCTGGGCAAGAGCGGTCAGCGCATCTGCGTCGGTGACCGCGTCCTGGTCGACGGCATCGACTGGCCGGCCGGCCGTGGTGCCGTCTCGGCCCTGGAGCCGCGCAGCAACCTGCTGGAGCGGCCGCCGGTGGCCAACATCGCTCAGGTGGTGGTGGTGGTGGCCCTGGCCGAGCCAGCTCCCGATCCGCTGCAGATCACCCGCTTCCTGCTCACGGCCGAGGCCAGCGGCCAGCCGGTGCAGCTGGTGCTCAGCAAGGCGGACCTGGTGCCGCAGCCGCAGCTGCAGGCCTGGTGCGAGCGGCTGGCGCGCTGGGGCTATGACGCCGTTCCCCTCGCCCTGCAGGGACCGCCCGATGCCCGCCAGCAGGCGCTGGAGGCCCTGCGTCGCAGGTTGTGCCGCCCCGGCATCACCGTGGTCTGCGGGCCTTCCGGGGTGGGCAAGAGCAGCCTGCTCAACGCCCTGCTTCCCGCCGTGGAGCTGCGGGTCGGCAGCGTCTCCGGCCGTCTGCGCCGAGGCCGTCACACCACCCGTCATGTGGAGCTGTTCCCGCTGCCGGGGCCTGAAGCCGCTGCGGCTGGGACCCTGCTGGCCGACACTCCCGGTTTCAACCGACCGGATCTGCCGGCCAGGCCCGAAGATCTGGCGCCACTGTTCCCGGAACTGCGCCAGCGCCTGACGCAGCACGTCTGCCGCTACAGCAACTGCCTGCATCTGGGCGATCCGGGCTGCGCCGCCGGAGAGGACTGGGATCGCTACCCCCTCTACCGCCAGTGCCTCGAGGAGATCCAGGCCCAGACCTCGCAGCAGCCGATATCCCGCAGTGGCGAGGCCGGCCTGCGGCGTCGCGGCGACCGGCTGGAGCCGCGTCTGCAGGCGCAGTGGCGTCAGACCTCAAGGCGGCGCGCCAGGCAGCAGGACTGCGGCAGCGACGACCTGCAGCCCGGTCTGCCCGGGGAGAGGCTCAGCCCCCTAGGCCAGGCAGATTCAGATCCAGACCGCCGGTGAGCTCCTCCATGCGGGCGCGCATCGTGCTGGTGGAGAGCTCATAGGCGTTCTGCAGCGCCTCGAGGACGGCCGCTTCGGCCGCCTCTGTGCCTGACGTCAGCAGCTCGGGTGCCACCTGCACGCGCAGAGGCATCTGGTTGCCCGACAGCCAGACGCTGACATGGCCGTCGGTGCTGCGCCCCTCCAGCTCCATGGCATCCAGCTCCTCCTGCAGCTTCTGGGCGTCCTGCTGGATCTGCTGGGCCTTGCGGAAGGCCTCGGTCAGCTGTCCGAAGTTGGGGAGTCCGAAGCCGGCCATGCGCTCAGGGGAATGATCGCCGCACCCTAGGGCCCACCCGGGGGGGCGCCGTCGGCAGGTGCAGCCACGAAGCCCAGCCGCTTGACCTCGGTGTGCAGCCGGATCGCATGCGCCTGCCAGACGCGTTCCTGAACCTGGCTGATCAGTGCGTCGATCTCGGCTGCCAGGGCGCCGCCGGTGTTGACGATGAAGTTGGCGTGGATCGGCGACACCTGCGCCCCGCCGACGCTCAGGCCCTTGAGCCCCAGCCCCTCGATCAGTCGACCGGCCTTCTGCGGTTCCGGGTTGCGGAAGACGCTGCCGCAGCTTGGTTGCTGATACGGCTGGGTGCTGGTGCGGCTGTGCAGGTTGGCGCTGGTGCGGGCCGTGATCTCGGCCGGATCCTGGCCGGCCTTGAGCCGGAAGCGCGCCGACAGCACCAGCAGCGGCTCCTGCTGCAGGCGGCTGTGGCGGTAGGCGAAGTCGAGTTCGCGCGCCTCCAGTCGGAAGGGGTTCTCGGGCCGGGCCGGGTCGATCACCAGCACCGAGTCCAGCCATTCGGCGGTGCAGCCCCCCTGCGCGCCGGCATTCATCACCGCTGCCCCGCCCACGGTGCCGGGGATGCCCACGGCCCACTCCAGGCCGGATAGGCCGGCGCGGGCGGCCTTGCGCGCCAGGGTCGGGATCGGTTCGCCGGCCACGGCTTCGAGCCAGCCGGCGGCGGCGTCGAGGCGGCTGCCCTGCAGCCGGCGGTTGCACAGGGTGAGGCCCTCGAGGCCGTCGTCGGCGATCAGCAGGTTGGAGCCGGCGCCGATGCAGCGGAACGGCATCCCCTGGCTGCGGGCCCAGGCCGCCAGGGCGATCAGGGCGTCCTCACTGCCGGGTTCGGCGAACCAGTCGGCCGATCCCCCCACCTTCCAGGTGGTGAACTCGGCCAGGCTGACGCCGCGACGCAGTCCCTCCGGTTCCGCAGGCGAGACCGTGGCCATCACACCGTCACGGCCGCGGGCCTGTCGTCCAGAGCGCTCAGTCGCTCCCAGAGGCTGTTGACATCACCGGCGCCCATGGCCAGCACCAGATCCCCCGGTTGGCTGCAGGCGGCGATGTGCGCGGCCAGCTCGTCGAGGCTGGCGCTGACCTGCACCTCCAGCCCGGGAGACAGGTCGCGCACCGCCTGGGCCAGAGATTCGCTGGAGATGCCGGCGATCGGGGCCTCGCCGGCGCTGTACAGCGGCGCCACCAGCACCAGGTCGGCGCCGGTGAGGGCCGCTGCGAAGGCGTCGAGGAACTGGGCGGTGCGGCTGTAGCGGTGGGGCTGGAACACGGCCACCAGCCGCTCCGGCCTGCGCGGCAGGGGGCTGCGGCCCGTCTGAACCATCAGCCTGGCCATGCGCAGCGTGGCGTCCACCTCGCTGGGGTGATGGGCGTAGTCGTCGACAACGATGCGTTCCTGCCAGAGGCCGCGGCAGTCGAAGCGCCGGCCGGGCGGCTGCAGGGCTGCGATGGCCTGCTGCAGAGCCTCGAAGGTCACCCCCTCCAGCCGACAGGCGGCCAGGGCGGCGGCGGCGTTGCTGAGGTTGTGGCGGCCGGGAAGGGGCAGTTCCAGCGTGCCGATCTCCTGCCCGGCCTCGTACCAGTGGGCGGTGGTGCCGTCGCCCCGCTCCTCAAGGCTGAGCAGAGCGAAGTCCACCCCATCGGCGTGCTCGGTCGACCACCAGTGATCGGCTTCGAAGTGCTCCCGCAGGATCGGGTCGTCCCGGTTGGCCAGCAGCCGCCCCGAGCGCTCGGCGAAGCGGCGCAGGGTGGCGATCAGGGCGTCGAGGTCCGGGTAGTGGTCGGTGTGGTCGAGCTCGATGTTCGTGAGCACCGCCAGGTCGGCGCTGAACTTGACCAGCGAGCCGTCCGATTCGTCGGCTTCGGCCACCAGCAGTCGTCCGGCGCCGTGGCGGCCGTTGCTGGCGAAGGCCGGCACGATCCCGCCGATCACGGCGGTGGGGTCCTCGCCGGTGGCGTCCAGCAGGGTGGCCACCAGGGTGCTGGTAGTGGTCTTGCCGTGGCTGCCGGCCACCGCGATCGAGGGCTGGGCGTTGATCAGCGCTGCCAGCACATCGGAGCGGTGGGCCACGGTCAGACCCAGGCGACGGGCCTCCTGCAGCTCATGGTTGCTGTCGGGCACGGCCGAACTGATCACCACCAGCGGCGGTCCCTGCTCCTCGGACAGCAGGCTGCTGATCGTCTCGGCGGTCTGGGTCTGGAACAGGCGCACGCCGCCCGCCTGCAGGCCGTCCAGGACGGCGGTGCGGCGCGGATCCGAGCCGCTCACCCGGTAGCCGCGGGCGGACAGGATGGCTGCCAAGGCCGACATGCCGATCCCCCCGACCCCGATGAAGTGGACAGGCTGGCGGCGATCGAGCATCTCGTCCCTGCGGGGTGGGTCTCCAGACCCGCTGAAAATAGGGCGTGGGGGGGCGGCAATGCTTTACGAGATGCTTCGTTTTGCTGGCCGACCCGGGGGGCGGGACCCCGGGTCGGGCAAGGCAAGGCCGTCTGTTTCTGTATGATTCGCGGCCGAATCTCCCCGCAGGTGCTGCCGCCTGCCCGATGCCATGACTCTGAAGGTTGCGATCAACGGATTCGGCCGCATCGGTCGCAACTTCATGCGTTGCTGGCTGAGCCGCGGCGCCAACACCGGCATCGAGGTGGTGGGCATCAACGGCTCCGGTGACACCAACACCAACGCTCACCTGCTCAAATACGACTCGATGCTTGGCCCCATCCGCAATGCGGAGGTGAGCCACACCGATAACTCCATCATCGTTAACGGCAAGGAAATCAAGGTCTTCTACGACCGCAATCCTCTCAACCTTCCCTGGAAGGAATGGGGTGTCGATCTGGTGATCGAATCCACCGGTGTGTTCAATGATGATGTGGGGGCCAGCAAGCACCTCACCGCCGGCGCCAAGAAGGTCATCCTCACCGCCCCTGGCAAGGGCGATCGGGTCGGAACGTTCGTGGTGGGTGTCAACGCCGATCAATACCGTCATGAGGATTGGGACATCCTCAGCAATGCCAGTTGCACCACCAACTGCATGGCGCCCCTGGTCAAGGTCCTCGACCAGAGCTTCGGCATCGTCAAAGGCACGATGACCACCACTCACAGCTACACGGGTGACCAGCGCATCCTCGATGCCTCGCACCGCGATCTGCGCCGCGCCCGCGCCGCCGCCATCAACATCGTGCCCACCAGCACCGGTGCCGCCAAGGCTGTTGCCCTGGTCTATCCGGCCGTGAAGGGCAAACTCAACGGCATCGCCCTGCGCGTGCCCACCCCCAACGTGTCGGTGGTCGACATGGTTCTGGAGGTCAGCCGCGACACCACCAAGGAGGAGGTGAACCAGGTGCTCAAGAATGCCTCGGAGAACGGCATGAAGGGCATCATCAAATACTGCGATCTGCCCCTGGTCTCCAGCGATCACGCCGGTACCGACGAGAGCACCATCGTCGATTCCGACCTCACCCTGGTGATGGGCGGCAACATGGTCAAGGTCATCTCCTGGTACGACAACGAGTGGGGCTACAGCCAGCGCGTCGTCGACCTTGCCGAGATCGTCGCCAGGAACTGGAAGTGAGTCAGCGGCCGGCGGCTCTGCTCTGAGCTGCTTGCCGTCTGACGCTCCAGGCCCCTGTCCGCTATTTGCGACAGGGGCTTTTTCATGGTTGCCGCGCTGCGTTGCCGCAGCGCTCCGCGCACGATCCGATCCTGCCTGGGGGCGCAGCAGCTCGAGCCTCGGCCCCCTGCTGATCGCGTCTGCCCGTGGCGGACGTCCCCGGCAGGCCGTCATCGGCAAGCCAGCGGCCTGTCTGCTGCTGGCACGTTCCTGCCAGGCACCGCTGCCGCCCGCTCAGGCCGAGGCTGCGCTCTGGGGTGAGCGTGTGTGTTCCGGTCTGGATCGACCTCAGCGGTAGTGCTGGAAGCCTTCGCCCGCCGCTTTCGGGGCCGGCCAGGGAGCCCCATCGCTCCAGCCCAGGCTGCCCGCGGCTCCGTGCGCCAGGGTCCCGATCACGCTGCTGCCCGGCAGGGCCGTCAGCAGGGCTTCGGCCCAGGCGGGCGCCAGCGCCAGCACCAGCTCGAAGTCCTCGCCGCCGTTCAGGCACCAGGCCTGGGCCTGCGGCAGCGCCGCCATCGCCGGATCCAGGGGCAGCTGCCTGCGATCCAGCCGAGCTGCGCAGCCGCTTGCCGCCGCGATCGCAGCCGCCGCAGCCGCCAGGCCATCGCTGCTGTCGCAGCCGCCCACGCGCCAGGCCATCCCTTCCGGCCGGCAGCCGATCAGGGCCGACACCGCATCGAAGCGGGGCAGCGGGCGCTGGTGGGCCTGGATCGCCCGCCGCATCAGAGCCGGGTCAAGACGCGACAGCCCGCTGGCCTCAGCCGCTGCCGCAGGGCCGGTCGGGTCGCTCCCCAGGCCGGCCTGCAGCAGTGCCAGGCCGAGGCGGCTGAGGCCATGGGGTCCGCTGCACACCAGCAGGTCGCCGGGCCGGCCGTCGCCCCGCCGGATCGGGCCGCCGGCAGGTGGGAGGCGGCCCAGCGCCGTGATGGCCAGCAACCGCTGGGCTCCACTGCTGCAGTCGCCCCCCAGCAGCACACCGCCGTGGGCCTGCAGGGCTGCGGCGATCCCCCGGTACACGCCCTCCACCCAGGACCAGGGCGTGCGGGCCGGGGCCACCAGGCCCACCGTGATGCCCATCCCCTGCATGCAGCCCATCGCCGCCAGATCGGAGAGGTTCGCCGCCGTCGCCCGCCAGCCCACATCCGCTGCGGCTGTTGTCGCGTCGCTGAAGTGAATCCCCTCCACCAGCACATCGGTGTTGACGACCAGTGCGCCCTCCGTGTCGTCGGGGTTGCAGCCCGCCGTTTCCCTGCGCCCCGCTGTTGTGGCGGCCAGCGGCAGCAGCGCGGCGTCGTCCGCGAACTGACCCGCCGGCGCGAAGGCTCCCAGCCGCCGGATCAGCTCCCACTCGCCCAGATCGGCCAGGGTCACCGCTGCGGCCCCTGCGCCGTCTGCGGTGCCGTTCCAGGGACCCTCAGGCGCCGTGGAGTGAATCTGCGCCATGCCTGGATCCCGTCGGGCAGGTGATCCCCGCCGGCCGACGCCGGGCCGTCTCAGGCATGGGGCCGCAGGTTCTCGGCGCCCTCGCTGACCCGCACCGAGAGGATGCGGTCGTCGACGCCCAGCTCCTCGAGCACATCGAAGCCGTCGACCACGTAGCCGAAGGCGGCGTTGCGGCCATCCACCAGGTTGAGGCCGGCGGGGGTGAGCTCCGCTTCGTACAGGAAGAAGAAGAACTGCGACGATCCATCGTCGAGCTGCTCGTCGGAGTGGGCCCAGCCGAGGGTGCCGTAGGTGGCGAAGGGCAGCACCGGCTCGGCCTTGTAGCGGCCGACATCCTCGAAGGTCTCGTTGTAGAGGGGCGCCGCATCGCCGACGATGCGGATCTCGAGCGGCACGTGCCTCTCCTTGCCGGTCTTGGGATCGACGTAGCCCACGGCGTCGCCCTTGGGATCACCGCTCTGCAGCACGTAGAAGTCCTCGGCCCGGGTGAACGGCAGGTCGTCGTAGAACTTGCGCTGCGCCAGGTCGACGAAGGCGCCTGCGGTGAGCGGCGCGTTGTAGCCATCGACCACGGCGGTGAGGTCGCCCTTGCTGGTGCTGATCGTCAGCGTGGCCCGGCCGAGCAGGCGGGGCAGGGCATCGAACTCAGAGGGGATCGCGAAGGGGAAGTCGCCGACCAGCAGAGCTTCGGCCGCTCCGATGCTCGACAGGGCCTCCCGGCGGGTGGCCAGGAAGGCGTCGCGGTCGCGGGCGTCGGCGGCGGCGGCCACCTCCTGCAACTGGTCCTGCAGCTGCTCGAGCAGCCTGGTGGCCTGCGGCAGGGTTGCGTCGCTGAAGGTCTTGAGGATGACGTCGCGCTGACCCGTGAGCTGCGACTGGGCGCGGCCGACCATCGCCGCCAGGGGTTTCCAGCGCTTGGCGCGCAGATCGTCGCTGGTGGCTTCCAGCAGGTGCTGCAGCCCCTGCAGCTGGGGCGCCTGGATCGGTAGAGCGTTGCGCAGGATGGCATCGGGATCTTTGACGGCGTTGCCCTGGGGCAGCGCCGCCTGGGCCGGCGCCACGGGGCTCAGCAGCAGCGCCGCGCTCAGCAGCAGCGCCATGCCCTGCTGGGCCCAGCGGCCCAGCAGGGCTGCCAGGGAATCTGCAGCAGCGGCCGGCTGGGGCGGCGCCGGCGGGATGGCCTGCTGCCCCCGGGCGTTCCGTCGTTCCGGCAGGCAAGTGCCGCTCGCCTCGGCCTGGCGGTCCCACGTGCCGTCCATGCTCTGTCTGCGCCTGGGCGGACTCTGGCACAGCCAATCGGCTCTCCGGCGCTTCGCCGCCGGGGCCGCCGCGGTTGGCTGCGGTAGCCGGCCGTACAATCGCCCGGATCCGAACCGCCGGAATGATCTCCAGTAACGATTTTCGTACCGGGACCACCATCGAGCTCGATGGCCAGGTCTGGCGGGTCGTCGAATTCCTGCACGTCAAGCCCGGCAAAGGCTCGGCCTTCGTGCGCACCAAGCTCAAGGCGGTTCAGAGCGGCAACGTCGTCGAGAAGACCTTCCGCGCCGGTGAGACCGTTCCCCAGGCCCTGCTGGAGAAGGCCACCCTCCAGCACACCTACATGGAGGGCGACGATTTCGTCTTCATGGACATGGCCACCTACGAGGAGACCCGCCTCACCGCCAAGCAGATCGGTGACCAGCGCAAGTACCTCAAGGAAGGGATGGAGGTCAGCGTCGTCTCCTGGAACGGCAAGCCCCTCGAAGTAGAGCTGCCCAACTCGGTGATCCTCGAGGTCACTCAAACCGACCCCGGCGTCAAGGGCGACACCGCCACCGGCGGCACCAAGCCCGCCATCGTCGAAACCGGCGCCCAGGTGATGGTGCCCCTGTTCATCTCGATCGGCGAGAAGATCAAGATCGACACCCGCTCCGATTCCTATCTCGGTCGGGAGTCCTGAACGCCATGCAGCTCGATCACGATCAGCTCCGCCAGTTGCTGGCCCTCCTCGGCGAGAGCGACATTCAGGAACTGCGCCTCGAGGGCGACGACTTCCGTCTCGAGGTGCGCCGCAATCTGCCCACCAGCGCGGCGCCGCTGACGGTTCTGCAGGCCCCGCAGGCGGCGGCCGTTCCGGCGGTGGCCGCGGCTCCCGCACCTGTGCCAGCTCCCTCGGCGCCGCCGCCGCCCGCCGCCTCCACCCGCAGCGATCTGCAGGCGATCACCGCCCCGATGGTCGGCACCTTCTACCGCGCTCCCGCCCCCGGCGAGGCGCCCTTCGTCGAGGTGGGCAGCCGCGTCACCCCCGGCCAGCCGGTCTGCATCCTCGAGGCGATGAAGCTGATGAACGAGCTCGAATGCGAGATCAGCGGCGATGTGGTCGAGATCCTTGTTGAGAACGGCACGCCCGTGGAATTCGGCCAGGTGCTGATGCGGATCAAGCCGGCCTGAGCCGTCCCGTTCCCTGGCGCGCTATCGGGATCCATGCGCCGCAGCTGCGCTGCGGCAGCTGATTCTGTGACCAGACCGCTCCTGGCTGCTCGCGTTGTCCCCCTCCTCCCCCGGGCTTTCCCGTCTGCAGCTGCTGGTCGGTTGCTCCGTGGCCATGCGCCGATGCTCCTCGGCGGGAGCGGATCTGAGGGGGCCCGCTGGGGTCTGAGGCCTGAGGCCATTCCGCTGCCCTGCTGACCAGGCAGGGTCTGCTGGCCGCGCACTGGCGTCGCTGCGTTCTGTGCCGGCTTGCGGCCTGATGCGCGCTCGCTGTCGGAGCCGTGCTTCGGGAGCGGCTTGGCTGGCACGGCCGGGTGGGCCAGCCTTCACAGAGGCGGATGCTCCGGGCGGTCCGGCATCGTGGCTCCGGCAGCGGACTGCGTGGAGGATTCAGCCTGATCCCCGGCATCCCCGTTCAGCCCAGCTGGCGGGCCGTTTCCAGTGCCGCCACCATGCTCTGGTCACGGGCGAGCCCCTGTCCGGCGATCGCGAAGGCGGTGCCGTGGTCCGGGGAGGTGCGCAGGAACGGCAGGCCCAGGGTGGTGTTGACGGCGGCATCGAAGGCCAGCAGTTTCACCGGGATCAGCCCCTGGTCGTGATACAGCGCCAGGTAGCCATCCGCGCCAGATCCCTCGCCACGCCAGGCCGCCGCCGCCTCCAGCCAGCAGGTGTCGGGTGGCAGTGGGCCTGCCAGGTTCACGTCCGGGTGCTGGGCCCGCCAGCGGTTCAGGCAGTCGCACAGCCAGTCCACCTCTTCCCGCCCCAGGTTGCCGTCCTCCCCCGCGTGGGGGTTGAGGCCGGCCACCACCAGGCGCGGCTGTTGACTGAAGCGCCGGCAGAACGCCAGCAGGGCATCGAGCTGGCGCTCCACCAGCGCCGGGTTCAGCTGCTGTGGCACCGCCGCCAGGGGGATGTGGGTGGTGGCCAGCAGGGTGTTCAGTCGCCACTGCCCCTGCGGGGCCCGGGCGGTGAACAGCATCGAGGCCCGCTCCACCCCCGCCAGCTCTGCCAGCCGCTCGGTCTGGCCGGGATAGCGGTGGCCGGCGGCGTGCCAGCTCGCCTTGGCGATCGGGGCGGTGACCAGGGCCTGGCAGCGACCCGACCGCACCAGCTCGGCGGCGGCTGTCAGCCACTGAAAGCTGGCGTCACCCTCCGCCGCTCCGCTGCGCCCCGCCTCGACCGCGCTGCTCAGGGGCAGGTCGACGATGTCGCAGTCCGCCGGATCCCGCAGCGGTCGCAGCCCCTTGAGCCGCTGATAGCTGTCCTCCAGCCAGCGGCGGCAGCCCACCAGCACCACGGGTGAGGAGCCGGTTTCGCGGGCCAGGGCCGCCAGGGTCACCTCGGCGCCGATCCCGGCCGGATCGCCCAGGGAGATGGCAATCGGACGGTCGCTGGGCTTCGATGGGTGCATCACTTGGGGCTTCGGACGGATGCTGCGGTTGCTGTTGCTCGGCTCCATGCTCCTGATCATCGGGCTCGCCTTCCGGAACAGCTGGGTGGAAGTGCACTGGGACCGCTTCTTCCGCGACATCAACCTGCCGTTCATGGCGGAGCCCGAGCCGGCCCGTCAGTTCAAGTTCGACGGGCAGTGAGGGCGTCGGCCAGCCCCTCCCGGTAGCTGGGGAAGCGCAGGCGGTAGCCGAGCTCATGCCGCAGCCGTCGGCTGCTGGCTCGGCGGTTCTCGCTCCAGAAGCTGCGCGCCATTGGGCTCATCTCCGCTTCGATCTGCGCATAGGACTGCAGCGGCGGCAGCTTGCAATCCAGCAGGTGGGCGGCGTAGCCCAGCATCTCGCTGGAGGGGCAGGGGCAGGTGTCGGCCAGGATCAGGGTCTGCGGGCGTCGCTCGGGCGGCAGGGCCAGACAGTGCAGCAGCGCGCCGGCGATGTCGTCCACATGCACCCGCGAGAACACCTGACCGGGTTTGTGGATCAGGCGCGCCGTGCCGTTGCGCAGTTGCTCGAGCGGCGAGCGGCCCGGGCCATAGATCGCCGGCAGGCGGAAGATCTGCAGCGGTAGATCCAGCCGGCGCCAGGCCTGCTCGCAGGCCAGCCTCGCGATGCTGCGGGGCAGCCCCGGCCGGGTCGGGCTGTCCTCGTCCACCCAGGCGCCGCCGCTGTCGCCGTAGACGCCGGTGGTTGACAGGTATCCAACCCAGCGCGGCGCCAGGGCCTCAAGGCTGGCGCCCAGGTGCTGCAGCACCGGATCTCCGCCCCGGGCGTCGGGGGGGATGGTCACCAGCACCGCCTCGATGCCGGCCAGCTCAGCGGCTGTGGGCACCACGCCCGCCTCCGGATCGAAGCGCAGCCAGCGGCAGCCATCGTCCTGCGGCCCGCCGGCTGCGCTGGCTTCTCCTCGGCTGGTCAGGGTGACGGCGCAGCCCTGGCGGCGCAGGGCGGCGGCGAAGCGCCGCCCGCTGTAGCCGCCGCCCAGCACCAGAGCCGAGGCCGGCAGGCCGGGGTTGACACCCTCGGTCTGCATGAGTACACCTGTATCACCGTTCCGCTGCGGGTCCGTCGCCGCGGACTGCCGTTCACCCTGTTCTCCACCTGGCATGGCCGTCCCGTCTCTCCCTGTCCTTGACGCTGGCGCGTCCTTCTCTACACCGCATGCTCCCTCCTCCGCGCGTCGTGCCCGGTGCCTGCCGCGCTCCCTGGCCTGCAGCGAGGTGGCCCTCCCCCATCCGCGCCAGCGCTACATCCATGCTCCTGAGGCCTCCCCGGCGGTCCCCCTGCTACTGGCTGGCGCGCTCTGCCTGATGGCGGCGCTGGTGGCGCCCGAGCAGCCCCAGGATCAGGAGGCCATCTGCCAGCGCCACAACGGGGCGGCGGCCTGTCGGGTCTGGTGATCCGGGCTGCCGCTGCGCCTGCGACGCCGGCCCGGCCTGGCTGCCTCCGCCGCTGCCTCCGTCTCCGCCTCCGGCGTCGGGCCTGTCAGCTGCTCGGGTGACGCCCAGCTCAGCAGCCGCTGGGCCAGGGTGCGGTCCCCGTCCACCCAGGCCCGCAGGGCCATCGCACGGCGCGGGTCATAGAAGCTCTGGCTGCGATACCAGCTGAAGGCCTCGCTGTCGCCCTTGGCACCATTGCAGTCGAGGCACGCCGGCACGCAGTTGTCGTCTTCGCTGGCGCCACCGCGGCTGCGCGGGAACACGTGGTCGATCGATTCGGACGGCGCTCCGCAGTAGAGGCAGCGCTGGCCGGTGAGCTGGTGCAGCTCACGTCGCCACTGCCGTGCCCGCACCTTGGGACAGAGATCCTCAAGGAAGACACCATCCCTGGCCTGCATGGGCAGTGTGCGATTGGCGGCAGTGTGGCCCCGGCCGCAAGGGTGTCAATGTGTCGAGCGTTGCACTTGCGCAGCCTTGGCCGGATCCCTGGTGCAGATGCGGCTCGGTCCCTCAGGGCTGATCGAGGTGGTCTGCCCCTTCGATGCCGTCACCTGGGCTCAGCTGCGGGCGCTGCGGCCGCCGGGATGCTGGTTGCCCCGCCGCCATTGCTGGCAGTTTCCGCTCGAGGCCGCGGCTGTGCTGGAGCGGCTGCTGCGCGGACGCTTCCCCATCACGCCAGAGCTGGAGCGCTGGCTGCAGTGGCTGCGGCAGCCGTTGCCACCCCTGCCGCCTCACCGCCAGCTGGTGGAGGCGGCCGAACTGGAGCAGCCCTTGCCCGATGGCCGCCGTCTGTTCGCCCATCAGCGGGCGGCGGCCCGCTGGCTGCTGGCCCGCCGCGGCGCCGTGCTCGCCGATGCCATGGGGCTGGGCAAGACCCTCACCGCCCTTGCGGCGGCCCGGGCGATGGTTCGCGCCGCCGATTGCCGTCTGGTGGTGCTGGCCCCTGCCGGGCTGCACCGCCACTGGCGCGCCGAGGCCGCCTCTCTGGCCCTGGTCGCTGAGCTGGCCAGCTGGGCCCGCATCCCCGCCGAGCTGCCGCCGGCCGGTTGTGTGCTCATCGTCGATGAGGCCCACTTCGCCCAGACGATCAGTGCCGCACGCACCCAGGCCTTCCTGCGTCTGGCCCGCCACCCGCGCCTGCGGGCCATCTGGCTGCTCACGGGCACGCCGATGAAGAACGGCCGACCGGTCCAGCTGTTTCCCCTGCTGGCGGCCATCGGCCATCCGCTGGCGGTCGATCAGCGTGCCTTCGAGGAGCGCTATTGCCAGGGACACTGGCGCGAGCAGGGTGGTCGTCGGGTGTGGAGCTGCCAGGGGGCCGAACGCCTGGACGAGCTGCAGCGTCTGGTGCGGCCGCTGCTGCTGCATCGCTCCAAGGACCGCTGCCTCGATCTGCCCCCCAAGCTGCGCCGCCTGCATCCGGTGCCGCTGGAGGCCTCCCAGGCCCGGGGCTTCGAGCATCGCCTGCAGGAGCGGCTCGATGACTACCGGCGGCGGGTGCGGCGCGGTGAGGTGCGTCGTGACGCCGAGGTGCTGGCCCTGTTCACCGCCCTGCGCCAGATCGCCTCCGACCACAAGCTGCCGGCTGCCGCCGCCCTGGTGGGCTCGCTACTGGCCCGCGGTGAGTCGGTGGTGGTGTTCACCGCCTTCGTGGCCACCGCCCGACAGCTGCATGATCATTTCGGCGGTGAGCAGCGGGCGCTGCTCCTCACCGGTGCCGTGCCGGCCCGTCGCCGCCAGGCCCTGGTGGATCGCTTCCAGGCCGGCGCCATGCCGCTGCTGATCGCCACCTTCGGCACCGCCGGCCTGGGCTACACCCTGCATCGCGCCCGGCATGTGCTGCTGATCGAACGCCCCTGGACCCCCGGCGATGCCGAACAGGCCGAGGACCGCTGCCATCGCATCG
>CAYNGR010000029.1:19096-23711 GCA_964396755.1 uncultured Cyanobium sp. | reverse complement strand
TGGCGGCCCAGGCCCTCAGCGGCATCGCCAAGGACCTCAACAAGATGAGCGCCAAGAGCGCCATCAAGACCGTGGTGCCCGAAACGCCGGACGATCACAGCAAGGGCGAGCAGCAGCTGTTCCGCTGGGTGGCGATTCTCACCGGCTCCAAGAACGCTCTCAAGGGGGTGGGGTTTTTCCTGGGGGGCGTGCTGCTGACCACGATCGGCTTCAACGCGGCCGTGGCGGTGATGGCCGCCGGTCTGCTGCTGGCCTTCTGCGGCACTCTTGTGCTGCCGGCGGACATGGGGCGCATGAAGCAGAAGCCCGGCTTCAGCGCGCTGTTCTCGAAAAGCCAGGGCATCAACCTGCTGTCGCTGGCGCGCTTCTTCCTGTTCGGCGCCCGCGATGCCTGGTTCGTGGTGGCGCTGCCGGTGTTCCTCGAGGCCGCCCTGGGATGGAAATTCTGGGAGGTGGGCGGCTTCATGGGCCTGTGGGTGATCGGCTACGGGATCGTGCAGGGCTCAGTGCCAGCCCTGCGACGGGCCTGGGGCCAGAGCGCACCCCCCGGCGTGGCGGCGGTGCGCTTCTGGAGCGCTGTGCTGACGGCGCTTCCGGCCCTGATCGCCATTGCCCTGTGGCGTGAGGTTGGCCACCCCGGCGTGGCGGTGGTGGTGGGACTGGCGTTGTTCGGGGTGGTGTTCGCGATGAATTCCTCGATCCACAGCTACATGATCCTGGCCTATTCCGATGCCGAAGCGGTGAGCCTCAATGTCGGCTTCTATTACATGGCCAATGCCGCCGGCCGGCTGCTGGGCACGCTGCTCTCCGGCGCCACGTTCCTGGTGGGAGGCCTGCAGGCCTGCCTGTGGACCTCAACCGCCCTGGTGGCAGCCGCCGCCTTGGTAAGCAGACGCCTGCCGGCTCCGGCCAGGCTGGCTGCCGGCGCAGCGACACCGCCGTGAGGCCGCTGCCGGGGGATCTGCCTGGGGAGATCCTGCAGTTCTGGTTCGAGCAGACGCGGCCACGCCAGTGGTTCGCCAGGGATCCGCGCCAGGATGCCCTGCTGCGTCAGCGCTACGGCGAGCTCTGCCGTCGGGCGCTCGCCGGGGAGCTGCAGGCCTGGGGCGGACAGCCGCTCAGCGCCCTGGCGCTGGTGCTGCTGCTCGATCAGTTTCCCCGTCAGATCTGGCGCGACAGCCCCCGGGCCTACGCCGGCGATGGCCAGGCCCTGGCGCTCAGCCAACAGGCCGTGGCCCGCGGCTGGCTGGCGGCTGAGCCGATCCAGGCGCGGCGCCAGTTCTGGCTGATGCCCCTGATGCACAGCGAAGATCCAGCGGTTCAGCAACGCGCCCAGCCGCTGTTCCGCCGCTTCTGCGATGCCCGCACGGCCGAGTGCGCCCGCCGGCACTGCGAGGTGATCGCGAGCTTCGGACGCTTTCCGCATCGCAACGCCGCCCTGGGACGGAGCTCAAGCAGCGAGGAACTGGCCTTCCTGCAGACGCCGGGTTCACGCTTCTGAACCGGTGCCGCAGGGGCGGGCGGCCCCGGCGCCCTGAAGCGCCAGCGCGGAAAGACGGCAAACGCCCTGACAGCCGCCGAAAAAGAACGGCCATCGCTTCGAACAATGCCCAAACTCTGAGAAAATTTGGATCGCCTGGGCGTCACGTGGTTCCGAGTCAAGCAGCTGCTGACCATCGCGACACCGCCACCGGCAGAATGGGGTCATGAAAGGCATGGCCCGGTCAGCGCGACAGCTCCTGCCGGTTGTGTTGCTGTGCCTGGCGGCGGTGTGGTCGACGCTGCACAGCCCGACAATCTTCTTCGACAACCAGATCCTGCTGGGCCCGAGCCTCGGCGTGTTCGCCCTGCTGCAGTTCGGTTGGCGCGGCCTGCCGGTGGGGCTGGCCGCAGCCCTGACCACCGTGCCGCTGTGGGGACACCCCTGGGCGGCATTGATCCTGGTGCTGCAGCTGCTCTGGCAGCAGCTGTTCCTGTCCCGCCTCAACGGGGGGCGCAAGCAGGTGGGCAATGGCCGCATCGTGCTGGCCACGATCGGCTTCTGGCTGGTGCTTGGCCTGCCACTCAAGGCTCTGCTCTACACCGGCCTGCTGCAGACCGATCTGGCGACCGCCCTGGCCCTGGGCTTCAAGGAATTTGTGGTGGCGGTGGTCAACGCTGCCCTGGGCCTGTCGCTCTACCTGGCCGTGCAGCTGGTGCCCCAGCGTCGCGGAGCCTCCGATCGCTCCCTGGGGGCGGACCTGTCGCTGCGCGGCCTGATCTTCACCACGCTGCTGCTGGTGATCAGTCTGCCGGCGGTGCTGATCATCATGGCGATGGGCCAACAGATCACGGCCCAGACCGCCAGCCAGTTCCGCACCAGCCTGGAGCGGCAGGCCCAGACCATCGCCTACGTGATGCCCAGCGGCAGTCGTGCCATCCCCCGCACTGCCGGCGTCCAGCCGGCCACGGCCGAGGAGCTGGCCTTCGAGGCGGTGGCAGCCGATGGCACGGTGGTCAGCTCCGATCCGGTTTTGTTCGCCCGGCTGCGACGCGATTACCGACCCGAGGCCATTCGCCGCTTCGGGCCCCTGACGCCAGAGCTGCTGGTCCTCCCGCAGGAGCCGACGCTGCTGCGGCGCCACCGGCAGGGCTACTGGTGGCTGGAGCTGTCACCGGCGGGAATGCCGGGAAGCGGCTGGAGCCGGATCACGGTGGTGCAGCCGGCCCTGCAGCAGATGCAGCTGCTGACCGGCCTGATGCGACCGTCCCTGCAGATCCTGGGGCTGGTGCTGATCGCCGCCGCCCTGTTCAGCGAGCTGCTCACCAGCCTGTTGGCGGCCCAGTTCAACCGCATGCTGGGATCGCTGACGACGCTGGCGGGGGGACGTGGTGCGGCCGCAGTCCTGGGCATGCCGGAACTGCAGCGCACCCGACTGCGCGAACTGAACCGCGTCGTCAGCCTGATCAACCGGCAGGGCCGCGTCGTCAACGAACTCTCCGACCAGCTGCGCCGCAGCCATGAGCAGCTGCGCCAGAGCGAGCGTCGGCATCGACTGCTGGCCGACAACGCCCTGGATGTGATCACGATCAGCGATCCGAGCGGCCGACCGACCTACATCAGTCCCTCGATCCAGCAGGTGCGCGGCTGGACGGTGGCGGAGGCGATGGCGCTGCCGATGGACCGGCATCTCAAACCGGAGGGTTGCGCCTATGTGACGGCGGCCCTGCGGCAGACCCGGCAGGCCGTGGAGCAGGAGCTGCCCCTGCCGAGCTTCCGGGTGGAGCTGGAGCAGAGCTGCAAGGACGGGAGCTGGATCTGGACCGATGTGACCAGCAGCTGCATCGTCGATGAGGCGGGGCACTGTCTCGGCACGATGATCGTCTACCGGGACATCAGTGAGCGCAAGCGCCTGGAGGGAGAGCTGCTGCAGCGCGCCTGCATCGACGATCTCACCGGCCTGCTCAACCGCCGCGAACTGCTTGAGCGACTCGAGGGGCTGCTGGGCAGCGCGGGACGACGACGGGACGACGAGCTGGCGCTGTTGTTTCTGGATCTGGACCTGTTCAAACAGATCAACGACAGCCTGGGCCATGCCGCCGGAGACACCGTGCTGCGCACGGTCGCCGATCGGGTCCGCAACCGGCTGCGCTCCAGGGACCTGGCCGGGCGGATGGGAGGTGACGAGATGGTGGTGGTGCTGCAGGGGCTCTCGGACCTGGCAGCGGCGATCGCCGTGGCCGAAACGATCCTGGTGGCGATCGAACAGCCGATTCAGGGGTCCGATTTCGAGATCGCCGTCAGCGCCAGCGTGGGGGTCACCCTGGCGCGGCCCGGCGAGTCGCTGGATGATCTGATGGCCAGGGCCGACATCGCCATGTACCAGGCCAAGCTCGGTGGGCGCCGCATTGTGCCCATCAGTTGAAACCACTCCGCAGCCCATGCCACTGAAGCAGGATCAGCGGGCCGCCAAGCCCCCTGCCGATGGCCGCCCCGGCTGAACGCCGACCCCTGAGCGAGCCGCAGGCCGACGCCAGTGGCCAAGCCAGCGAGGTGCTGGCCGGCTCGATCGAGCGCGTCACCTTCCACAACCCCGAGAACGGCTTCTGTGTGCTGCGCATCAAGGCCCGCGGCCATCGCGAGCTGGTGACGGTCGTGGGCCACGCCGCCGAGATCAGCGCCGGTGAATGGGTCACCGTCAGCGGCGTCTGGGTGAACGACCGCCAGCACGGCCAGCAGTTCAGGGCCGCCTTCCTGCGCTCCTCACCCCCCACCACCGCCGAGGGGATCGAGAAATACCTGGGCTCGGGGATGATCCGCGGCATCGGCCCGATCTACGCCAGCAAGCTGGTGCGTGCCTTCGGGGCGGAGGTGTTCGAGGTGATCGAGCAGGCCCCCGAGCGGCTGCGCGAGGTGCCTGGCATCGGCAGGGTGCGGGCCGAGCGCATCTCGAAAGCCTGGGCGGATCAGAAGGTGGTGCGCGAGATCATGGTGTTCCTGCACAGCCACGGCGTCGGCACCGCCCGGGCGGTGCGCATCTTCAAGACCTACGGCAACGATGCCGTGCAGGTGATGGCGGAGAACCCCTACCGCCTGGCCCGCGACATCCGCGGCATCGGCTTCCGCACCGCCGAC
>CAYNGR010000029.1:0-19086 GCA_964396755.1 uncultured Cyanobium sp. | reverse complement strand
CTACGCGTTGCTGGAGGCCAGCGGCGAGGGCCACTGCGGTCTGCCCACAGCGGAGCTGCTCAAGCTGGCGGGCGAGCTGCTGGCGGTGGAGCGGCCAGATGAGACGGGTGCCAGCCGCCGCGAGCCCCTCGAACCTGCCCTGATCCAGACCGCGCTCGACCTGGAACTCAGCGAGGGCTCGGTGGTGGCCGATGCCCTGGCGGGCGAGCCGGCCATCTTCCTGTCTCACCTGCACCGTGATGAACGCCGCATCGCCGAAGCGCTGCTGGAGCTGGCGCAAGGCGCACCGCCCTGGGGCGCCATCGACGCCGGCCGGGCGATCGGCTGGGTGGAGCAACGCCTGGGCCTGCAGCTGGCCGCCAGCCAGAAGGCTGCGGTGGAACTGGCGCTGGCCAGCAAGCGGCTGGTGATCACCGGTGGGCCGGGGGTGGGCAAGACCACCCTGATCAACGCGATCCTGCAC
The DNA here is from genome assembly GCA_964396755.1 of uncultured Cyanobium sp. Lineage (GTDB taxonomy): Bacteria > Cyanobacteriota > Cyanobacteriia > PCC-6307 > Cyanobiaceae > Cyanobium. The sequence goes on along the minus strand of CAYNGR010000029.1, from coordinate 18,623 downwards.
ATCCTGGCCGCCAAGAAGCTGCGCATCCAGCTCTGTGCCCCCACCGGCCGGGCCGCCAAGCGCATGGCCGAGGCCACGGGCCTCGAGGCCAGGACGATCCACCGATTGCTGGAGTTCGATCCGTCATCCCATGGCTTCCGCCGCAATGCCGAGTTGCCGCTGGAGTGCGACCTGCTGGTGGTGGACGAAAGCTCGATGGTGGATGTGCCGCTGATGGCCTCGCTGCTGGCGGCGGTCCCGCCGCAGGCGGCCCTGCTGCTGGTGGGCGATGTGGACCAGCTGCCCTCGGTGGGGCCGGGCCAGGTGCTGGCGGATGTGATCGCGAGCAGCGCCGTGCCTGTCGCCCGGCTGACGGAGGTGTTCCGCCAGGCGGCCAGCAGCCGCATCATCACCACCGCCCACGCGATCAACGCCGGCACGATTCCCGATCTGCGCCCCCCGGCCGATGCGGGCGCCAGTGACTTCTATTTCCTGCCTGCTGAAACGCCCGAGCAGGCGGTGAGCCTGATCCTCAAGGTGGTGGCTGAGCGCATCCCGGCCCGCTTCGGTCTGGATCCGGTGGCTGAGGTGCAGGTGCTCTGCCCGATGGCGCGGGGAGCCTGCGGCTCACGCTCACTGAACATCGAGTTGCAGACATTGCTCAATCCCGACCCCGCCGAGCAGGTGGAGCGCTTCGGTTGGAGATTTGCCCCGGGCGACAAGGTGATGCAGATCGCCAACGACTACGAGAAGGAGGTGTTCAACGGCGATATGGGCACCATCGAGGCCATCGACTCAGACAACAGCGAGCTGAGCGTACGGTTCCCCGGCAGCGAAACCGGGCCCGGGGCAGGGGCAGCCGACGGCCGGTCCGTGATCTACGGCTGGGGGGAACTCGATCAGCTGGTGCCGGCCTACGCCTGCACGATCCACAAGAGCCAGGGGAGCGAATACCCGGCCGTGGTGATCCCCCTGCTGACCCAGCACTACGCGATGCTGCAGCGCAATCTCGTGTACACGGGCCTCACCCGGGGCAAACGGCTGGTGGTGCTGGTGGGGCAGAGGAAGGCCCTGGCCATGGCGGTCAAGAACCACCTGGGCCGCAGGCGCCACACAAAGCTGGCTGAGTGGCTGAGTGGCTGAGGTCTTGAGGGGAGGGAACATCACCTGGTTCGTCCATGGTCGAGTCCACGACCAGACGCACCTGAGCGGCATCCCCGACACGAAATGTGCTGACTGATTGGGCCAGGATGCTCTGCTCCACGCGACGGATGGCCTGCAGAGAGGAGGCATCAGCCGGCATGAGCACAGTCGCGACAGAGTCTCGACCTTGACACCCTCCGGACCATCAATCTCGTCAAGGATCGGACCGCCTGAGCCCGCACGATCGACACCGCAACCCTCAGCCTCATCGCCGCGGAGGGGACGCCACAGATCCTGGCCAACCGCAGGGAAAGCAACGCCGCCGGGATCGAGGCAGCCAGAGACCGCAGTCCCGATCTCGTCAGCTTTGAAGCGGAGAGGATCCTGGCTTCAGGATCCAATCGCGCCACGACCTCCTCGTTGCTTCCGCCCAGGCGGCGGACAGCCAGACCCACTCACAGCAGCGAGCGATAGGCGGCATCCAGCCGGCGGAAGGCCTCGACGTCGCCGCCCAGGTCGGGATGGTGGGTCTTGGCCAGGCGCCGGTAGGCGCGCTTGATCGCCGCCGCCGTGGCCCCGGCGTCGAGTCCCAGCAGAGCCAGGGCCTGCTGACGCGCATCAGTTGAAGCGGCCGTGCCTGTGCCGCTGGACCTGCCCCCGGTGGACCTGCCACCGCCCGTGCCACCACCGGCGCGCTGCTGCCGGCGCTGCTCGCCGCCGGCCGACTGTGCCCGGTGGCTGTGCTGCTGCTCAGTGCGACGCCTGCCGGCCTGCTGACCCTGGCGGCTGCCAGCGGTCGAGCCAGCGGTCCCCGATGCGCGGGGATCGGCGCCGCTGGTGTTGGCGGTGCGGGTGCCGCGCCTGGCTCCGGCCTCGGAGCGCTGCTGCAGCTGCTGCACGTGGCGCAGCAGATCGTCCACGACCCGATGGGGCACGTCGCTCAGCCACTCGGGTGCCCGGGGGCCATACAGGGCGAAGGCGGCCCGCACCGCCCAGCGCACGCGACTGTGGGGACCGCGCAGCGCTTGGCCCAGCTCGCTGCCCAGCCCCGGGCTGCGCCGGTCCATCTCCTGCTCGAGGCTGAGGCTGGGGTTCCACCATTGGCGGCGCAGCTCCTCCTCCAGACCGCGCAGCCCGCCGGGCGGACCGATGCGCAGCTCCTGCCAGCGGGGATGGCGGGCCAGCGCCAGGCCCCAGCGCTCCACCAGATCGGGACCGATCCCATGGCTGGTGCCCACGGTGACCCGCTGATGCGATGGCTCGCCTGTCGACCAGGAGGAGCGTGACGCCCGCGAGCGGGCCGCCGATGTCCAGGGTCCCCCTCGCTGCTGCGCGGCTGGAGGATCCTGCTGCGCGGCCCCGTCATGCGACGGCCATGGCTCGGCGGCGGTGGAGCGGCCCTGCAGGAACGCCTCCAGCTGCAGGCGCAGGGAGCGCACTTCGCGGCGCAGGGCCTCGTTCTCGGCCAGCAGCGCCTCGACGTTGGTGGTCAGCGGCCGGGACCCGGAGGAGGGTCGCCAGCGGCGAGGATCGAAGCCCATCGGGGCGTCAGCGGCCGCAGTGGGGCATTGTGCCGGAACCGGCGGCGGGCTCCCCAGGCGGCCACCGCGGTGCGCGCCGGCCGCAGCCTCCCCGCAGCGGCGACAGGGCACCAGAGGAGCGATCACAGCCTCCACAGGCGAGGCCATGGCCTCGTGGCTGAGGCCCGCTGCAGGCCCTGGCTTGCCGGCCCGAATCGGGCACCCGAACCACCGCGCAGGAACGCGACAGCGCGATGCGATGAGTTGTGGCCACGGATCTGCCGGACCACAGCTGCGGGGCGCCGGCGCCGGCCCAGCTCCGAGCCATGGGCTCGCCGCAGACGCTGCGGCCAATCACCCCACCTGGCAACGCGGCCCCCACTGGGGCAGGCGATTTCCTTTCAGCCCCGGCAGGCACACCCCGCCGGAGCAGCAGCCCGCCGCCAGAGCTCAGGCCGCCGCCGGGCCCTCCTCACCGAGTGCCTCGGCCACGGCGCGCTGGAACACAGCCTCCTCCGGAGTGACGCCGGTCCACTGCTCGAAGATCTGCATCGCCAGCTGCACCAGCATCTCGACGCCATCGACGATCGGACAGCCCCGCTCACGGGCCGTGGCCAGAAACGGGGTGATGCGCGGATTGGTGATCACATCCACCACCACGCAGCCCGGATCGACCGTGTCCCACAGCAGCGGCACCGGCTCCAGCTCCGGCGCACAGCCCAGATGGGTGGCGTTCATCAGCAGCGTGGTGCCGGGCGGCACCGCCACCTCGCCCTGCCAGGGCTGCCACTCGGCCGGCACACCGGAGGCGCGGGTCACGGTGTCGGCCACCTCGCGGCCCTGCTCCTCCCGCCGGGTCACCAGGGTGAGATGGGAGGCCCCGGCCCAGGCCAGCTCCACCGCCATGGCGCGGCCGGCGCCGCCGGCCCCCAGCATCACCACGCGCTGCCCCTGCAGCGGAGCCACCTTGGCGATCGCCTTGACGACGCCCTTGCCGTCGTTGTTGTGGCCGATCAGGCGTCCCTGCTCGATCGTCATGTAGTTGGCGGCCCCGATCGCCCTGACGTCGTCATCGACGCCATCAAGCAACGGGATCACCGCCACCTTCCAGGGCACCGTGATCGCCATGCCCTTGTAGCCGAGAGGCCTCAAAGCCTTCACCGCCAGGGCCAGGTCATCGGTGCCGGCGATGTCGTTCTTCCAGAACTGCCAGGGCAGGCCGTAGTGGGCGTAGACGGCATCGAACATCCGATCGATCGGGTTCTCGGCCACCGGGTGACCGAGCATGCCGGTCATCTGTTTCTGGGGAGGGATCACGGCGCTCAGGCGGGACTCCCAGGCTGATCAGAAGCGCCGGCGCTGCCATCGGCCCGGTGAGATTCGAACGGGATTCGTCAACAATCCGCCATCCCCGGCATGCCTGAGGCTCAGGACCAGGGCCACCACCAGCGGCGCCGCGGCAGGCGCCCATGGCGGCCATCACAGAGCGGATAGGCGCGCGAGCGGCCGCAGCCGCAGAGCAGCACGGTGCCGGCCTGGGCGAGACGCAGCTCGTAGGAGACCCGGCCCGTGCCCAGGTGGGCGCCGTCGCAGAGCCAGCCGTGGCGCGAGCGACCGCAGCTGCACAGCTGATGCACGCCGGCCGGCAGCTCCAGCCCGACCGGACCGGCGGCAGCGCCGAGGGAGTCACCCAGGGCCGATGCAGTGGACCCTGCCGGTGGCGAGGACGCTGCCGGAGCCGACCCTGGCGGTGGATCGCAGGATGACGAGGCAGGAGGGAAGCCAGGCGATGGCGCCTCGGCGCCGGAGGAGGAGCTCATCGCTGTGCGGCCGGGACAACCCTTCCAGTCTGGGAATCGGCGCCCAGGCACGCAGACCGGCAGCGACTGGCCCTCAGCCGGAACCTTGCCAGCCTGCCTGAAGCAGCCAGCCGCCATCGCCACCATGCACTCCAGCCAGATGGGAGAACGCGCGGACGGGAGAGCCGACCGCCTGCAGTTCCGAGCCGGCCGCAGCTGGCACCCCTGCGGAACCCTGGGCTGTGCTCTGTCGCTGGCGATGCTGCTGTCCATGCCGATCTCCGCCGGCCAGGCGGCTCCCTGGAAGGACTGCTCCTTCAACGACCGGCCGATCCCGTGCCGCGACCACCACGCCGCCGATGGCAGCGTGCGCATCGTCTGGCAGGACGGACCGGTGATGCGCTTCCGGCTGATCCAACCGGGATTTCCGCTGTCGATCCTGCGCGACTCCCTGGGCGGCCGCTGGCAGCGGCAGGTGCTGGCCCAGGGCAACGCCGTGTTCGTCAACCAGGCCAACGGCAACCGCATCGTCGTGCCGCTGCGCTGAACCCGACACGGGCACACTCCTCGTTCGCAGGAAGAAAGCCGGAGGTGTCGGCATCAGCCGGGAGGCTGATCCCAGCCATCCCCGAGGCCCCATGGCCATCCGCTCCGGCGCCTGGCCACGCCAGGCCAGCCACTACCGACTGCCGGAACTGCTCGCCGACATCCGCCTGCTGGATCTGCTGGAACTCAGCGGCTCGACGCGCCAGGCCAGCCGACTGCTGCAGCTCAGCCAACCCACCGTCAGCCGTCGCTACCGCGCCCTGGCCCAGGATTTCGAGCTGCAGCCCCAGCCCAGGACAGGTCAGGCCTGCCGCTTCGGCAACAACGCCACCATGCGGCTGCTGCGCCAGAGCTGCCGCTGCCATCGGCTGCAGGCCGGCGTGGCGCGCCTCGGCAGCGACCTGCTGCATCACGGTCTGCTGGAGGGACTGCCCTGGCTGCTGCCCACCCCGACCCGGTTCCGGCCCGTGCGTCAGTGGCTCGATCTGGTCCGTCAGGGGGTTCTCGATGGCGCGCTGGTGTCCCAGCTGGAGCTTGACCGGGAGCCGCGCCGCGAGCCGCTGGAGCCGGAGCTGGAGCTGCATCCGCTGGGCCAGCTGCCGCTGGCCCTGGCCTGGTCCACCGATCAGGAGCCGCAGACCGGCAACGCGCCACAGCGGGTGCTGGTTCCCGCCGATGAGCTGGCGTCGGGCTTGCGGACACTGCTCAGCCGCCAGGGGTGGACGCTGCGCAGCGTGGGGCCGGGCTGCGTGACCCCGGATCAGTGGCGTCAGCAGCTGCGGCGCCGTGGCTGCGCCATCCCCATGGGCAGCACGGGCTGGCCGGCCGACAACCGCGGCGCTGGGCTCAGTTGGCTGCCCCTGGCGGACGGGGGCGTCAGCCCGGTGTGGCTGGCCCTGCCCGCAGGCAGCGCCCATGAGCCATTGCTGCGCCATACCCTGGAGCGTCTGCGGGCCCACCCCGCGCTGGCGTGTTGACGGTCGACTGTCAGGCCGGATCAGCGCTTCAGGGATTGGCGAACAGGCTGGCAATCTGATTGCGGCCATTGCCCTTGGCCAGGGCCAGGGCCTGATCGGCACGGCGCAGCAGATCCTCGATGTCGCGATCGGCGGAGGCCAGGCTGGTGAGACCGCCGCTGATGTGCAGCTGGAAGTCGGAGTGGCTGTGGGCACCGGGCAGTGCACTGACGGCCTGACGCAGGTTCTCGGCCAGCTGCAGCGCCTCAGGGCCCGGCAGATCGACAAGCAGCAGGGCGAACTCACCGTCGCCGAGGCGCGCCGCATAGTCCTGAGGGCGCATCACGCCCTGCAGCAGATCCACCACCCCCAGCAGCAGCTGATCGCCGGCCTTGTGACCCCAGCGGTTGTTGACCAGGCGGAGATTGTCGATGTCGATGCAGAGCAGGGACAGCGGCCGCTGCTCGCGGCGGGCGCGGCTGATCTCATGGCCGCCGATGGTCAGGAATGTCTGGCGGATCGGCAGACCCGTGACTGGACAGAGGCGGGCCTGACGACGCAGTTCGATCTCATGCATCACCATCTGCGAGAGCAGCGTCAGCTGCCGCACCTGCAGCTCACTGATCTGGCGCGGCTGGCGATCGATCACGCACAGGGTGCCGAGGTTGTGGCCCTGCGGAGTGTGCAGCGGCGCCCCGGCGTAGAAGCGGATGTGGGGCGCGTCGGTGACGAGGGGATTGGCCTGGAAGCGCGGGTCCTGGGTGGCATCCGGCACCACCATCACCCCCTCGGCGGCGATGGCGTGGGCGCAGAAGGCCTGGTCGCGCGGCGTCTCACTGGCCTCCAGGCCGAGGTTGCACAGGAACCACTGGCGATCCTTCTCCACCAGCGAGATCGCCGTGATCGGCACCGAGAAGATCAGGCTGGCCAGTTCGACGATGCGCTCGAAATGCTCATCGCTGGGGCTGCCGATGACGCCATAGCGCTCCAGCTCCCGCAGCCGCTGCAGTTCATCAGCGGGCAGGGGATAACGCAAGGAGGTGTCCATGGCTCACGCCTGGAGAGAACCACCTTAGAGAGATGAAGCGCCCGCGAAGAGACATCCGCCGCCGCCGCGCCGCGAAGCCACCGGGGCTGCTGCGGCCTCCGCTGTCGGCGGACCACCTCCTGAGCCGCAGACCGGCGACAGCAGCCCGCCGACAGCCAAGGACCGCCGCGCAGGCACCGCTGCTCAGCGCTGCGAGATCAGACCCCGATCCCGGACAGCGTCTCAGCAACACCCCCGGCAGATGGGAGCGGGCGACCGCCTCGATGGTGCAGACAGGGGTGGCTTCACCCCAGCTGAGGCCGCAGCCACCGCAGCAGCAACGCCGAGACGGCTCAGGCGGCCGGCTGGGCCACGATCTCCTCGTAGGCCGCACAGCGTCGCTGGTCGAGATCGCTGATGTAGCGACGCTCGCTGTAGTAGGCCTCCTGAAAGCGCAGCGCATCGCGGTTGAGCTCGCTGAACAGGGCCTCGATGCTGGCTTCGGCGTCCAGCAGCGGTGCCTGGGGGACAGCGTCAGTGGCCTCGCCTGCATCGCCACGACCCTGCTCCTGTTCCAGCAGATGGGCGATGCAGTGCTCCAGGGTGCGCAGGCGCTGGCTGCTCCAGGCGTCGAGCAGATGGCGGCAGCGCTTCTCGGTCGCCAACCGCGCCCTCAGCGCCAGGGCGCCGCGCAGCAGCAGCAGCGGCTGATCGAGCGCCAGGCGCTGCACCTCGCTGGGCTCCAGCAGCGGCGTCAGCCGGGCACCGAGGGCGTCATCCTCGAGCAGCAGCCGGTCCACCAGCAGGCGCGACAGATCCAGATCCGCCAGGTCCTCACCGGCATCCTCGCCGCGACTGATCGCCTCGAGACGGCCGGCGCCGAGGTTGTCCTCCTCCAGCTCGGCGATCGCCGCCCAGAGGCGGCGGTGGTGCTGCAGCGCGAAGTCCTCCTGCTCCCACTGGCGCAGCTGCTGGCGGATCACACCGCGCTGAACCGGGCAGTGCAGATAGAGACGCAGCACGTCGGCCTCGGCGCGCTCCTGCACGCTGATGGCACCGGGCTGTTCCCAGCGGGCTGAGCGACCGTGCCAGCGCTGCCCCTGCACCTGCTGGCGCAGGTCGTCCTCGAGGCTGCGGGCCAGCCGCGCCTGGCCGCCGGAGAGCCGCTCGGCCACCTGCTGCAGGTAGCGGCTGCGCACCGCCGACTGGGGCAGCTTGCCGAGCAGCGCCACCAGGGCCGACACCGACTGCTGGAACTCGTCGGAGCGGGACAGATCGCGGCCGGCGAGCACCTGCTCGATCTGCCAGTCGAGCCAGAGCGGCGCCTGATCCAGCAGGGAGCGGTACTCACCGGCCCCATGCACCTTGAGGAACTCGTCGGGGTCCTTGCCGGCGGGCAACTGCAGCACCCGCAGCTCCAGCTGGCCCTGCAGGGCCAGCTGCTCGACCGCGCCGATGGCCCGTTCGGCGGCGCGCACGCCGGCACCGTCACTGTCGAAATTGAGGATCAGCCGCTTGCTGTCGCAACAGCGGCAGAGCTGGGTGATCTGCTGGCTGCTCAGAGCCGTGCCCAGGGCCGCCACGGCGTTGGTGATGCCGGCGGCGTGCAGGGCGATCACATCGAAGTAGCCCTCCACCACCACGGCCCGGTCGGCGCGCCGGATCGGGTCGGCGGCCCGGTCGAGTCCGAACAGGTGCTTGCCCTTCTCGAACACCTCCGTTTCGGGGGAGTTGAGGTATTTGGGTTCGCCGCCATCAAGGCTGCGGCCGCCGAAGCCGATCACCCGGCCCTGGCGGTCGCGGATCGGCACCATCACCCGGTGGCGGAAGCGGTCGTAGAAGCCGTCGCCGCCACGGCGCGGCACCACCAGTCCGGCCGCTTCCAGCAGCTCGGGCGCCAGCCCCTCCACCTGCTGCAGATGGCGCAGCAGCCCATCCCAGCGCTCGGGGGCATAGCCGAGGGCGAAGCCATCGATGGTGGACTCGCTCAGCCCGCGCTGCTGACGCAGATAGGCCAGGGCGCCGGCACCCTCGGGGGAACGCAGCTGACTCTGGAACCAGCCGGCCGCCAGTGCCAGAACGCGATGCAATGCCTCGCGACGGGACAGCTGCTGCCTGAGCCGCTCCTGCTGCGGGCCCTCGACGGTCTCGACCGGCAGCTGGTAGCGACGCGCCAGCTCCAGCACCACATCGCTGAAGCTGGAGCGCTGCAGCTCCATGAGGAACTTGATGGCATTGCCACCGGCTCCGCAGGAGAAGCAGTAGTAGAACTGCTTGGCCGGCGACACCGTCATCGACGGCTTGCTGTCGTCGTGGAAGGGGCAGATGCCCACGAACTCGCGACCCTTCTTCTTAAGCACCACGTGGTCGCCCACCACGTCGACGATGTCGGCGCGCTCCTTGACGGCCTCGATCGTGCGCGGATGGATGCGGGGGAGGGTCAGGGACTGGGCGGAGGCCATGGCGTCACGCAGGCCCCACCGATGGTGGCGAGGTGTCTCCATTGTGGCTCAGGCCACCATCCCTGTGGCAGCGACGGCCAAGGCGATCGGCCGGAACGCCGGCACGCGTTCCGGCCGATCTCGGACTCTTCCACAATGCCTGCCCCGCTGTCCGCTGCTCCGTGGGCCTTCACTTGCTCCCCCTGCGCCTGTCACGTCGCCACGGTCGGCTGATCGCTGCGCTGCTGGGGGTGATGCTCAGCCTGGTGGGGCTGCTGTCGCCGCCGTCGGGCGTGGCCGCCCTCAGGCCTGCCTCCGCGGGCCAGGTGATTCCGCTGGAGAGCCAGCCGTTTGAGCCTCAGCTGCAGGAGACCGCGGCCCGCTGGCGCGATGCGCCGCTGGGCGAGGTGGTGGAGGCCAGCCCCCGCGACACCTTGCTCAACTTCTATGTGCTGATGGCCGCTGTGGGTCGTGAGATCCGCGCCATTGATGCCCTGGCGCCCCAGGATCCGGGACTGCGCTGGAGTGAACCCATCCGCCGGCGCATCGCCAGGCTCGACCAGAAGTTCGCCCTGGCGGTCAAGGCCCTGGATGCCAGCTCCTTCCCGGCGAGCATCCGCGATGACATGGCCGATGAAGCCGCCATGCAGCTCAAGCAGGTGCTGGATTATGTGTTCAACAACAGCCACCAGGCGGTGGAGATTCCGGATGCACAGGAATTGCGCGAACTGAATCGGCGCCGCAACAAGAACAGCGATGCCTGGACCTACCCGGAGACAGGCATCACCCTGACCAGTGAGGTCAACGGCAACCCCACGGGGATGAGCTACCTCTTTTCCGCCGATACGGTGGCAAGAGTGGGCAAGATGTACCGGCAGGTCTCGGGCCTTCCCGTTGGCGATCATCCCTTCGTCACACCTGGCCTGTATCGGTATTACAGCCGCACCCCCGGTTATCTGGTGCCTCCCAAGTGGTATCTGCGGCTGCCGCAGCCGCTGCAGAACCTGCTTGAGATCCAGATCGGGGAGCAGACGTTGTTTCAGATCAGCGTGGGCTTGATCAGCCTGTTGGTCTATGCATGTCTGCTCACGATCCTGCTGTTCAGACTGCTGAAGACCTATCGCTATTCGCAGGCGACAGTCCGGTCCGGCTCGGGGGAGAGCGAATCGCTGCAGCTGGCGCGTCCTGACCACGCCCCGGCCAGCAGCATCGACAGCCGGCCGGAAACCATCGCCTGGATGCGGGTGCTGCTGGTGCTGCCGGCGTTACCGCTGACCTGGCTGAGCGACAAGATCATTGGTGATCTTGTCAACTTCACAGGTCCGACTCTCTCCGTCTTCACATATCTATTCTTCATTCTCTATTTTCTAGCAGCCAGCCTCGTCAGTTTCTATCTGTTTGAAGCCCTGGGTCGCTCGCTGTCGCACTGGCTGGCGTTGTTGCGGGGCGGTGGTGGTGACCTGCAACGCCGGCGCATCAGCAATCTGGTGATGCCCATCTGCAGGGTGCTGGGTGGACTGGTGGCGCTGGCGCTGATCTATTGGCTGCTGTTGCTTCTGGGGCTGCCCACCGCCACGGTGCTGGCATTCTCGGCGGTTCCCGGCCTGGCGATCGGCCTTGGCGCCTCCAAGCTGCTGGGCAACCTGTTTGCGGGCCTGTCGATCCAGACCGATCGCCCCGTTCGGGTGGGTGAGTTCTGCAGCATCGGCGGCAGCCAGGGCTTCGTCACCCGGATCGGCCTGCGCTCCCTCGAACTGCAGACCCTGGCCAGCAGCGTGACGATCCCCAATGCCATTGCGGATGAGGAGACGATCGTGAACCATTGCAGGCGTCAGGCAGATCGTGATGCGCCGCTGCTGCAATCGCTCGAGATTCGTCTGCCGCTGCCGCGTCAATTCAGCTCGGATCAGATCACGGAGCTGATGCAGCGCATGCGTCAGTTTGTCGCTGGCCATCCGCATCTGCAGGACCCATTGCTCACGGTTGAGCAGACGGGCAACCCAGAAGCGCTGATGGTGTTTTCCTGTCTGGTCAATGCCCATCAGTGGGCTCCCTATCTAGAACAGCGCGAAGCCGTGATGCGTCGCTTTGTCGAGCTTTGCGAGCAGATCCGCCTGTGCAGCCGCAGCATCGGGGTCAGCTATGGGACTCCGGTGGCGCAGCTGCACCGCATTCCCGGCCTGATCGCTGAGATCGTGCATGCCGACCAGGAGCTGCAGCTGAAGAGCTGCCGCCTGATGGAGCTCTCGGAATACAGCTATGACTTCTCGATTCGCCTGTCGGCCAACCATGCCACTCACGCAGCGGTGAAAGATGCGATCAACCGCTTCAATCTGGCCCTGATCGATTGCTTCGAGAAGCACGGGATCGAAATTCCCTTCCCCACAGCGATCCATCAGATCCGCTCGGGCTCATGAGGCTCGACGCAGCCGTGGCCGCTGCGCCGCAGCGAGACGCGGCGGCCACCGAGCGGCAGCACCAGGCCGTCCTGGCCCTGCTGGCGGCAGCGCTGAGCTTCAGCCTGATGGCCGCCTGCGTCAAGGCCGTCGGCGCCCGCATCCCGGTGGCCGAGGTGGTGCTGGCGCGCACGCTGGTGAGCCTGGCCCTGTGCGGCATGTTGCTGCGATCGGCCGGCCTGTCGCCCTGGGGGCAGCGCCGCGGACTGCTGGCCCTGCGCGGCCTGCTCGGCTCGGTGGCCCTGGCCTGCGTATTCGGGGCCCTGACGCGGCTGCCGCTGGCCACCGCCACGGTGCTCCAGTACCTCTATCCCACCCTCACGGCCCTGGCCGGCTGGCGCTGGCTGGGGGAACGGATCGGTCGCCGGCTGCTGCTGGCGATCCCGCTCGGCTGGCTGGGGGTGCTTCTCGTCTGCGCCCCGCCGGGCGCCGCACCCTCGCCGCTGGGGGTGCTGCTGGCCCTGGCGGGAGCTGGGCTCACCGCCCTGGCCTACGTGAGCGTGCGCGAGCTGGGCCGCAGCGAGCCGGCGCTGGTGATCATGTTCTATTTCCCGCTCACCTCCCTGCCCCTCTGTCTGCCGTTTGTGGCGCTCGATCCGGTGCTGCCCCATGGCGTCGAGTGGCTGTGGTTGATCGGGGTGGGCCTGTTCACCCAGCTGGGCCAGATGGGGCTCACCTGGGGACTGGTGCGGCTGCCCCTGGCCCCGGCGACGGCCCTCGGCTACAGCCAGGTGCCGTTCGCGGCCCTCTGGGGCTGGCTGTGGTTCGGGGAGAGGCTGCCGCCCGCCACCGCGGTCGGCGCGGGGCTGATTCTGGCGGCGACGCTGTTCAGTCTTCCAGGGACGAAACTAAAGTCCGGCTGATCGCCTCCCCTGCATGCAGCCACCTGCGTTGAACCCGGCACTGCTGCCCCATGAGATGGCCTTGCCGGTGGTGATGGTGGTGATCGGTGCGATGTTTCTGGGCACTCTGGCGATCAGTCGCATCTCGCTGCGATTCGGTGTGCCTGCGGTGCTCGGGGTGCTGCTCCTGGGTCTGGCGATCAACCCGGATGTGGAGCTGCTGAGTGAAACCGCGATCACCTGGATTCACACCCTCACCCTCTCGATGCTGCTGTTCTATGCGGGACTGCGCACCGAGCTGAACACGATCCGTGGCTTCCTGAAGTTCGGTCTGCTGCTCGCCTTCGGTGGTGTGCTGATCTCCACCCTGGTGCTCGGGGTGATCATCTGGTTCACCGCCTCGCCCAGCGCCGGCGGCATTGAACTCGGCTTCCGCCAGATCCCGCTCGCGATGGCGTTGCTGATCGCCGCCTGCCTGGGCTCCACCGATGCAGGCGCCACCATCTCGGTGCTGGACAGCGTCGGCAGGGAGGTTCCCCAGCGATTGCGGTCGCTGGTCGAATTCGAGTCAGCGATGAATGACCCCGCCGCCATCCTGTTTCTCGGCGCCGTCACCTCCCTGAGCGGCGTCAGCGCCGATGGTGAGCTGCCGGTGCTGCGTCTGCTGTGGCACGAACTGCAGATGTTCGTGCAGAAGCTCGGCTCGGGCCTGGTGCTGGGGGTTCTGCTTGGGATCCTGGCCAGCTTCTGCCTCAATCGTCTGGTCAGGCGCACCGAGGAACTGCTGGTGCTGGGGGTATCGCTGGGGCTGCTCTCCTATGGCATCGCCGAAATTCTGGGCGGATCGGGCTTCATCAGCGTCTACATCACCGGCATGTTTCTGTGCAATTTCCACTACAGCAACAGCCACATCACCCCAGCGATCCTGCAGGAGACGCTGCTGCCGTTCAACACGATGACTGAGATCACCGTGTTCCTGATCTTCGGTCTGGCCACCCGGCCGATCCAGTTGCTTCCCTCACTCAGCGAGGGGGTGCTCGTGGCCCTGGCGCTGATGCTGATCGCACGGCCGCTGAGCGTCTTTGCCCTGCAGGCCTTTTCACCGTTCTCGCTGCAGGAGTCGACGCTGATCTCCTGGTGCGGGCTGCGAGGCGCGGTGCCCCTGGCCCTGAGCTTCGTGGCCACCGAAGCGATCGGCACGATCCGTGGCCTCGATCCATCCAGGGTCGCGGAACTGCAGCGCAACAGCGCCGGCATCGTGTTCACCGTGGTGGTGCTCAACCTGCTGTTGCAGGGGCTCAGCCTGCCCCATCTGAGCCGCTGGCTGCGCCTTGCACCAGACGCGCCACCCGCTCCCCCGGCAGCGGCAGGGGCTCCGTGATCCAGGTCTGCAGGCCGTCCTGCACCTCCCCGATCGGCCGTGCCAGACGCCAGCTGCGGTTCCGCTCGCCACGCTGCAGGTAGAGCTCGAAGGGGCTGTCCACCCGGATCGGGTCCTCCGCCAGACGCCAGTCGAAGCGGCCGGTCAGCCGCAGCCCCGGCGCATCGCCGATGCTGATTGTCTGCTGCTGCTCGACCCGCACGCGCGACACCTCCGGCAGGCCACCGGGCTGCAGCCGCAGCGCCTGGGCCACCTGGTCCTGGGTGAGGCGGATCTGAAGGGTCAGGGCATCGAGCACCACCCGCCGCGGCGGCTGGGCCCCGGACCCGCAGCCCGCCAGCAGCAGAACCAGCAGCAGCAAGGCCAGCAAGCGCGGCACAGCCGGTCGCGTCGGTGGCCGCAGGGCCCGCGTCCAGCCGCTGCAGCGAGCCGCCAGCAGCGCCCCAACGCGGCGCAGCCAGGCGAGTGCAGGCGAGCCGGCCAGCGCAGCAGCCACGGCCACCGGCGTGGGCACGGGCGGAGCGAACGGCCCGCGGGCGGAGGGAAGAGGGGCAGCGCTGGTGGGGGTTGGCAGAGCGGGCAGCATGGGGGCCGGCGCACGGACTTCCATGATCGGCTGGCTGCGGGGAGAGGTCGCCGATCCATGGCAGCAGGCCAACCGTTGCGGGCTGCTGCTGCTCTGCCAAGGGGTCGGCTACGAGCTGCTGACGACCCAGCGCCACTGGCAACGGCTGCCCGCAGCCGGCAGCGAGCTGGCGCTCTACGTCCACCTCAGCGTGCGTGAGGACGGCTGGCAGCTGTATGGCTTCCCGGACCGCCAGGAGCGGGATCTGTTCCGCGAACTGGTGGCGGTCAGCGGCGTGGGGCCGCAGATGGCCCTTGCCCTGCTCGGCTGCCATGACGCCGCCGCCCTGGTGGAGGCGGTGGTGCGCGGCGACCTGAGGGCGCTGATGCGGGCTCCAGGGGTGGGACGGCGCACGGCCGAACGGCTGTCGGTGGAGCTGCGCAGCCGGCTGCAGGACCGCTTCCCAGGCCTGCTGGAGGGAGCTGTCCCTGCCCTGGAGGATCTGCCGGAGGGAAGCGCCCTGCCCGCTGCCGATGGCAGCCGGGAGGTGGAGATCACCCTGGAGGCGCTGGGCTATGAAGGACTGGAAATCCACCGCGCCCTCAGGGCGGTGGCTGCTGAGGGGCTGGCGGCTGGCGACGACACCGACGCCTGGATCCGCGAATGCCTGCGCTGGCTGTCTCGATCGGCGGCCTGAAGCGATTCCTGCATTTCACAGACTGCAGGAACGGTGCCCCGCGAAGCGTTAATCTGCTCGTTTGCTCGGAACGGGCTCAGCCCTGCCTTTTCACCACCCCATGCCGCTCACCACCACCCGCAAGCAGGAACTGATCAACGAGCATCAGACCCACGGCACCGACACCGGTTCGGTGGAGGTTCAGGTGGCGATGCTGAGCGACCGCATCAATCAGCTCAGCGGTCACCTGCAGAAGAACATCCACGACTTCTCCTCCCGCCAGGGTCTGCTGAAGATGATCGGCCGCCGCAAGCGCCTGCTCGGCTACCTGCGCAAGATCAGCGAGGAGCGCTACGCCACCCTGATCGCCCGTCTCGGCATTCGCGGCTGATCGCCCAGGCCCTTCACACCATGGCCCGCAAACGCACCGGGAAGGGTTCAGGCCCCCACCGCCAGGAGGCTGGCGCGGGCCCCGGCAAAGGGCAGCGACCCGACGCCCCAGCCAACGGATCGGCCCAGGCCGGTGGCACCTCCAGAACGCCCGCGATTCCCGCGGGTGGTTCGTCTGGGCGCGGGCTGGGACAGCGACCCCGTCCGGCATCAACGACGGCCGCCAAGTCCCGCTCGGCCAGGCCCAGCCAGCAGGTGATCCCTGATGCCGTCGCCAACCGCATGGCTCGCCGCATCGCCATCGCCACTGGCATTCCGACGCTGATGGGCATGGGTGTGTTCATCGGCAGCTATCTCGTCGTCAGCCGCGGCATCGCCGACATCCCCCCCGGCGCCACCCTGGTGGCCTCAGGAGCCTGCTTTCTGCTGGGCCTGGTGGGCCTGAGCTACGGCGTGCTCTCCTCCAGCTGGGAGGACGCCCCCGGCAGCCTGCTCGGCCAGGAGCAGATCGGCGTCAACATCAAGCGCGTGCGCGACTCGATCCGGGCGATGCGCCAGGGTGCGTCCGGCGGCTCCCAGGGCTGATCGCTCCGGCCCCTCCAATCCGCGCCAGAGAGGCAGTCGGGTTCGGCCAGGGCACAACACGACCCCGGATCACCGTCCATCTTCTGGGGTGATCTCGCCGATCCAGGCCAGCTTTTGTGGCTTGAGCCTGTCTCCGGCCCGCAGCGCAGCGCCAGCCGAAGGATCGCACTGAGCACCGGGCAGGCTGCAGCCAGGCCCTGGTCGGCTCATCGCCGCCGATCGGCGCAGCCGCAGCCGAGCCACGACAAACAAAGCAGGGCAGGTCAGGTCAGCGCGTGACCCACCGATCCGAAATCGCGGAGGATGGCTCGCAACCGGACAGGGATCGCGGCCGGAGCACGATCCAGCAGACGGACCCTTCCTGCTGGCCCCGGCCGGGCTGCAGGCGGGCCCGCATCGCGATGGGCCCAGCTGCCGGCTCCGCAACCAGACCTGAGCGGAGCTGGCCCCTGGCGGGGCCAACAACCCGGGCAGACGGCAGGGGCAGCAGCAGGCTCAGGCCGCCCCCAGGGGTGAGCGCAGACGGGCCCGGAAACGCGCCGAGGTGAGCGTCTCGAGGGCGGCAGGGGCATCGGCCACACAGAACTGACTGCCCAGCCGCACCCAGCGGCAATCGCCATCGGTCGCCACCCTGGCGATCACCGGCACGCGCACGCCGGCCTCCTCCTGGGCGGGACGGTGGCGGGTGAGGCACTCGCGCAGGCGGTGCTGCACCGCGATGTCACCGGCTTCACTGGGATCGAGTTCCACCTGCAGCAGCTGCAGGTCCTCGATGCTGCGGCAGTCATCGACGATCAGCTGCACCCGCTCGTCGCGCCGATCCACCGACGCCCAGACCAGCAGCCGGGCATCGGTCATCAGGTGATCCGCCAGCCGTGCATAGCTCTTGGGGAAGACGACCGCCTCAGAGCTGCCGGTGAGATCCTCCAGCTGCAGCACGGCCATGCGGTCGCCCTTACGGGTGGTCACCTGACGGCACTCGGCCACCATCGCCACGCAGCTGATGCGGCTCTTGTCAGCCAGCTCCTCAAGGCTGCCGAGCCCCACCGGCGCCAGCAGACGCACCTGGGAGGAGAGCTGCCTGAGCGGGTGGTCGGAGATGTAGAAGCCGAGCAGCTCCTTCTCCAGCTTGAGCTTCTCAGTGGGCGGGTAGTCGTTCACCGCCGCCGCCCGCGGCTTGGGCATGGCGGCGGCCGCCGCGTTGTCGCCCCCGCCGCCGAGCAGATCGAACAGGTTGCCCTGGCCGCTGGCCCGGTCCTTGGCGCGGCTGGAGGCCCACTCCAGCACCAGATCGAGATCGGCCATCAGCTGGGCGCGGTTGCTGCCGGGCTCGAGTGCATCGAGGGCGCCACAGTGAATCAGCGATTCCAGTGCGCGTCGGTTGAGCGTCTGACCGGGCAGGCGATCGCAGAGATCAGCCAGGTCCTGATACGGGCCGTCGGCATCACGCTGCTCGATCAGGGCGCGGATGGCGCCGTCGCCAAGGTTGCGGACGGCTGACAGACCAAACAGGATGCGATCGCCCACGGGGGTGAAATCGGTGCCGGAGGCATTCACATCCGGCGGCAGCACCTCGATGCCCATCGCCTGACAGTTGGCGATGTAGCGCTGCACCCGGTCGCTCTGGCCGGCGTTGACCGTAAGCAGGGCCGCCATGTAGGCCACCGGATAGTGGGCCTTGAGATAGGCGGTCTGGTAGGTGACGGCGCCGTAGGCGGTGGAGTGGCTCTTGTTGAAGCAGTATTCAGCGAACAGCACCATCTGCTCAAACAGCGCCTCGGCGATCTTCGGGTCGACGCCGCGTTCGCTGGCGCCCTTGACGAAGATGCTCTGATGCTTCTCCATCTCACTCTTCTTCTTCTTGCCCATCGCCCGCCGCAGCAGGTCGGCTTCACCGAGTGAATAGCCGGCCAGATCCTGGGCGATCTTCATGATCTGCTCCTGGTAGACCATGATCCCGTAGGTCTCCTTGAGGATCGGCTCCAGCTTTTCGTGGGCCACATCGATCGCCTCGCGGCCGTGCTTGCGGTTGATGAACTTGGGGATCAGACCGGCATCGAGCGGGCCCGGACGGTAGAGGGCCAGGATCGAGGAGATGTCCTCGAGTGAGGAGGGTTTCAGATCGCGCACGATCTGGCGCATGCCGCTGGATTCAAGCTGGAAGATGCCCTCGAGATCGCCGCGCGCCAGCAGGGCGAAGGTGCCGGGGTCCACCTCGGGCAGGCCATCGGGATCGACGGTCTCGCCCGTGCTTTTCGCGATCAGATCGACCGTCTTGTCGATCATGGTGAGGTTCTTGAGGCCGAGGAAGTCCATC
>CAYNGR010000028.1:15377-25037 GCA_964396755.1 uncultured Cyanobium sp. | reverse complement strand
CTGCCAGCAGCAGGTGGATGCCGAAGATCTTGGGCAGATCGAGGGCGGGCTCACCAGTGCGGGGGTCCTGCCAGATCTCGAGATCCCAGTAGGTCCAGTGCCAGATGGCGGCGAGGAAGAGCAGGCCACTGAAGATGATGTGGGCGGCGGCCACGCCCTCGAAGCTCCAGAAACCGGGGTCGACGCCGGTTTCACCGGTGATGCTCCAGCCACCCCAGCTGCCGGTCACGCCCAGACGGGCCATGAACGGCATCACGAACATGCCCTGCCGCCACATCGGGTTCAGGACCGGGTCGGAGGGATCGAAGATGGCGAGCTCATAAAGCGCCATGGAGCCGGCCCAGCCGGCGACCAGGGCGGTGTGCATGAGGTGCACGGCGAGCAGACGGCCCGGGTCGTTGATGACGACCGTGTGCACCCGATACCAGGGCAATCCCATGGGGGGTCAGATCTGGGTTGGGTTGGCGATCGGCCAGGCCGATCCGTTCGGCGATGGTAGAGGGTGCGGATGGCCGCACGGGGAGCAGGTAACGGACCGCAACCGCCACGGGGCCTGGCGGTTTCACAATGAAGGCTGCCGCCGGAGATCCCTCCATGCCTGTGATCCGTTTTCTGCGCGAGGGGCGCGACGTGGAGTGCTATCCCGGCGAGAACCTGCGCGAGGTGGCCCTGCGCGAGGGCATTGAGCTCTATGGGCTCAAGGGAAAGCTGGGCAACTGCGGTGGCTGCGGTCAGTGCATCACCTGTTTTGTCGACGCCGAGGGGGCGGCGGATCTCGCCCTGACGCCACGCACCTCGGTGGAAGAGCGCAAGCTGCGGGGCCGGCCCCAGACCTGGCGGCTCGCCTGTCAGGCGCTGGTGCAGCAGTCGCTGGTCGTGCTGACCAGGCCGCAGGTGGGCCTGGCAGACCGGGAGCGCGCCTTGGCTGCCGCCCTGGCCGAGCCCCTGCCGGCCGGACCCACCGCCTGGCCGGAGCCGCCGGAGTCGCAGCAGGACGAGGAGGCGGAGGAGGCGGGCGAGGCTGCTGCTGAGTCGGCCATGGATCGCGGCGAGGTCTCCTGAGCGCAGCCTTCGGGCCGCTGGAGACCATCTGAATGCGCTGTCGGCGTCTGCTGACGGCGTCCACACTCGCCGGGGACAGACGCCGGCAGACCTGCCTCGCAGGCGTCGATCGCGGGGTTCGCCTCGCCTGCCCGGACGCGGCTGGGGCCTGGGGGGGGCTGCTCACTGGTCGTCCTCAGGTCTTGTGGCTCCAGGCTGCTGCGGGCAGGTCGGCTTGAGCGGCAGCCGATCCTCAGGGCCGACGGTCCAGGCGTCGGGAGGCCCGGTGGCCTGGCAGGCGCTGCCATGGAGCCCTCTCATCTGCTGCGGGCAGCCAGTGCGCTCATCAGTGCAGTGCAGTGCAGTGCCGTCGCCGGCGGCCGTCTCGCTGATGATCGGTGTCGATGCAGGCGTCAGCCAGCGCGGAGTGCAGGCGGTGCCCCCCACCTGAGGAAGGTGGCGCCATGCAGGTCCTCAAAGACGGATCTGTCGTGTCCGTCGGTTGTCAGCGCTGCGCGGCAACGCCTGGATGCCCTGCGCCCTGCGCTGAACGTTCCGGCCGGGCGACCCAGGCCCCTGGGCATGGCCTCGGGCCGCGCTCGGCGCCGCAGTGCCGTCTTGTGCCTGCAGCTTGCCGCTCAGCCACCGCGCCGTCGCTGGGGCCGGGCCCGCCTGGCGTCGCTGCCGCCTCCGGCCACCCAACCGCAACGAGCGGTGAAGCGGCCGCCGGAGGGCCGGAGGGGCGGTGATACGTTCGGCGGGATCTTCCCGTCAGCCATGGAAACCAACGACCTCGGTTTCGTTGCCAGCCTCCTGTTCGTCCTGGTTCCGGCGGTCTTTCTGATCATTCTCTACATCCAGACCAACAGCCGCCAGGGCGGCTGAGACGGTCCCGCGGCGATGCCGTCCGGCAGCCCGTCTGATCCCGTCGAGCCGGGTCCGGCGGCGTCTGCCGTTGTTGCAGTCCGATGCCCCCCTACCTGCCAGTCGTGTCGACCACGACAGGCGGGATTCGGGTTGCGGCCATCGATAGACCCGCCAGCGTGATGCCGGCCCGTCGGGGTTCGACACGTCGGCACGTCATCTTGCGCTCCGCCATCAGCGCCTGAATTCCCTGCCCGGCTGTGGTCCAGTGGCTGCTGCTGCCAGGCCAGCCCTTCACGGGGCCACTTGTTGGTTACCCGTCGCGCCGCTGCCGCCCTGGGCTCCAGCCCAGCCCTGCCGGACGCACCCAGCTCTGTTGCAGAGCCTCCACCGCTGGACTTGCTGCATTTCCCTGCTGTGGCCTTGCCGGCAGCAAGTCTTGCGATTTCTGCCCTGGGGCCATCGGTGCGCTGGACTCCTTGTGGCGTGAGGGCCGCTCGAGTGGCTGCCGCTGGCCGAGCCCTGATCAGGCCCAGCCCAGTTGAGGGGCTGCTGTGCTGCCTCTCGCAGGCTCCCAGACGTGAAGGAGTTGCTGTCTGCAACCTCGCCGGGCTGTGTGCCATACGGGCCGATGCAGAAGGCCTCGAGCCCTGTTGCTGCCCACAACGCAGCCGATCGGGTGCCGCTCGTCAGCCAACAGACTGGATCCGCCGACGTCGTCGCGGCCACCGAAGCAGCCTGCAGCCCGTGCAGCCGGCTCCTCTGCTGCTGCCAGCGCAGCTGCAGAAGCGCAAAAAAGCTGCCGGCCGCCGCAGGGGGCCGCCGGTCCGTCCAGCTGATCCGATGGCACCGATCAGAGCCAACGGCGGCAGACCCGGGAATGACGACCCGGCGGTCCGGGCGCTCCGCTCCTGGGCCGACCCCAGTGATCGCTCGGCTGTGGTGTGTCCCTGGTCAGCCGGGCCTGGGGGCTGGCTGGAATGGGGCCTGCCTCGCCGTCAGGGCGGATGCAACGGAGTTCGGGCCGGAAAACGGCAGGCTCAGGCCCGATCAGGCCCTCGGATGGCTGCGGCGAGCCATGCCGACAAGGCTCCTGTCTGCACAAGCCGGTCTGCAGGATCCCGTCCTTGATCACCCCTGTTCAGCTGCGACCCTCCGGTTCGCGGACCAGCAGCACCGGTGCCGGGGCGTGCACCCGGATGTAGTCGCTGACCGAGCTGCCCAGCAGGCGGTCGATGTCGACCAGACCCTTTGCCACCAGCGGACGGCGGTCCTGGGAGGCGATGACCACCAGATCGGCCCGCGTCTCCTCCGCGGCAGCGCAGACGGTCCGGCCGATGTCGCCGGTGCGATGCAGCGGCTGCATCGTCACCCCGAAGCTGCGGGCCCGTTGCACGGCCTTGTCCAGCACCTCGTCGGCGGGGTTGCGGCCGCCGCGGGAGGGGGTGATGTCCTGGCGGGTGACATGCACGCCGGTGAGGCTGCCGCCGGGAATGCCGGCCACCAGTTCGCAGGCCAGGCGGATGGCGTCGTCGCCGACGCCGGTGCCATCCACCGTGACCATCACCCGGTTGATCGCGCGCACGTACAGGTCGTCGCGCACCAGCAGCATCGGCCGGGTGGACAGCTGGAAGACGTACTGACTGGCGCTGTTGGAGAGGATCGACTGCAGTCGGCCCAGACCCCGCGAGCCCATCACGATCAGGTCGGCGTCGATCTCATCGGCGACCTTGAGCACCGTCTGTTTGGTGTCGCCCTGGCGCACCAGGGTGGTGGCTTCGGCCGCCGTCAGGCCGATGCGGCTCATCGCCTCCTGCACCACGACCTCGGAGCGCTGGCGGTGCTCCTCGACATCGGTGGCGCCCTGCTCGGTGATCACGTGCAGCAGGGTCACCTTCGCCTGCCGGCAGGGGGGGATGTCCCGCAGGATGCGGACCATGTCCTCCACCTGGCCCTTGCCGGAATCGGCGACGAGAAGATTGCGGAACACTGGTGCCTGGACGTCTCCGCCGCAGCCTATGGCCGATCTCCACGCTTCTTCGTCGTTCCGCTTTACTCCGTGATGCAATCGATCCCGGCCGCCTCCGGCCAGGCGTTCCGGCCCTGGAGCCTGCGCCGCCGCGTGCTGCCCCAGCACACCGATCACGCCGGCGTGATGTGGCACGGGGCTTATCTGGCCTGGCTGGAGGAGGCACGCGTCGAGGCGCTGGCCGCCGCCGGCCTCGCCTACAGCGACCTGTCGGCTCGAGGTCTGGAGCTGCCGGTGGTGTCGCTGGCGATCGACTATCGCCAGGCGCTGCTGCATGGCGACGCGGTGGAGCTGCAGAGCGAGGTGCTGCCGCGCCAGGGGGTGAAGCTGCCCTGGCGCAGTCGCTTCATCGGTCCGACGGGGGTGCTGGCGGCCGAGGCGCGGGTGGAGCTGGTGCTGGTGGATCTCTCCGCCGGGCCGGATCAGCGCCGGCTGCTGCGTCGGCTCCCAGGCGACCTGGCCGCGGCGGTGGAGGCGCTGGTGCGCGGGCCGGACGACCACAGGGCATAGTACGTTTGTTCTGTTGTCGCCGGTGGTGTGGTGGCTCGCCCGTCGCTGCCTTCGCCTGGGTCCGTCGCTGCGGCGGGTTCGCCGCCCGTTGCGGGGGCCGCTTCTTCGGAGTCGCCGGCTGACGGGGCGCGTGCTGTGGCCCCGCGGCTGGTGCTGCTGCGCCCGCCGCCACCCACGCGGCCGAAGCGCCTGTGGCGCCTGCTCTGGAGTGATTGTCCCGGGGTGGGTGTGGTGCGGCTGCGGCAGCTGGAGGGGCTGCCCGGTGGCCTGGAGGCGGCCTGGGCGGCCTCGCCGGAGGCGCTGGCCCGCCTGACCGGTTGGCCGGCATCGCTGCTGGCGGCGATCGAGGCCTACCGCCGGCGCTGGGGTGCTGAGCCGCTGCCCCGTCTGGAGCGTCACTGGCGCGGCGGCCGTGGAGTGCTGTTGCCGGGCGACCGCCGCTGGCCGGCCAGCCTGCAGGCGCTGGACAGGCCGCCGCTGTGGCTGCACTGGCGGGGGCGCGGCAGTCTCTGGCCGCTGCTGGCCGGGCGCCAGGCCGTCGCCGTGGTCGGCACGCGCCGACCCTCCGAGCACGGTCTGTTGATGGCCTATCGCATCGGTGCGCAGCTCGCCGCCCATGGCTGGCCCGTGGTCAGCGGCCTGGCCGAAGGCATCGATGCGGCAGCCCATCAGGGCTGTCTGTCCCGCAGTGGCGCTCCGGTGGCCGTGCTCGGCACGCCGCATCAGCGCGTCTACCCGCGGCATCACGGACCGCTGCAGGCCGATGTGGCCCGCCGCGGTCTGCTGCTGAGCGAATGGCCCGCCGGCGCCCCCGTGCGTCCCGGCCATTTCGCCAGCCGCAACCGGCTGATGGTGGCGTTGGCGACTGCCGTCGTGGTGGTGGAGTGTCCTCCGGAGAGCGGTGCCCTGCATTCGGCCGAACTGGCCTGGCAGCAGGGCCTGCCGCTCTGGGCCGTGCCCGGGGATGCCGCCCGGCCGGCCGCGATGGGCAGCAACCGTCTGCTGGCGCGCGGGGCGACCCCGCTGCTGCAGTCCGCCGATCTGATCGCACAGCTGGGCCCGGGCCCCCTGCAGGGCCGCCGCCCCAGTCCTGCCGCTGCCGGCGCTGCGGTTCTCGAGCCCGGGGGACCGGCGGCCCGGGTGCTGGCCGCCCTGGGGGAGGGGGCCGGCCTGGAGCATCTCGGCACCCAGCTGGCCCTCGAGCCACCCGCGCTGTCCGATGCGCTGCTGCAGCTGGAGCTGGCCGGTCTGGTCCGGCCAGAGCCTGGTCTGCGTTGGCGTCCCTGCTGAGGCTGCTGCGGCCGCGGGGATGTCGCCTGCGGGGGGCCTCCGCCAGTCCCGTGCTCCTCTCTGTGGCCGCCTGCCAGGGCTGGCCATTGCGGCCGGTCAGCGCTTCTAGGCTGCAGCCATGGCCATCGCATCGCTGAGCGGAGAGCCTGCCGCTGCCCCTCCGACCCACAGCCTCAGCGCCGCTGAACTGCTGGCCTGGCGCCGCAGGCTGCTTACGCCCGACGGGTCCGGCACAGGCTCGTCGGCGGACCTCGACTGGCTGCTCGATCTGGCCGGTGGCGTCAGCTGGTCTGAGCTGCAATTGCTGTGGCTGCATCCACAGCAACGTGTCGAGCTGCGCCTGTCTCTCGAGGAGCTCGAGCAGCTCTGGCGGCGACACCGGCTCGATGCTGTGCCACTGCAATACCTCGTGGGTCTGTGTCCCTGGCGGGATCTGCAGCTGTCGGTTGCCCCAGGTGTGCTGATCCCACGCCAGGAGACCGAACGGCTGCTGGAACTGGCCCTGAGCCTGGCGCCGCTCCCCGAGCCCGGCAGGCCCCTGTGCTGGGCAGACCTCGGCACCGGCTCGGGCTGCCTGGCCGTGGCCCTGGCCAGGGCCCTGCCCGGCAGCATCGGCCTGGCTGTGGAAGCCTCAGCCGAGGCGCTGCCTCAGGCCCAGGCCAACCTGGAGGCGCTGCTGCCCCCCGCGTCGCTGCTCGAGTGGCCGGCTTCCGGCGCGTCCCAGGCCGATCCTGCTGCCGGCAGCCCCGGACCGGAGCCGCTGCTGCCCGGCGTGCGGCTGCGTCAGGGCTGCTGGTGGCAGCCGATTGAGCCCTGGTGGGGGCTGCTGCAGCTCGTGGTCAGCAACCCCCCGTACATCCCCTCGGCCCTGCTGGCGGGGCTGGATCCGGTGGTGCGTGATCACGAACCCGCGCTGGCTCTCGATGGAGGCCCCGACGGGCTGTCGGCGATCCGTCAGATCGCTGCCGGTGCCGAGGCGGCCCTGGCTCCCGGTGGCGTGCTGCTGCTCGAGCATCACCACGACCAGAGCAAAGCGGTGTTGGCGCTGCTGGCGGCTGCCGGCCTGGAGGACTGCCGCGCCCACCAGGATCTCGAGGGCGTGCAGCGTTTTGCCAGCGGTCGCCGGCAGCCCCGAGGCCTCGCCGCCGGCGATGCGGAGACGCCATGACCGCTGACCTCGACCTGGTCTCCTTCAAGGAGCGGCTGCTGGAGGCGCCGGCTATGGCCGCGCACCTGCTGGCAGGCGGCGCCGCCCTGCTGCCCACCGACACCCTGCCGGCCCTGGCGGTGCATCCTGATCAGGCCGGCCAGATCTGGACGCGCAAGCAGCGGCCGGCCGACAAACCGCTGATCCTGATGGGGGCCGATCTGGAGCAGCTGCAGGCCCTGCTGGCCATCCCCTGGCAGCAGGCCTGGCTGCAGGCCGCTGAACAGCACTGGCCCGGGGCCGTGACCCTGGTGCTGCCGATCGAGGGTCCGCTCACCGAGCGTCTGCATCCCGGCGGCGTCAGCCTCGGTCTGCGGGTGCCCGCCTGTGCTCCGATGCGGCAGCTGCTGCGTCTCAGTGGCCCCCTGGCCACCAGCAGCGCCAACCGCTCCGGTCAGCCGTCGGCCCTTGATGCGCTCCAGGCCGCAGCGCAGTTCCCCGAGCTGCCCCTGCTGGCACCGCTCCCCTGGCCGCCGGCTTCGGGCCAGGCCAGCTCCGTGTGGAGCTGGCAGGGAGACTCCCAGCCCGATGCCCCCTGGCGGGTGTTGCGTGCCGGCGCCGTCGCTCCGGTCCCGTCCACCGCTTCGGACGATGCGGGAGGACGCGGCTGATGCTGCCGGTGCTGTTGCTGGTGATCCTCACCCTGGCGCTGCATCAGTGGCTGCTGGAGCCGTTCACGGCGCTGTTGCAGCCGCTGCTGCATGGCTCCTGGGGGCTCTGGGCGTTGGCGTTGCTTGGGGTCTGGCTGTTCGCCGGCTCCCGCCGCAGTCCGTGAGCCGCGACCCGGTCCGGCCGCTGCCGGGCTGGGCCCAGACGGCGGCTCCCAGGTCCGATCCGGGCGGATCGCAGGCTGCCGGCGCCGGCTTCCTGGCCTGGATCCGCCAGCCGCTCGCCTGTGGTCTGTTGTTGCTGCTCAGTGCCCGCATCCCCGCGCATCTGGCCGCCCTCGCCACCGTGCCGGCTCGCGCCGGTGGGAATGGCCCCCAGGCAGCGGCCATGGCCCTGGCAACCCTGCTGCTCGATGGCTTCGGGGTGCTCTGTGCCGTCTACCTGTCCCATGCGCGTCTGCGGGGGGTGCCCCTGCTGCGCTGCTATCCACCCCAACGGCTGATCCCTCTGTCGCTGCACCTTCTGGGTCTGGTCTGGGGCCTGCTGACGCTGGCCCAGGAGCTGGCGGGGCGCGCTTCAGTCCGCTGAGGGCCGCTCCTCCCGGCTGACCAGCACCTTGTCGATCCGGTGCCCATCCATGTCGACCACCTCGAAGCGCAGCCCATCCCAGCTGAAGTGATCGCCGGCGCTTGGCACCCGCCCGAAGCGATGCAGCAGGAAGCCCGCCAGGGTGTGAAAGCCGCCGCCGTCCTCGCCGGGCAGCACCTCGCGCTCCAGCAGCTGCTTGAGCGTCTCCAGCGGCAGCACCGCATCGATCAGCCAGGACCCGTCGTCGCGGCGCCGGACCGTGGGTTCCTGCTCCTGTTCAGCGCTGGGCAGATCGCCAACGATCGCCTCCATCAGGTCGGTGAGGGTGACCAGGCCCTCGATGCCGCCGTATTCATCGGTGACCAGGGCGATCTCAACGCCGCGCTCACGGAACTGCCCGATCACCGCCAGGGTTCCGGCCGACTCGGTGATGTACAGCGGCGCCTGCAGCAGGGCCTCCACATCGAGCGTGCCCTGCTCCAGGCGTGCGGCCAGCAGGGCGTGGCTGCGCACGATGCCGACGCAGTCGTCGAGGCGGCCGTGGGCCACCGGCAGCCGCGAGTGGCGACTCGCCAGCACCTCGTCAAGCTGGGCGGTGACGGGCGCGTCCAGATCCAGCCAGCGGATCTCGGTGCGCGGCGTCATGATCGCCCGCACGGGGCGGTCGGCGAGGTGAAACACCCGCTGAACCATCTCATGTTCGGCCTCCTCCAGCACCCCGGACTCAGCTCCCTGGCGAATCAGGGCGCGGATCTCCTCTTCGGTGAGAACCGGCTCGCCCGTGATCGTGATGCCCATCAGCCGCAGCAGGCCATCGGTGGAACGGCCGAGCAGATGCACAAGTGGGGCTCCCCAGCGCGACAGCCAGCGCATCGGCTGGGCGACCGCGCAGGCGATGGCTTCGGGATTGTTGAGGGCGATCCGTTTGGGGACCAGTTCACCGATCACCAGTGACAGATAGGTGATCAGGCTGACGACCAGGGCCAGGCTGATCGGCTCACTCCAGGGCCGCAGGGGCGGGATCGCGTCGATCACCGGCCTGAGCCGGCCCGAGAGGGTGGCGCCACCGACGGCGCCGCTGAGGATGCCGATCAGGGTGATGCCGATCTGCACCGTGGAGAGCAGATCGTTGGGCGAGCTGGCCAGCCGAAGAGCCATCGCCGCCCGGCGATTGCCCTGGTTGGCCAGCTGCTCAAGACGCACACGCCGCGCCGAGACGATGGCGATCTCGGAGCCCGAGAAGATGCCGTTGGCGACGATCAGCACCAGGATCAGCAGGATCTCCAGACCGGTGGAGGCGAGCAGCGGCGACACGGATGGAGCTGCAGGCAGATCGGCCAGAGCCGGACCCTAGCAGCGCAATCCCGGGCCCCTGCCACGTGCCTGGCCTGCCGCCGCCAGAAGGACCTTCGGCCTGGATCGCTGCTGCGGGCGCCGCCTTCAGGGAACTCTGTGCAGACCGGGACCCGCAGCCCCGGCTCCGGCCCCGGGCCGAACGCCGGCCCCGGAGTAGGGGCCGCCG
>CAYNGR010000028.1:0-15277 GCA_964396755.1 uncultured Cyanobium sp. | reverse complement strand
CGCCGGGTGCGCCGAGCCCTGCCCCGGGCCGAACGCCTGCCCCGGAGTAGGGGCCGCCGGCACCGCCGGGATTGGCCGAGGCCCCGGCTGCCGCCGAGAGCAATGCGGCCGTCAGCGCGAAGCTGAGGCTCTGAACAGCTGGCGACATGGCGGGACTGGCACTGACTCCCGTTGTAGGCAGGCCAGGTTCGACTGGCCGCGCCAGAGAGGATCGGCCATCTGCGCCGCTGCCACCGACAGGGGCGTGGCTCTGACTGAAGCGCTTCCCCTGAGGGATGACCTCAGCCGCTCGCGGGGATCGTCCGTGGCTGAGCAGCCAGCGCTTCAGCCGCCCTGGACGATGCGCTGGAACATGTAGCCCATGCCGCGGGCGGTGATGATCAGCTCCGGGTTCTCGGGGTCTTCCTCGAGCTTGGCCCGAAGCCGCGACACATGCACATCGACGACGCGGGTGTCGGCATGGCGCTCGGGGGTGTAGCCCCAGATCTTGGTGAGAATGTCCGAGCGGCTCAGGGGTTCACCGGAACGGCTGAGCAGCAGCTCCAGCAGGCCGAACTCCATGCCGGTGAGACGGATGCGCTCCTCGCCGCGGAACACCTGTCGCTTGGCGGTGTTGATCCGCAGGCCGCCCACCTCGATGCCCTGGGAGGCGATCGGCCGTGCCGTGCCGCCGCCGCCGCTCTGGGACTGAACGCGCCGCAGCACGCAGCGGATGCGCGCCTCCAGCTCCTTGGGGCTGAAGGGCTTCATCAGGTAGTCATCGGCGCCCAGCTCGAGGCCGAGGATGCGGTCCTTCACCTCCGAGAGGGCGGTGAGCATCACGATCGGCACATCGGAGGTCTTGCGCAGCTCCTGCACGACGCCATAGCCGTCACGGCGCGGCATCATCACGTCGAGCACCACCAGATCGGGTTCGACCGAGCCGAACATCTCAAGGGCTTCCTCGCCGTCGCAGGCGGTGACCACCGTGTAGCCCACCATCGTCAGGCGGGTCTCCAGGATGCGGCGGATGCTGGCCTCATCGTCGACCACCAGGATCGTGGCCTTGGGCGCCTGGGGATCGCGTCCGGCCGTGCCGGCGGCGCCCGTCGTGGCACCCCCCGGGCCGCCGGAGGAGTGGGAGCCGGATGAGGAAGCGGGAAGACTCATGCGGGCGGTGCTGGGGCCGGGGTCGCTGACCGGATCGAGAGCGATCCTGTCAGATCGTCAAGGTGGGCCGTGCTGCTCGTGGGTGCCGGCGCATCCGCCGCTGGGGGCGCATCACCGCCCAGGCTGTGTCTCAGCCGGCCCAGTCAGCCGGCGGCTCCGGCTTGTCGCTGTCCTGCAGCGAGGGGAAGGTGGCTCGCGTGAAGCTGCAGATCTCAGCGCGGACTTTGCTGCGGAACGCCTCGGCGTTCTGGGCGTCCAGCACCGGGTAATCGCTGGCGTCCGCGTTGTCTTCGCCCCGCAGAGGCTTCCAGCGGCTGCCGTCGGCCGGCAGGTCGGCCATGGCGCTGCTGAAGTCGTGCTGGATCACCCGGCCGAGCTGGGCGGCTTCGGCGGCCCAGCGCTCCCGCTCCGCATGAAAGGCCTTGGCCTTGAGCGTGTCAGGCAGTCCCAGCACCGGCTGGTAATAGCGAAGGGCGCGCAGTTCCTCCTCCAGCAGGATCGGCCAGGCGCCGCACTCGCCTTCGGGCAGGGAGGTCTCGGTGGCGCTGGTGCGCAGGGCTTCAAGGTGATGGCTGAGCCAGCGGTAGTGCGACTTCTCGCGGATCGTCTTGCGCTGAGGGCCACGGCCGCTGGTGCGTTTGGGCAGCAGCGCCTCGGCCTTGCGCAGCAGTGCCCGCTCCTCGGGCTCGAGGTTGATGGCGCCCCAGCGTTGCCGGTACTCCCACAGCTCGTCGTAGGTGCGCACCTCTTCGGCCGACCAGCCAAGGGCGCGCAGTTCCTCGGCTCTGCTGCCTTCTTCCTTCACCATGTCGTGCCCGTGGATCCGCCTGCGCTCAGAGCCGCACAGTAAGGCCCCGCGCTCGGAACCCCTGTCGTGGCCATCGCGCTGCGGCATGCGCCGCGCCGCATCAGCCGACGGCGCCGAACAGGCGACCCACCAGGGTGGTGAGGCCCATGGCCGCCGCCCCCCAGACCAGCATGCGCACGGCGGCGGGAGCGATCGAGGCACCGCCGGCCCAGGCCGCCGCACCGCCCAGGCCGACCAGGGCCAGCAGGGCCACGGCGGTGATCGCGGCGCTGAGCTGGGCGGCAGGGGCCAGCAGGATCGCCAGCAACGGCAGCAGCGCCCCCAGCGTGAAGCTGCTGGCGGAGGCCAGAGCCGCCTGGAGCGGCCGGGCCCGCAGGGTGTCGCTCAGGCCCAGCTCATCGCGGGCATGGGCGCCGAGGGCATCGTGCAGGGTCAGCTGCTCGGCCACCCTGCGGGCCAGGTCGGCCTCGAGGCCGCGCAGCCGGTAGATCTCGGTCAGCTCCGCCAATTCGCCGGCCGGGTCCGCCGCCAGCTCCTGGCGCTCTCGGGCCAGGTCCGCCGCCTCGGTGTCCGCCTGCGACTGCACCGAGACGTATTCGCCCGCCGCCATCGACATCGCCCCGGCGACGGTGGCCGCCAGGGCCGCCAGCAGCACGGTCTCGCGCCCGGCTCCGGAGGCGGCGATGCCCACCACCAGGCTGGCCACCGAGATCGTGCCGTCATTGGCGCCGAGCACCACGGCCCTCAGCCAGCCGATCCGGTGGCTGTTGTGACTCTCGCGGTGGTGGTGATGGGGGAAGGGCATGGCGGTGCGGGTGGCGAAGCCATGGCGAGTCGGCTCCCCATTCCGGCCAAGGGTATGGGCTTCTCGGGTGTCGGACCGCATGCGCCGTCACATCGGCTAGCAGCGACGGGCGGGCCGTGCGCGGACGGTGTGCTGGACCCTCGCTGCGGGTCAGTGCTCACAATGGGGGCTGACGCCAGGGTTGACGCCGTGCAGGGCTTCGCCCCATCCCTGCCCGTCCCTGCCCGCCAGCGCCTGCTGCTGGCCGGCGGCGGCCACAGCCATGCCCTGCTGCTGCGCCTCTGGGCGATGCGGCCGCGGCTGTGCCCCGTCGCCACCGACATCACCCTGGTGAGCCGCAGCGGCACCAGTCTGTATTCCGGCATGGTGCCGGGTCTGGTGGCTGGGATCTACCAGCGCCGCCAGTGCGCCATCGATCTGCGCGGGCTCTGCCGTCAGGCTGGGGTTCGCTTCGTGCAGGCCGAGATCGAGGGGCTCGATGTCGCGGCGCGGCGATTGCGGCTGCAGGGGCGGCCGCCGCTCTCCTATGAGCTGCTCAGCCTCGATGTCGGCGCGGTCACCGACCAGGCTGCGGCCGCCGCGGCCGGCTCCCCCCCTGGCCGATCCGAGGCCGGGCCGATCGCCGTCAAGCCGCTGGAGCCCTTCCTGGCCTGGTGTGCGCACCTGGAGCCGGGTCGGCGGATCCGTCTGCGCGGTGGAGGTGCCGCCGCCGTCGAGCTGGCCATGGCCCTGCGACGCCGCGGCCTCGACTGCGTGCTGCTGCTGCGTGGCGACAGCCTGCACCTGGGGTCAGCTGCCGCCAACCGCGCCGGGGAGCGTCTGCTGGCCCGTGCCGGCGTGGCGATCGAGCGGCAGGTGGCGTCGCAGGCCCCTGCCGATCTGCTCTGCACCGGCAGCCGCGCTCCGGCCTGGCTGGCCGCCGCCGGATTGCCGGTGGATGCGGCCAGCGGCCGCGTGCTCAGCGAGGCCGATCTGCGGGTCTGCGGCCACGACAGCGTGTTCGTCAGCGGCGACTGCGGCCTGATCCGCTCCGATCCCCGCCCCGCCTCGGGGGTCTGGGCGGTGCGGGCGGCGCCGCTGCTGGCCGAGAACCTGCGCAGGCGCCTGGGGGATCCCGCGGCGCCCTTGCGGCGCTGGCGTCCCCAGCGTCGGGCCCTGCAGCTGCTCTCCGATGGCGGCGGCCGTTCGCCGTCCTGCGGTGACGGCCGGCCGGCCTTCGCGGCCCTGGCGTTGTGGGGGCCGTTCGCCATCGGACCCAGCACCTGGCTGGGGCGCTGCAAGGACCAGATCGATCGGCGCTTCATGCAGAGGCTGGGCAGCGTGCCCGCCGGCCCCGAGGCGATCGCGCCGCCTCCCCTGGATGCCGCCCCGGCGATGGCCTGCCGCGGCTGTGCCGCCAAGCTGCCTGCGGCGCCGCTGGCGGCCGCCCTGAGCCGGCTGACGCCCGATGAGCCGGAGCCTGCCGCCGAGGATGCGGTGCCTCTGGGGCGGAACCCTGACGGAGCGCTGTTGCTCCAGAGCGTCGATGGCTTCCCGGCCCTGGTGGAGGACCCCTGGCTCAATGCCCGCCTCACCACCCTGCATGCCTGCAGTGATCTCTGGGCGTGCGGCGCCCGGGTGGACAGCGTGCAGGCGCTGGTGACCGTGCCCCAGGTGACGGCTGCCCTGCAGGAGGAGCTGCTCTATCAGACCCTCGCCGGGGTGCGTTCGGTGCTCGATCCGCTCGGAGCGCGGCTGATCGGCGGCCACACGCTGGAGGGTCGCGATGGCGCCGGCCTCTCCCTGGCGCTGACGGTGCAGGGGCCTGTGTCGCTGGCGCAGCCCTGGCGCAAGGGCCCCCTGCAGCCCGGCGATGCGCTGCTGCTCAGCCGGCCGCTGGGCAGTGGGGTGCTGATGGCGGCGGCGATGGCCGGTGGGGCTGATCCCACCGATCTCGATGCGCTGCTGGCGGGCCTGCAGGGCTGCCAGGCGCCGCTGGTGGAGCTGCTGGCCGCCCATGGTTGCCATGCCTGCACCGACATCACCGGCTTCGGCCTGCTGGGACATCTCGGCGAGATGCTGGCGCTGCGTCCGGACACGCGCGTCTGTCTCGATCCGGAGGCGATCCCGGCCTGGTCCGGGGCGCTGCCGCTGCTGCAGCGCGGTGTTTCCAGCAGCCTGGCCCCCGCCAATGCCCGCGCCCTGGCGCTGCTGGAGGGCCCGGTCCGGTTGGTGGACGGGGCTGGCCAGCCCTGGCCGCAGCCCCAGCCGGGCTCGCTGGCCGCGGCGCGCCGGCAGCTGCTGCTCGATCCTCAGACTTGCGGTCCGCTGCTGGCGGCGCTGCCGGCTGAGCGGGCGGACGCTGCCCTGGCGGATCTGCGGGCGGCAGGCTTCCATCGGGCCTGCCTGATCGGCTCGGTGTCCTGAGGACTGCGGCGCCGGCGTTGCCTGGCCAGCCGGCGGCCCTGGACGCTTGCCCGCGAGCCTGTTCGGCATCTGCTCGGGCTGGAGCCGATAGCCGCAGGGGGCTCCCCGTTCCGACGCCGCCTGCAGCGGTTGAGCCCTGGCTGTCGGTGCTGGCTGATGGTGCTGGCCGATGGTGCCGCTGCTCAGCTGGCGCCGATCAGCCCCCGCTGCAGCAGCAGGCCGGCGGCCGCCTCCGGATCGAGATCCCCCAGGTCGACGGGAGCGACCGGGTGGGCCTGCAGCTCGTGGTCGTAGCAGCGGTCGTAGTAATCGAGCATCTGCTCGCAGGCCGTCCGCCAGTCGCGCTGCTCGATCGCCGCCAGGGCGGCGCTGGTGCGCTGCGGCCCCAGTCGCCTGGCGATGCGGCGGGTGGCCTCGGCCAGGGCCTCCGGATCCTGCACGCCATAGATCGCCACGAGGTGGTCGAGCCGCTGCGCCAGCGGCCGGCGCACCTCCAGCACCGGCGCCTGCTGCATCTGCCGCCACAGGCCGGCGGGGATGCGGCAGCGCCCCACCTGGGAGCTCTCGGCCTCCAGCCAGATCTCGCGGGCGCCGCGCAGGCCGTGCAGCGCGATCGCCAGCCGGTTCTCATAGTGCTCGCTGCTGGGCTGCGGCGGCAGGCCGAGGGCGCCGAAGCTGCTGCCGCGGTGATGGGCCAGCCCCTCCAGGTCGATCACCGCCACGCCCCGTCGTTGCAGGGCCAGCAGCAGCTCCGTCTTGCCGCTGCCGGTGCGGCCGCCCAGCAGGCGCACGGGCCAGGGCTGCTCGAACAGCTCCAGAGCCCAGCGCCGGAAGCGCTTGTAGCCACCATCCAGCAGCAGCACCGGCAGATCGAGCGTTCCCGCCAGCCAGGCGACGCTGCCGGAGCGCATGCCGCCGCGCCAGCAGTGCAGGCGCAGCGGCTGGCCGGCGGCGGCGTGCCGCTCCAGTTGCTCCGCCAGCGCCTCCAGGCGCGGGCCCACCAGCGACAGGCCGCGGCGCACCGCGCTGGCACGGCCCCGCTGCTTGTAGAGGGTGCCGATCTCGGCGCGCTCCGCGTCGTCGAACAGGGGCAACGACAGGGCGCCGGGGATGTGGGCCTGGGCGTGTTCCGCCGGGCTGCGCACATCGAGGATCGGCCCGTCTGCCGCCAGGAACGCGTCGACATCCACGGCTTGCGGGCTCATCGAGCGCCTCCCCAGCCACGCTGCTGTGGCTCCATGGCACGCGCGCTGCGGGCGGGCTCGTGTCCGCGGCGCGGCGGCGAGCTGCAGGGCGGGCAGCAGGCGCCGGGTTGTGGCGCCGCGGCCGTCAGGCGCTGGTGGGAGCTCGCCGCAGCCGCGGCCGGTAGGGCCTCTGCGGCTGGCATCGATCGCTCGGGGGCCGATCTCACGGGAGCTGGCATGGCTCAGTCAGTCTCCGCTGCGACCGGCAGGGGCAGCTCCAGCCGCACCTCGGCGCCTCCCAGTTGCTTGCAGCGACCGAACTGCAGCCCGCCGCCATGGTTCTCGGCCGTCGTCTGCACCACGAACAGCCCCAGGCCGGTGCCATCGGGCTTGGTGGTGGCCAGCGGCAGCGACTCCAGCACCTGCGGATCGAAGCCGGGACCGCTGTCGGCGACCGTCAGCACCACGTGCTCGTCAGCTCTCTCCAGGCACAGGCGCAGCTGCCGCTGCTCCCGGGGCATGGCCTCGAGCGCTTCGCGGGCGTTGCGCAGCAGGTTGCTCACCGCCACCTGCAGCTGATCGCTGTCGCCGGCGAGGCGACAAGGGCCCTGCAGCCCCTCGCAGTGGAGCCGGATGCCGCTGTCCTGCAGCTGCCGCCGCTTGTAGAGCAGGGCGCTCTCGATCACGTTGCACAGATCCACCGGCTGGGGCTCGGTCTGGACGTTGCGCAGCAGGCTGCGCATCTTCTCCATCACCCGCACCACCCGGCCGGCGTCCTGCACCTGGGCGTCGAGCAGTTCGGCCAGGGCGGCGGGATCGCCCCCGGCCCGCAGCCGGTCGCGGGCCAGATTCGCCTGCAGCAGGATGGCGCTCAGCGGCTGGTTGATCTCATGGGCCACCGCCGCGGCCGTGAGGCTGGTGCGCAGCTTCTGCTCCAGGCGCTGGCGCTGCTGTTCCTCCAGCCGCCGCTCCCGCTGGCGTGCTGCCGCCAGGGCCCGTTCCGCCTGTTTGCGTTCGCTCAGGTCCACCAGGGTGGAGACCACCAGCGCACCGCTGCGGGTGGCGCTGATCAGCACGTCCAGCTCGCGGTCGTCGGCGCAGCGGATGGGGAACTCCCCAGCCGCGACCGGGGTGCCATCGGCGGCGCTGGCCTGCAGGGCCCTGGCCCAGCTCTGCTCGAGCCGGGCCCGCAGCTCCGGATCGGGACAGGCCCGGGCGATCCAGCTGTCGTGATCGTCGAGGTCCGCGGCGGTGTAGCCGAAGGTGTCGACGAAGCGGCGGTTGCAGAGGATGTCGCCCCTGGCGGCCCCGCTGCCGAAGCTGACCATCGGGATGGGTAGGTCGTCCAGCAGCCGGCGCAGGCGCTGCTCGCTGTCGCGCAGCTGCTGCTGGGCCAGCACCCGCTCGCTGACATCGGTGAGCACGCCCTCCCAGACCGTGGAGCCGTCGGGCAGGTTGCGTGGCACCGATTCTGCCGTGATCCAGCGGACCTGGCCGTTCTGCAGCACGCGGCATTCGCCCTTGAAGGGCTGTTTGCTGGCGAAGGCCTCGGCGTTGAGCGCCAGCCAGGCGTTGTAGTCATCGGGATGAACGCAGGCGAAGGCTTCGAGCGGGTTCTCCTGCGCCCGCACCCGGTCCAGGCCGCAGATCTCCAGGAACCGCTCGCTCATGAAGCTGAAGTAGGCGACCGGCCGGTCGGGCGGCATCACCATCGTGTAGGTGCCCATCGGGATCGCCTCAGTGATCGCCAGGGCGGCCTCCGCCAGGCTGGCCTTGGCCTGCTCGAGCTGGGCTTCGGCGCGGTTGCGGGCGGTCACGTCCTGCACGGCTACCACCAGGCTCTGTCCATGGCTGGACAGCTGCAGCAGCACTTCGAGCGGATCACCGGTGCTGCTGAGCAGCCGGCACTGCAGGCTGCCGATGGCACCACCACGGGCCTGGTCGGCGGCGTTGTGCCATTGCTGCAGCACCCGGCCGCGATAGTCGGCATTGGCGTAGGTGCGCTCCAGCCAGTCCGACAGCCGCGGCTGCTCGTGAGGCTGAAAGCCGAAGCAGGCCCGGAAGCGGCTGTTGGCCGACAGCAGGCGTGGGTCCGCCGCCCGCACGAAACAGGCCACCGGCAGCGGCAGCGATTCAAGTGGCAGCTGGAGACCCGGAGACTCGCCCAGGGCGGAGGCGGACATCGGCAGCGGGGCCAGGGCGGCCGTCAGGTCGGCCACACTCTGACGGGCACTGCCGCAGGCTGACGCCGATCCGCCATGCTGGCAGGGTCGCCTCTAGCCGGGCGGATCGGCGCATCGAAACGGCAGTCGCTGCGCGATCCGGCCCGCCATCGCGCCAGCGCGCTGCTGCGGCCTTGGTGCTGTCTGCCTGACTCCTGCCGGCCTGCCGGCTGGCGCCGCGGCGGCGTCAGCGACCGGCGGGCTGCGCCTGTGGCGACCCGCCCTGGAATCGCAATGGCCCAGGATGGATTTCTGAGATTCCGATCGACTGGCCGATGAACAGCCGTGCCTCCCGCCCAGCTCCCGTGCAGGAGCCTGCCGGCCGTGGCGGGGCCAGCCAGACGCTGCGGCGTCGGGCGCTGCTGGGCTCCCTGGCCGGGATCGCCCTGCGCGGCACGCTGCTCACCGGCCTGAGCGCGGCGCTGGCGGTGGCGGGCGGTGTGCTGCCTGTGGGTTCCGGCCCGCTGGGGGCCGCCGTGGCGGCGCCACCCAAGGGGGAACGGGTGCTGCGCCTGGGGGCCATTCCCGATCAGAAGCCCGAGCGGCTCAACCGCCTCTATCCGCTGGTGGCCTCCGAGCTGAGCCGCCAGCTGGGTGTGCAGGTGAAGTACGTGCCGGTGGTGGATTACGCCGCGGCGGTCAGCGCCTTCCGCACCGGCGACCTTGATGTGGTCTGGTTCGGCGGCCTCACCGGCGTGCAGGCCCGCCTGCAGAAGCCTGGCTCGCGGGTGCTGGCCCAGCGCGACATCGACGCCCAGTTCCACAGCATCTTCATCGCCAGCACGAAGAGCGGCATCAAACCCTTCTTCCAGCAGTCGGGGCTGAAGGTGCTCAAAGGCAGGCGCTTCACCTTCGGTTCGGAGAGTTCCACCTCAAGCCGGCTGATGCCCCAGCTGTTCCTGCAGCAGGCCGGCGTGAAGCTGACCGATTTCGCCGGCGCCCCCGGCTTCAGCGGCAGCCATGACGCCACTATCGCCCTGGTCTCCAGCGGCGCCTACGAGGCCGGTGTGGTCAACGCGCAGGTGTGGCGCTCGAGCCTTCTCGATGGCCGGGCCAAGCGCAACCGGGTGATCGCCATCTGGCGCAGCCCCGGCTACCCCGACTACCACTGGCTGGCCCAGGGCAACCTCGACGCCCGCTTCGGCAATGGCTTCACCGCCCGCCTGCAGAAGGCGTTCCTGAGCTGGCGGCCGAGTGATCCGGAGCAGAAGCAGATTCTGTCGCTGTTCGGGGCCCAGCAGTTCACCACGGCCCAGGCCTCCGACTACGCCTCGATCGAGAAGGTTGGCCGCCAGATCGGCAAGATCCGCTGAGCGCCGCCATGGGCCAGGCGAGGGCTGTTTCGTCCCCGGCGTTGCTGGAGCTGCGCGGCATCCATGTGCCCGGCCGCGGCCGGCCACGGCTCGACGACGTGTCGCTGTCGCTGGCAGCCGGTGAACGGGTGGCCCTGCTCGGCCCCAGCGGCGCCGGCAAGAGCACCGTGCTGGCCGTGGCCAACGGCCTGCTCAGCCCGCAGGCCGGCACGCTGCTGTGGCAGGGCGAGGCGCCGTCGCGGTCCCGCCGCCGCCTGCAGCAGGCCCGCATCGGCACGCTCTGGCAGGAGCTGCGCCTGATCGAGGAGCTGACCGTGCAGCAGAACCTCAACGCCGCCCGGCTGGCCCACTGGGGCTGGCCGCGGGCCTTGCTGAACCTGCTGCTGCCGCTCGAGACGGATGCCTGCGCCGGAGCGCTGCGGGCTGTGGGACTGGATCCGGCCCTGCTCGACCAGCCGGTCTCGGCCCTCTCCGGTGGCCAGCGCCAGCGGGTGGCGATCGCCCGGCTGCTGCGCCAGGAGCCGCAGCTGCTGCTGGCTGATGAACCATTGGCCAGCCTCGATCCGCGCCTGGCTGCGGAGGTGCTGCAGCTGCTGCTGCGCCAGGGGGAGGCGCCGCGGGCCCTGCTGCTCAGCCTGCACCGCCCTGACCTGCTGGCTGGATTCGATCGGGCGATCGGCCTGCGCGACGGCCGGGTGCTGTTTGACGCGCCGGTGGCCCGGCTCGATGCGGCCCTGCTGCAGGAGCTCTATGCCGGTGCCGACCAGGAGAGCGGCGACGCCCCTGTGCCGGAGGTCGGCTGACCATGGTGCTGGCCCGCCTCAGACCGGCCGCTCCCCTGCTGCCGCTGCTGCCGGCGCTGGTGCTGGTGCCGGTGCTGCTGCTGCTGCCGGCGCAGATGCATGGCGGCGGCTGGGAGCTGATCGGCACGTTCCTGCTGGCGGCGCTCACCCCGTCGCTGGATCCGCTGGTGCTCGCCTCGCTCGCCCGGGGCCTGGCGGTGACTGTGGGGATGGCCCTGCTGGGCTGGGCGCTGAGCCTGCTGCTGGGCCTGCTGCTGGGGCTGGCCAGTTCGCGCACGCTGTGGCAGACGACCTGCGGCCGTGTCTGGCCGGCGCAGCTGATCCGCCGGCTGCTGGCCGTGCCGCGTTCGATTCATGAGTTGCTCTGGGGCCTGCTGCTGCTGCAGCTGCTGGGGCTCCAGCCCGTGGTGGCGGTGCTGGCGATCGCCATTCCCTTCGGTGCCCTGGTGGCTCGGGTGGTGAGCGATCTGGCCGATGCGCTGCCCACCGACTCGCTGCAGGCGCTGCGCGCCGGTGGCGCCCCGGCGCCGGCGGCGCTGCTCACCGCCCTGGGGCCGCCGCTGTTGCCGGGGATGATCAGCTATGGCGGCTACCGGCTCGAATGCGCCCTGCGCAGCGCCACGTTGCTGGGGGTGTTCGGCCTGGGCGGACTGGGCACCGAGCTGAAACTCACGCTGCAGTCGCTGGAGTTCCGGGAGCTGTGGAGCGGCCTGTGGCTGCTGCTGGCGGTGATGCTGAGCCTGGAGGCGCTGCTGGGCTGGTTGCGGCGGCGCTGGCTGATGCCGCGGCGGCTGCAGCTGCGGCCTGCCGGGGGTTCGGCGCGCCGCAGTGATCTGGGCCGCCGCGCCCGGGAGATGCTGCTGGTGCTGCTGGCGCTGCTGCCGCTGTGCCTGTTGGTGGGTCACGCCCTTGGGGTCGAGCCTTCCGGTCTGCTGCGCTGGCAGCCGCTGCCGCCGATGCCGACCGGCAGCTGGCAGGCGGTGCAGTCGCTGCCCTGGCCTGCCCTGGTGGGCTCGACGCTGCTGCTGACGCTGATCGCTGCCCTGCTGGCGGTGGGGTTGGCGCCGCTGCAGCTGCTGCTGGCGGCCCCCTGGCCGCTGGGCCGCGCGGTGGTGCATCTGAGCTGGGCCCTGGCACGGCTGTGGCCGCCGCCGCTGACAGTGCTGCTGCTGCTGTTCGTGTTCAAGCCGGGGGTGCTGCCGGCGGCCCTGGCGCTGGGGCTGCACAACGGCGGGATTCTCGGTCGCCTGCTGCAGGAGAGCCTGCAGGACAGCCCCGCCAGCGGCCGCGAGGCCCTGGCCAGCGCCGGCAGCGGACCTCGGCTGGCGTTGCTCTACGGCGGCCTGGCCCCTCTGGCGCGCCCCTATCTGGCCTACGGGGCCTACCGGGCCGATGTGATGCTGCGCGAGACGGTGGTGGTCGGCCTGGCGGGCGCGGCCGGGCTCGGCAGCCAGCTGCTGGAGAGCCTCAGCTCCTTCGCCTGGGATCAGCTGGCGGCCCTGCTGCTGGTGTATGCAGCCCTGACCCTGGTGGGTGAGGACATCAGCGACCGGTTGCGGCGGCGCTGGCTCGGTGGTGCCTGAGCCGCCGCCGGGCCCGCCAGTCAGGCCCCGGGGCTGAAGCTGCGCTGCAGGTACTGATCGATCAGGCGATGGGTCTTGACGGAGGTGTCCACAAAGCGCAGACCGGCCCTGGTCTTGCCGTCGTGGTGCGTCACCCAGCGCACCGTGGCCGACAGGGAGGCCTTGGTCTGGATGTCCTCGCGCCACATCTCGATGCAGACCCTCTCACCGGTCTGCAGGGCCAGAGCGCCCTTGCGCACGATGCAGCAGCCGCCGCGGCTGATGTCG
Organism: uncultured Cyanobium sp.; assembly: GCA_964396755.1. GTDB lineage: Bacteria > Cyanobacteriota > Cyanobacteriia > PCC-6307 > Cyanobiaceae > Cyanobium. The sequence continues at coordinate 2,737 of CAYNGR010000028.1, read as the reverse complement.
TGCAGGGTGACGAAGACGCTCTGGTCGTTCGGCAGCACCATCCTGCCGGGGCTCTCAAGCGGCAGATCCCGGCGTTTGGTGTTGCGCGGCAGTTCTCCGGCGGTGTCGCTGTCCGGCTCCGGAGCCGCGCCCTGGGGCGTCGCTGCGGCCTCGGCATCCGGCTGGGGCTGTGGTGACATCCCGGGAGACTGATGCATGGCAGTTGGCGGGGGAGCCGCAGTGGCTGGGGTGTGGTGGGGAGATGGATCGCCCGGTGACCGTTCGCCCGTGAACGTGATCTCGATGCCGCTTCACCCGACCGTCCGACGCCAGGGGCAGGCTGCGGTCTGGCCGGTTGTGTCCAGCGTTGTCCGGCAGGAGCCATGGGTCCGTGCAGGCTGAAAGAACAAGCTGCAGCAGGATTGCGCCAGGGCGACCGCCCGGAGGGGGAGAACAGTCATGGTCGAAGAGGTAGACAGTCTGGCACCGCTACGCCGGATCGAACCGGGACTCAGCGGCGTTCGTCCTGCTCCCCGAGACTCTGTAACTTGCGCACCACCTGCAGCAGTTCCTCGCTGATCAAGGCGTCGCGTTCACGGCGTCGCAGCTGTTTCTGCAGCTGTCTGATCTCGCGCTGATCGCGCAGCCGCTGCCGCTGCAGTTCCGCCTCGGCCCGAAGAATCAGCAGAGGTTTTTCATTGGCCTGAAGGGCCGCCTCATGCCAGCGCTGCAGTTGCATTTCGCTCAGGCCAAGGCGGCTGCAATAGGCAACCCGTTCGGAGACGTCCATGCCGGCCACCTGCAGCAGGGTCGAGACCTTGTCGCTGGCGCTCCAGGCCTCCGGATCGCCGGGCCGTTCCCGGTTGATCTCTCCCTCGAGGCGCAGCGTGCGCAGCCAGCCGTAGAGGGTGTGGATGTGGATGCCGGTCTCCTCGGCGATGCGGGCGAGCTCTTGGCGATGGGCCGGCCGCATGCGGCGTTGCAGGTCGAAGGATGTCAACCGTGCCGGTCGTGGCATCGAGGCCAGAGGACGGCTCTCACCCGGGAGCGCCGTGCCGTGTGCGCCGCGGCTGGCCCGCTCCGGGCTCGGGGGCAACGGCGCGATCCGCCGCTGCTGCTGCGGGGGCGGCGGCGGTGGCGGTGGTGCGGGGGGCATCACCGCCTGGCCGGGCTGTCTGGCCTGAGGGCGGGATTCGTCCCGGGGCTGGTGGAAATGCTGCACATAGGCCTCGATCTGGCGCAGCAGCCGGTGGTTGGTCTCGACGAAGCGCAGCCCGGCGCGGCTGGTGGCCTCTTCATGGCTGCACCAGCAGACGCGGGCATGAATGGAAAGCTTCGCTTCGATGTCGTCGGTCCATAGGTCGACGCTCACGGCGTCGCCATTGGAGAGATCCAGTCGCCCCTTGCGCACGATGCAGCAGCCTCCCTGGCTGATGTCGCTGAGGGTGACGAACACCGGCTGGTGGTTGGCCAGGGCGATCCGGGCCGGCGGGTCGACGTCGAGGCGCTGGCGGGTGTGACGACGGCCCGTCGGGTTGTCAGCCTTGCCGGATGGATCGGAGGCCGCGTTCGTCTCGCTCGCGGCCGGGACGGCTCCAGAATGTGCTGCTGCTGCTGCCGGATTGACTAGGTCGTCGGCGCTGGAGATGGTGCTGCTCAGCTGCAGGACCTCAGTCGGGAGCGGGGTGGTGGAGCTGGCTGCCTGGCCGGGCGGGCCCGGCTCTGCACCTGTCGCGGCGACCGAGCTCTTGCGGCAGGACGGGATCGGTCCGTGATGGTCGGCGCCGGCCGGTGGTCTTCCGGGGGATGGATGGCTTGCTGCAGCAGTCATGGCCAGGGGCGGCTGGCGACCGGTCTGGGTTAACCGGGGCGGCAGTATCTGTTGATTCTGACAGCAATGTCTGGGGCTTGGGTTTTCTGTGCTGCACGGCTGCGATCCAACGCCGGTGGCCATCGTGGAACCGGGCTCACAGACAGCCGCCTGGGGAACGGCCCGGGCGGCTGTCTGGAGGTTTGCGGCCGGCCGGATTGCAGAGCCGCTTCAGAGGTGTGATTGCGACGGGGTGTTACCCGGGCGAAGTGAGTATGGAATTTCGCGGCTTGTGCTGAATGGGGTCTGCTCGGGTGGCGCCGGGCGCGAGCGAAGTGCTGGCAGCTGGGATCCTGGCGATGCCCATGCGCTGAAGGGCGGCTCGCAGACGCGCATCGATCAGGACCCGGCTGGGACTGATCAAAGATCCTTAGCGGTGGTCGTTTTCCCCGGGGGGGTCGTGTTTTCCCCATGCAAACGGGGGTTTTTCCACAGGCGGGCGGCGTAGAGGTCCGGTGGCTGCGGGCCTGTGGGCGGTCGGCAGGGAAAACCGGCTCTCCCCTTGACGAATGCGCCAGCGGCTGCCAAAGGGCAGGTCTGGGCGGCTTGCCTGGCCCACAACCAGCGCCGCCACTGGATTCGCGTCGTGCGTCCGGATGGGACGGCCGCATCGGGCTTCGCTTTGACGGGGCGCTCAGGCCGTGGCGTCATAGCCGCACCGTCCATGCCGCCCCATGAGCCAGACCCCGGAATTCGCCCCTGCCTATGTGTCTGTTGTCAACGAGTTTCCGGAGGATCTGTATGACGCCATGCGCACCTTTGTGCGCACCCATCCCAACTGGGACCAGTACCGGTTGATGCAAGTGGCCGTGGCCGGCTTCCTGTTCCAGCAGGGAAGCCGAGAGCGCGCCGTGGCCCGGCACTACCTCGATGGCCTGTTTGATCGCG
>CAYNGR010000027.1:7822-25197 GCA_964396755.1 uncultured Cyanobium sp. | reverse complement strand
CCTCCTGGGTGTACTCCTTGCCCTCGATGAACTGGATGTCATCCACCAGGATCAGGTCGGCGGCGCGGTAACGGTCGCGGAACGCCTGCATGGCGTCCTTGCGGATCGCCTGGATCAGGTCGTTGGTGAAGGTCTCGGTGCTCACATAGAACACCCGCGCCTGCGGGTCGATCTCCAGCCGGTAGTGGCCGATCGCCTGCATCAGGTGGGTCTTGCCCAGGCCGACGCCGCCGCAGATGAACAGCGGGTTGAATTCACGCCCAGGCGCCTCCGCCACCGCCAGGGCCGCCGCATGGGCCATGCGGTTGTTGGGACCCACCACGAAGCGGTTGAACACGTAGCGGGGGTTGAGGCTGACGATCAGCCGAGGGCCTGCCGCCGGTCCCGATCCGCTCTGCCGCTCACCCGCCGGAGCGGTCGAGGCGGCAGCGGTGCCGGCCGCAGCGGCCGCTTCGCCGGGCGGAGCCGGCAGCGGCTCCTCGGCAGCGGCCTGGCTGTCGACCACGACATCCACCTGAACGGGCCGTTCGGCCAGTTGCTCGGCCAGCCCCTCGATCTCGGCGAGGTAGTTCTTGAGCAGCCAGCCGCGCGCAAAGCTGTTGGGGGTGACCACGCGCAGCCGACCGTCGGCGTAGCCGCCGCAGCGGGCCGGCCGGATCCAGGTCTCGAAGCTCGGCTTGCTGAGGGTGGCCTGGAGCGCCTGCTGGATCTGGTGCCACAGCTCTTCGCCCTGCTGCACCGTTCACCCAACGCGTCGAGGCCGAATATAGGCAGACGGCGCCCGGGGGCCGGCCTTAAATGACAGCCTCCTGGTCCCCCTGCGACGCCCCGCCGATGGTCCTCTCCCGTGCGGCTGCCCTGATCTCCAGCCGCTCGCGCCGCTGTCGCCCGCTTGCTGCAGCCGCCCTGCTGCTGCTGGCCGGCTGCAGCGGGCCCGGTCCCCTCAACGGGCTGCCCAAGCTGCCGGAGACCCCACGGGTCAGCGAGGCCCCGGCACCGCCCCTGCTGCCCGGCAGCGACAACGTCATCGTCAAGGCGGTGGAGAAGGCAGGACCGGCCGTGGTGCGCATCGACACGGTCAAGCGGTTGATCAACCCGATGGGCAGCCTGTTCGGACGCGGGCCGGCGATTCAGCAGCAGCAGGGCCAGGGCTCCGGCTTCATCGTGGATGCCGACGGCATCGTGCTGACCAACGCCCACGTGGTGGAGGGTGCCAGCGAGGTGGGGGTGACCCTTCCCGATGGCCGCAGCTTCACCGGCAAGGTGCTGGGTGCGGATCCGCTCACCGACGTGGCGGTGGTCAAGGTGGTGGGCACACGCCTGCCGGTGGCCACCCTGGGCGACTCCTCGCGGGTGCGGCCAGGCGAATGGGCGATCGCCATCGGCAACCCGCTCGGGCTGGACAACACGGTCACCGCCGGGATCATCAGCGCCATCCAGCGCACCAACGCCGTCGGCGAGGGCCAGCGGGTGCCCTACATCCAGACCGACGCCGCGGTGAACCCCGGCAACAGCGGCGGTCCGTTGATCAACGACCGCGGCCAGGTGATCGGCATCAACACCGCCATCCGTCAGGCCCCCGGCGCCGGCCTGAGCTTCGCGATCCCGATCAACACCGCCCGCCAGATCGCCGACCAGATCCTGGCCCGAGGCTTCGCCAGCCATCCCTACATCGGCGTGCGCCTGCAGGCGCTCACGCCCCAGCTGGCCCGGGAGATCAACGCCAGCACCGACGAATGCCGCGTGCCGGAGGTGAACGGCGTGGTGGTGGTGGACGTGATGACGGACAGCCCCGCCGCCCGCGCCGGCCTGCGGCCCTGCGATCTGATCGAGTCGGTGGGCGGCAGCCCGGTGAAGAACCCCTCAGAGGTGCAGCTGGCGGTGGATCGGGGCCGGGTGAACCAGCCCCTGGCCCTGGCGATCCGCCGCGGCGATGCCCGTCAGACCCTGACGGTGCGGCCGGCGGAACTGCCCCGCGAGCGTTGAGGCGGGCTTCCGGCTGGCCCGGACCGCCGCCCGAGGCCCGCATCGTGGTGATGGCGCGCTGGCCGGCACCGGGGCGCTGCAAACGGCGTCTCGCCGCCGGCTGCGGCTCCGCGCAACGGGCGGCGGCGATTCAGGCGCGCCTCACCAGCCACACGCTGCTGGTGGCCGCCGCAGCGGCCGCCAGCAGGGGCGTGCAGCTGCATCTGGCGGTCGATGGCCTCGGCCCGGCGGCCCGGCGGCGCTGGCAGCGGGCGATTCTGCGCGATGCCGCCCTGCCGGCAGACTGCCGCCTGCAGCTCAGGGGCCAGGGCGGCGGCAGCCTCGGCTGCCGCATGCAGCAGCAGCTGCTCCAGGGCTTCCGCAGCGGCGCCGAACGGGTGGTGGTGATCGGCACGGATCTGCCCGGCCTGGAATGCCGCGATCTCACCGGGGCGCTGGCGCTGCTGCGCAGCGATCCGCTGGTGATCGGTCCGGCCGCCGATGGTGGCTACTGGCTGATCGGCATGAATCGCAGCGGCTTCCAGCGGGCGGGCGCCAGGCTGATGAGCGGCATCGCCTGGGGCGGCCCCGAGGTGCTGGCGCAGACCCTGGCGCAGGCGGAGCTGCTGCAGCTGCCGGTGGCCCTGCTGCGCCAGCAGCGCGATCTCGACGAAGCCGCTGATCTGGCGGCCTGGCGACGGCGGCGGGACACGGCTGACGGCCGGGAAGCGACCGCCGCCTGGCAATGCGTCAGCGGCGACCGGCCAGGCTGACGACATGACGGCAGCCCCCCTCTCGGTCGTGATCCCGGTCCGCGATGAGGCGGCCCGGCTGCCGCTGCTGCTGGCGGATCTGGCGGCAGCCCCCGCTGACCTGCTGGGCGAGGTGTGGGTGGTGGATGGTGGCAGCATCGACGGCAGTGCCCGACTGGCGAGATTGGCGGGCGCCCGGGTGCTGCACAGCCCCGCCGGCCGCGGACGGCAGCTGTGCAAGGGCATTACTGCCTGCCGGGGCCCCTGGCTGTTGCTGCTGCACGCCGACGCCCGCCTGCCCTGCGGCTGGCCGCAGGAGATCCGTCGGGCGATGGCGGCCGGCGAGCAGATCGCCTGGGCCTTCCCGCTGGCGATCGAGACGGCCGGGCCGGCCCTGCGGCTGGTGGCCGCCCTCAGCACCCTGCGCAGCCGCTGGCGCGGCCTGCCCTACGGCGATCAGGGCCTGCTGCTCAGCCGCGCCCTGTACGAGCGCAGCGGCGGCCTGGCGCCACTGCCGCTGATGGAGGACCTCGACCTGGTGCTGCGCCTGCGCCGGCTCGCCCCGATCCGCCTGCTCAGCCGCCCGTTGCAGGTGGATGGCCGGCGCTGGCGGCGGCTGGGCGTGTGGCGCACCACCTGGCGCAACGCCAGGCTGCGCCGTGCCTGGCGCCGGGGCGTCGATCCGGTGCTGCTGGCGCGGCGCTACTACGACGAGGCCAGGCGCTGATCGCGCCGGCCGCTCAGGGGGCGTACCAGAAGGCGCAGCGGCGCTGCAGCGGTTCGAGCTGCCAGCCCTGGGACTGGTAGAAGCCAACCACGCCGGGATCGGCGAACAGGCTGACCCGCTCGACCCCCAGCTGCTGCAGCTCCTCGAGCACGTAGCCCATCAGCTGCCGGCCCAGACCGGCGCCCTGGTACAGGGGATGGACGGCCACATCCCAGACGGTGGCCTCGATCACACCGTCGCCGGTGCAGCGTGCGAAGCCGATCAGCCTCGGCACGCGCGGGTGATGGCGCCACAGGCCCACGCACAGCAGGCTGTTCTGCAGGGCCTTGCGCACCCGCCGCAGCGGTCTGCGGCTCCAGCCCACCGCATCGCAGATGCCCTCCAGCTCAACCAGATCGATCTCACGATCGAGGCTGAGCACCACCTGCAGCTGCTGGTTCGGGGTGGGGCAGAGGCGGTGACGCGCCCCGTACAGCCCCTGCAGCAGTCGTGCCTCGGCCGCATCGGCGGGGGTGATCGGCGGGCTCACCGTCGCGCTGACGGACGGACCGACCAGCTCGCTTCCCCTCGGCAGGATCTCGCTCACGGCAGGGCGCCACTGGCTGCAGGGTATCGCCCGCCGCCGGCATCCAAGCGGCTGAGCCGCTGAACCGCAGCCGCGGAGAGGCCCGCGAAGGCAGCCGCCGCCTGCGGGCTGAGCGGCCCCAACCGCGACGCCGCCTTGCCGGGGGTTCCGCAAGTGCTGGCTGCTGAGGCAGGGTGTTTCGGCTCCTGACCTGGCGATCTCCCCTGCCCGCACCCCATCTCACCAGCCAGGCTCCTGGCGGGCCTGCCGCAGCTGAGCAGCGCTCGCCGATCCTGGTGGCCGTGCACGGCTGGCTGCTGTCGGGACGGCTGTGGGATCCGCTGACGGTGCAGCTGGGCGATCGCCATGCGCTGTGGTGCCCGGATCTGCCGGGCTTCGGCCGCCGGCCGCGGCCCCGTGGGCTGCAGCCGAGCCTGGCCAGCTACGGCCGCTGGCTGGCCGACGCGATCGACCAGCAGCACCCGCAGCGGCCGGTGGTGCTGCTCGGCCATTCCCTGGGGGGCAGCGTCGCCCTGCATGCCGCCCCCCATCTGGGGGAGCGGCTGGTGGGCATGGTCCAGATCGCCGCCGGGGGTGGGGTGTACCAGCCGCGCGCCTTCGCCCGGGTGCGCCAGGGCGGCGCCGCCTTTCTGCGCTGGCGGCCAGGCTGGCTGGCGGAGCTGCCGGGACTGGAAGCGATCCGCTCGCCGCTGGGCGCCGACCTGCGCGCCGCGCGCAGCCTGCTGGCCTGCAGCACCAACCGCGGAGCCGTGCGCCAGCTGCCGCTGCTGGCCGGCCAGCTGACGGTGCCCAGCCTCTGGATCGTCGGCAGCCGGGATGGCGTGATGCAGCCCCGCTATGTGCGCCATCTGGCCGGCTACAGCCCCTGCCATCGGGTGGAGCTGCTGCCGGGGGTGGGGCACCTGCCGATGCGCCAGTGCCCGCAGCAGCTGGCGGCGCTGATCGAGGGGTGGCTGCAACAGACGCTGCCTGCAGCCGGCGGCGCCTGAGTCGACCGGCCGGCCGGCTCCGCGCCCCCACCCCACCCCCCCGGCATCAGCGCCGGTCCAGGCCAACCGGGCCGTGCTGCAGAGGCGGGGAAGCGGGGCCGGAGCGAGGGCCTCAGAGCTGAGCTGGGGAGAGGGGTTGGCGCACCCTGCCTCGCTGCGACGGCCTGCCGGCACCTGGCTCGGGGAGACTGACGTGCTGAGACCGGTTTGCTGAGACGGGATGGTCGATCCGCCGCTGGCCCACGACACGGCGCTCTTCCGGGAGAAGGGCCGGGAGCTGCGTGAGATCGCGGCGCGGCGGCCGATGCCCGATGGGCCCGACGGCCGCAGCCTGCTGAGCGCGGCCATCCGGGATGTGATGGGCGCCCAGGATCAGTACCTGGCGCCGATCGAGCAGGCGATGCAGGGCCTGCAGAGACAGGGGGGTGCCCTGGCGGATGCGACGCCCCGGGCCGCGCTGGCCTCCCTGCAGCAGCAGCTGGAACGCACCTACAACCCGGCAGCGGTGCAGGCGGCGCTGGCCTTCGCCGAGGGCTGGCTGGGGCTGAGCGAGGGAGCCCGGCCGCTGCAGCAGGCCCCGCCCCTGAACGCTCGCGCCGCGGCGGCGCTGCCGAGCGGTGCCGTGGCGCCGATCGCTCCTTCCAACCAGGCCAGGTCATCACCGCTGACGCCGCTGAACCTGTCGCTGCTGCTGCTGGTGCTGCTGGCCGGGCTCGGCGTGATCGCCCTGCTGCTGCTGAGGGACGGTGGCCCGCTGCGGCAGGCGGCGGATGATCAGCGCACGGCTGCCCGGAGCGGCACTCAGGCTCCTGCACCCGACACCGCGCTTGACACCGCACCAGCGCCCAGCCCAGCTGCGGCCACGCCCCAGGCCGCCACGAGCGCGGCGGATACCGCCCCGGCCGCCGGCCTTGTCGACACCGGCATCGCCTCGGGAGGGCAGTCCGTCCGCCTCGATCTGGGCAGCATCACGCCGGCGGGCGGTTCGTCACTGCGGCACTTCCGCTACCAGCTCGGCCGCGAGTCGATCAACGCCACCGCCGATTGCGCGGCCGGCACCTGGACCACCGAACCGGAGGGCGAGACCCACTCCCCGCGTTCCCCCGCCACCGCGCGCATGCTGGAGCGGATCTGTGGGGTCGCCGCGGCTGCGCCCGCCCCGGCCCTCGCCCCCACCGTCTCCAGGTCAGGGGCGGCCCTGGTGTTCGACCCTCCCAGCAACATCCGCTCCTCGCCGAACGGGTCGATCCTCTGCTCCGTGACCAGCCGCGGCACGATTGCGATCCAGGGCCAGGCCGGCGACTGGTATCTCACCGACGCGTGCGGGAGCACGGGCTACATCCACAAAGGGCAGATCCGCTTCTGAACCCCGGCCCGGCCTCGTCAAGGAGTGCCACGGCGCTGTGACGCCAACACTGCGTCAGAGCGTCGCCAGGCCCTTCTCCTGCAGCTCGGCCAGCTGGGCGTAGAGGCCGCCGGCAGCGCGCAACTGGCGGTGGCTGCCCTGCTCGATCAGGCGACCGCGGCGCAGCACCAGGATGCGGTCCGCCGCCTCCACCGTGGCCAGGCGGTGGGCGATGACCACAGCGGTGCGCCCATGCAGCAGCCGCTCCAGATCGCGCTGCAGCGTCGCTTCTGTGGAGGGGTCGAGGAAGGCGGTGGCCTCGTCCATCACCAGCACCGACGGGTCGCGGATCGCCACCCGTGCCACCGCCAGCAGCTGCCGTTCGCCCGACGACAGATTGGCGCCGCGTTCGCGCAGCTCGGTGGACAGACCGGCCTCGAGACGCCCGAGCAGGGGCTCAAGGCCGAGGTCACGGCAGGTGCGGGCCAGGTCCTCATCGCTGACGGGAGCATCGAGGCGCAGGTTGTCGGCGATGCTGCCGCTGAACAGGAAGGTGTCCTGCAGCACCACGCCCAGGCGGCGGCGCAGCGAGGCGATCGGCAGTTCGCGGATGTCGACGCCATCGAGCAGGATGCGGCCCTGCTGCGGCTCGTACAGGCGGCAGAGCAGCCGGATGACGGTGCTCTTGCCCGAGCCCGTCGGTCCCACCAGCGCCACGTGCTCGCCGGGCTCGATGCGGAAGCTGAGGTCCTCGAGGATCGGATCGTCGCTGCGGTAGGCGAAGCTGACGTTCTCGAAGCGGATCTCCCCGGGGCTGCGGCTGAGCGTGGCGCCATGGCTGGCGGCCAGCGAGCGCTGATCTGCCGGCAGCTCGGCGATCTCGAGCGGCTCCTCGAGCAGCTCACCGATGCGCTCCACTGCCGTCAGGCCCCCCTGGATCTGGGTGAAGCGCTCGGCCATCTGCCGCAGCGGATCGAACAGGCGCTGGGAGAACAGGATGAAGGTGGTCAGGGTGCCCAGATCGATTGCCTGGCTGGTGACCATCCAACCGCCCAGGGCCAGCACCAGGGCCACCGCTCCGAGGGCCACCCACTCGATGAAGGCGGAGATGGCGCTGTCGTAAAGGATCGTGCCGGTCACCGCCTGGCGGTAGGAGGCGGTGGTGCGCGCGAAGCGGTCGCTGTTGATTGCCTCACGGCGGAACATCTGCACCACCTCCAGCCCCTGGAGGTTCTCCTGGAGATCGGCGTTGAGCTGGGCCAGCTCCTCGCGCACCCGGTAGTTGGCGAGGCGGTAGCGCTTCTGCAGCCAGAGAATGCCGGCGGTGACGGGGATCTGGGTGATCAGAAGCAGCAGCCCCAGGCGCCACTCGATCGTCAGCATCGTGATCGCGATCACCAGCAGCGACACCAGATCGGCCAGGACGCCGACAGCGCCGCTGCCGAACACCTCGGCCAGCGCCTCGACGTCGCTGGTGAGCCGGGTGAGCAGCTTGCCCACCGGCGTGCGGTCGTGGAAACGCAGCGACAGCTCCATGGCATGGCGGAACAGGTCGTCGCGGATGCGGGCGGTGAGCCGCTGGCCCACCACCTGCACGTTGAAGCTCTGGGTGCCCTGCAGGGCCAGCCGCAGCACCACGGCGCCAAGCAGCAGACCCACGAGCAGGCGCAGGGCCTGGGCGGTGGGCAGACCGTTGAGCCAGGGGAGCGCCGAGGGCTCATCGCGCAGCACCGAGATCGCCTGGCCCACCAGCACCGGCTGGATGGCGCCGGCCAGGGCGAGGGGGATGAGCAGCAGCAGCGAGAGCAGCAGGCGGCGCCGGTCGCGGCCCAGGTAGGGGAGCAGGCGGCGCAGACGTCGAGCGTCGAGGGAAGCCATCAGCAGCTCGTGGAGCCGATCTGCTCGACGATCGCCCGCAGGCGGCCATCGTCGAGCCGCAGGGACAGGGGATGGCCGATCAGCCGGGCGGTGCTGTCGAACAGGTCCTCGATCGCCACCAGGCCGTTGTCGCGCAGGGTGCGGCCGGTGGCCACCAGATCCACGATCGCCTCGCTCATGCCAGTGAGCGGGCCCAGCTCGACCGAGCCGGTGAGGTGGATGAGCTCGACGGGCAGATCCAGCGATTCGAAGAACTCGGCGGCGCAGCGGGTGAACTTGCTGGCGATGCGGCAGTGGGCCGGCAGGTCGCGGGCGCGTCGGTACCCGCTGCTGGCCTTGACGGCCACGGCCATGCGGCAGCCGCCGAAGCCGAGGTCCACCAGCTGGGCCACCGGCAGGCGGTGCTCACGCAGCACGTCGTAGCCGACCACCCCCAGCTGGGCCTGGCCGTAGGACACGTAGACGGGCACATCGGCGTTGCGCACCAGCAGGGCCTGGGCCGATCCGCAGGCGCTGGGCACGCGCAGCAGGCGGTTGTCGGGATCGAGCAGGGCCGAGAAATCGAGGCCGGCGGCGGCGAAGCGTCGCACCGAATCCTTGAGCAGAGCCCCCTTGGCCAGGGCCACGGTGAAGGGAGGGGGGGAGCTCAGCGGCATCGGCAGCGACCGCGGCAGGACAGGGCGAGGATCATGGAGTCGCAGCCGCAGAGCGGACTTTACCGATGGCCCATCCCCAGGCGAGCCCGACGCCACCGCTGCGGATCACGGCCCTGCCGGTGCTGCAGGACAACTACGTGTTCGTGCTGCAGCGCGGCGGCCAGGCGGCGCTGGTCGATCCGGCGGTGAGCGAGCCCGTGCAGGCCTGGCTGGAGCGGCAGGGGCTGGAGCTGGTGGCGGTGCTGCAGACCCACCACCACAGCGATCACATCGGCGGCACGCCGGCGCTGCTGCGCCGCTGGCCGCAGGCGCAGGTGGTGGCCAGCGGCGCCGACCGGCAGCGCATCCCGTTCCAGACCCGCTCGGTGGCCGGCGGCGACCGCCTGAGGCTGCTGCAGCGCACGGTGGAGGTGCTGGCGGTTCCCGGCCACACCCGCGCCCACCTCGCCTTCCATCTGCCGGCCGAGGGCGACGAAGGAGCGGAGCTGTTCTGCGGCGACACCCTGTTCGCCGGCGGCTGCGGCCGGCTGTTCGAGGGCACCCCCGCCCAAATGCTCGAGTCGCTGCGGGCGATCACGGCGGTCGATCCGGCCACCCGCCTGTGGTGCGCCCACGAATACACCGAGGGCAACCTGCGCTGGGCGGCGGCCCAGCGGCCCGGCGACGGCGCGATCGCGGAACGGCTGGCGCAGGTGCGGGCCTGCCGCGCCCGCGGCGAAGCGACGATCCCCACCAGCGTGGCGCTGGAGCGGGCCACCAACCTGTTCGTGCGCGCCGCCGATGCCGACGAGCTGGCGGCGCTGCGCCAGAGCAAGAACGACTGGCGCGGCTGAGCGGAGGACGGTGACGGAGGGATCCGGCGGAGGGCTCAGGCCGTCGGCGCTGGCCGCACCGACAGGGCACCGGGATAGAGCAGCGCCTCGGCGCCGGGACGCAGCCGCAGGCGGCAGGGCTGACCACGCTCCAGCCGCTGCTCCAGCGGCAGACGCACCCGCAGGCTGCGGCCCTCCAGATCGACGCTGACCAGCCACTCCCGGCCCAGGAACTCACGGCCCAGCACCGTGGCCAGCGGACCGCTGCCGCCGGCGCCGCCAGAGATGGGGTCGAGGCTGAGCATCTCGGGGGTGAGCAGCAGCTGCAGGTCGGTGGCGGGTTCGGGCAGCTGGGATGGATCGGGCGCCAGGAAGTCCCCCAGGGCGGACTGCAACAGGGGACCGCGGCGTTGGGCCGCCAGCAGGTTGCCCTGCAGCACGAAGCGGCCGACGAAGGCGGTGGCCGGGCGCGTCACCAGCTGCATCGGGCTGGCGCACTGGTGCAGGCGGCCCTGATGCAGCACCGCCACCCGGTCGCAGACCGCCAGCGCCTCCTCGGGATCGTGGGTGACCAGCAAGGCGCTGGCGCCGCACTCGGCCAGAACCGCCGGCAGTTCACTGCGCAGCCGCAGGCGCACCTCGACGTCGAGGTTGGAGAACGGCTCATCGAGCAGCACCACGCCGTTGCCGGGCGCCAGGGCGCGCACCAGGGCGAGGCGCTGACGCTGACCGCCGGAGAGCTCGTGGGGGTAGCGGCGCTCCAGACCGCCCAGTCCCAGCAGCTCCATCAACCGGGCGACACGGCTGCGGTCCTGGCGGGGGCGCAGGCCGAAGCAGGCGTTGCGCCAGGCATCGAGATGGGGGAACAGGGCGTAGTCCTGGAAGACCATGCCGACCCCGCGCCGCTCCGGCTCCAGCCAGCGGCCCTCACCGGCCACCAGGCGGCCATCGAGCTGCAGCGTGCCTCGCTGCGGCCGCTCGAAGCCGGCGATCAGGCGCAGCAGGGTGGTCTTGCCGCAGCCTGACGGACCCAGCAGCCCCACCAGTTCGCCACGGGCGAGCTCCAGGTCGATGCCGCGCAGGGTCCAGCCATCGCCGGGGGAGGGTTCGCCGCGGCCCTGGGAATCCGGGCCCTGAGCCACCGGCTGGCCGCTGCCCGGGCGGTAGCGCTGCCAGATGCCACGCAGCTGCACGGCCGGGCCGGCGCCGCCGGCCGGGCCGGGGTCCGCCGGGACGGCCAGGCTGAGATCGCCGCGGCCCGGAGCGAGCTGGCGATCGTCGGGATCAGCGGCGGGGGTGGACGGCTGGGGCGACAAGGGCGGGGCGGAACGGAGAAGGAGCGGGAGGCGGGCCGGTCCTCCGATGTGCCCTCCAGTGTCGCGGGCGACGGGATCACCCGAGCGTTGCGGGGCCGGCAGATCTGGCCGGGGCGGTCCGGATCGATCCGCAGGCGGCCGTCCTCTGCCCCCGGGCGACGACCCTCCGACCCCAGGCAGCGACCCTGGGCCGCGATGGCGGCCGGGGCCAGTTCAGCTGCCGCCTAGGCTCGCACCAGTGATGTCCATGGCATGAGCGAGCTGCAGGCCTCCCTCCCCAGCGCGGTCGAGACGGCCCAGGCACCGGCGCCAGTGGGCCCCTACAACCAGGCCGTGCGGGTGGGCGATCTGCTGTTCTGCTCCGGCCAGATCGCCCTCGATCCCCGCAGCGGTGAGCTGGTGGGCGGCGGCGATGTCGAAGCCGAGACCCGTCAGGTGCTCACCAACCTGCAGGCGGTGCTGGCCGCCGGCGGCAGCAGCCCGGAGCGGGTGGTGCGCACCACGGTGTTCCTCGCCGACCTGGCCGATTTCGCCCGGGTCAATGCCCTGTATGCGGAGGTGTTCGGCGGCGGCGTGGCCCCGGCCCGCGCCTGCGTGCAGGTGGCGGCTCTGCCCAAGGGCGCGCGGGTGGAGATCGACGCGATCGCCGTCGTCTCGGCCTGAGCACCGGCAGCCCCGCAGCGGCGGCGGCTGTGGCAGGGTCACTGCGCCAATCTGGGGGCGGTTCGTGACGCCCCCGGCCTCCAGCGGCAATTTCCATGGACACCCCCTTCGGCTCCTGGCAACCCGAGGTGACGGTGATCACCCCCACCCGCTTTGAGGACGCCATGCAGGCCGTGGTGGCGGTGCAGCAGCAGAAGACCGTGGTGCTGCACCTGGGCGCCATGGCGCCGGAGGAGGCCCAGCGCACGATCGACTTCGTCTCCGGAGGCGTCTACGCGATGGATGGTCAGTCGGAGCGGCTGGGGGACACGGTGTTCCTGTTCGCCCCCTCGCTGGTGGCGATCCAACGCGATGGCGGCGACGACCTGGACATTCCGGACTGAGGGGCGGTCGATGGCGGCCGGAGCCAGCTGCGGCATCGGCCCTGCGGGCGCGCCATGGGGCCCTTCAGCCGGGCCTCTGAGCCGCTGAAGGGCCGCCGCCACAGGGGCTGGGGCCGCGTGGCCGTCTCGCCGATCTCTAGCCAGTCTGGAGATGAACGCCGGCTCCGCGGATGTCCCTGCTTCCTCCCTCTGCGCTGTCGGCCCTGATCGCTGCGGGTCTGCTGGTCGGCGCTGCGCCCGGTCCTGCCGCACGGGCCGCCAGCCTCGAGGACATCCGCGCCCTCGAGAACCTGATCAACGCCAGCGGCACCGAGACGGTCGTCTCGGGCAGCTGCCCGCCCAACCATGCCGGCTACTACGAGAACGACGGCCGCAGCATCGACCGGCTGGTGATCTGCAAGCGCAACGTCGATCTGGGGGACATCGACGCGGTGTGGGAGGTGATGGCCCATGAGGCCACGCACATCATGCAGTCGTGCACCGGCACCACGGCGATCGCCGACGTGCAGATGCCGCGCGCCTATCGCGAACTGCAGACGCTGGCGCCCCACTACGCCAAATTGATTCGCTCTGAGTACAGCAGCGGCGAACAGCGGTTGGAGGCCGAGGCGTTCTGGATGGAGCTGCAGACACCGCAGCTGGTGATGGAGCTGTTCCGGCGCAACTGCGCCGCCTTCCTGGGCGGAGCGGCGGGCCAGCGCCGCCAGCCGCCGGTCGTGCCGGCAGGAGCCGCGAACCGCTGAGCCTCCCGCCGCGGCAGGTCGGCAGGCGGGCAGGGCAGGGCCCCGCTGCTCACCCACACCCCGGTCGCTCGCGCCCCCAGGGCGGGATGGGCAGCCGGGCGCCAGGCGCCCGGGCAACGAGGGGATGCGCCGCCACCAGCCGCCCATGGCGCGGCTGGGGCAGCAGGCCACACCCGGCCAGCCGGGCAGCGGTCGCCGACCCGCTCGGGTGATCGGCAAACCAGGCAGGGCTGACAGCCAGGGCACCGGATGCTGAAGCAGAGGCGGGTTGGGAACGGGCTGATCGGCCGCAGGGCACGCCGTCGCGAGCCCGGGCCGGCTCGATCAGGTCAGGCCCGGGTGAGCCGACCCGGAGCGGCATCGAGCGGGGCATGGCGCCGCAGCGGGCCGGCCCCTGAGCAGCGCTGGAGGGCGCTCTGCAGCAATCGGCCGCAGCCCATGCGGGCCGGATGGGCGTCGGGGTATCGCACCTGGGTGCCGCGGCCGGCTGGGCTGATGCCGGCAGGGCCTGAAGGGCCCACGCGCACAGGGTTCAGGGCACAGCGCTCAGTGCCAGTGCAGCTCCATGGCGATGCTGCCCTCGAGGCTGCGCTTCACCGGGCAGGACTCACCGGCCCGCTGCAGCAGGCGGCGCTGCTCCTCGCTCAGCCCGGCCGGCAGCGTGATCCAGGCCTCCAGCAGGGCGATGCGGCGCACGCCGGTGGTGGTCATCGTCTTGTGCACCGTGACGGTGCAGGGCTCCAGCGCGATGCCCTCCCGCTCGGCGACGATGCCCATGATCGTGAGGATGCAGGTGGCCAGAGCGGTGGCCACCAGATCGGTGGGCGAGAACGCTTCACCGCGGCCCTGGTTGTCCAGCGGGGCGTCGGTGTGCAGCACGGCATTGGAGCCTTCATGCACGGACACGCAGCGCAGGCCGCCCTCATAGCGGCAGTGCATGGTGGTCATGGCGGACAGCGGCCAGGATGTCGGTGACACTCTGACGGCGCTGGCCCCCCGGGCCCAGCCCTCCCCCTGATCTCCCGGGGCGATCCGCATGCTTCCGTTAGCCCAGGCGACGCCGGCGCTCACCCCGGTGGAGGGGCTGGCCCGGGCCATCCAGCTGTCGGTGGCCCCTGTGTTCCTGCTGGCCGGGGTGAGCGGCCTGCTGGGGGTGCTCACCAACCGCCTGGCCCGCATCATCGACCGGGCTCGGGTGCTGCAGGACCAGAGCCGCGAGGCCGGCATCGCCGGCGGCCGTCAGGGACGCCGCGAGCTGCAGGTGCAGAAGCGACGCATGCGCCTGGTGCTGCGGGCGATCCAGTGCTGCACGGTCACGGTGCTGCTGGTGGCCCTGTTGGTGGCGCTGGTGTTCATCAGCGCCGTGGCGCGCCTCGATCTGGCTCGCATGGTGGCACCGCTGTTCGTGGCGGCGATGCTGTTCCTGATGGCGGCGGTGCTGCTGTTCCTGCGGGAGATGCAGCTGGCGGCCGACCAGCTGGAGCGACGCTTCTGATCCGACTGGACGGCTGGCGGTTCAGGCCACCAGATCGAGATCCTCCAGCAGCTGCCGCTGGCGCGCCGCCGGCACGAAGCGATGGGCCGCCATGGCGCCGCTCGCCGCCGCCGGCGGCACCCCGATGCCGGGGAAGACACCGCTGCCGCAGAGCACCAGGTTGTCGATCGGGGTGGTGCCGCCGGGGAAGGGACCGCGATCGGCGGGCCAGGCCGGGCCGTAGCTGCCCTGATGCACACGCAGGTAGTGCCGGTGGGTGAGAGGCGTGCCCTGCAGCTCGAACACCAGCCGCTCGCGCCAGTCGGGCAGCAACGGATCGAGGATCGTGTGGAACAGACCGCAGCGCTCCGCCTTGAGCGCCTCGTAGGCGGGACTGCCGCGCTCGAGGTTCTGCCACAGCTCCCAGGGCTCGTTGGCGGGGGTGTAGCCATGCAGCACCTGATGGTCGGGCGGCGCCAGGCTGGTGTCGAGCAGCGACGGCATCGACAGCACGGCCATGTTGCGCTCGGCGCCGATGCCGCGCTGCCAGTCGCCCACCCAGACGTGATGGACCGGCAGGGAGGCCAGAGCCGGCTCCAGGGACGAGCCGCGCAGGGCCAGGTGCCAGTGCAGGAAGCTGGCGCAGGCGGGCGTGGCGGCCTGACGACGGCTCCAGCGCTGCGGCACGTCCGAGGCGGGCAGCAGCCCGGGCAGGGCCCAGGGAGCGACGTTGAGGATCACGCCCTGAGCCGCCAGCAGCTGCTCACCGGAGTCCAGCCGCACGCCCACGGCGCGGCCGCCCTCCACCAGCACCTCCGCCACAGGAGCCTGCAGGCGCAGGCGACCGCCGTGCCGTTCAAGCCCGCGCACCAGCGCCGCCACCACCGCCGCGCTGCCGCCGACGGGATAGTCGAGGCAGGCCTCGGGCTCGAACCATTCGCCGAACAGGCTGGCCATCGCCGCGGTGCTGGTCTGATCCATCCCCAGTCCGGAGATGAGGAAGCACAGCAGCTCCACCCAGTGGAGCAGGAAGGGATCGCGCAGGTGGCGGCGGGCCAGGGCGCCGAAGCCACCGCCGAGGCGGGCCAGAGCGCCGGCCTGTCCCAGCAGCGACAGCCCCTGGGAGCCGAGCGTGGCGGCCATGCCCAGGCCGGGCCGCAGGGCCAGCAGCGGCAGGGAGCGGGCGGCGCGGCAGCTGGGCTCCAGCAGCGTCAGGAAGCGGCTCCACTCCTCGGCCACAGCCGGGCCCCGCAGCTGACGCACCAGCTCGCGGAATGGATCGGCGCCGACACCCACCCGCAGGTTGCCCTCCGGCAGCAGCAGGCCCCAGTCCCGGTACTGCACCACCGGCAGGGTCTCGCCCACGGCCCGCAGCACCTGGGTGAGGGGGTTGATGCTGGGCCAGCAGCCCAGGCCGCTCCACAGGGACGGGCCCGATTCGAGCTGGAAGCCGCGGCGACTGAAGCCGTGGGCGGCCCCGCCGGCGGCGCTGTGGGCCTCGAGCACCAGCACCTCAAGGCCATGGCGGGCGGCGATGGCGGCGGCACACAGGCCGCCGAGACCACTGCCGACGACGATCAGATCCGGGGCACTCCCCTGCCGGGGCCCAGGCGAAGCGCTGGTCATGGCCGCTGGCAGGCGCCGCCGGCACAACGCTCGAGCCGCAGCTCACAGAGCGCCTCAAGGTCCGGCCGCCGCGTCAGCCGCAGCCGGGCGCCGGCCCAGAGGTCGTAGAGACGCTCGACCAGCGGCCGCAGCACGGGCCAGCGCGTCGGGGCGTACAGCCAGCCGAGCCCCACCAGCGCATAGGCGCGGCGGAACACCTCCACATCGCGCAGCACCGCGCCATCAGCGGCCACGGCATGGATGCGCCCCATCGCCTCGCGGTAGCTGATGCCGGCATGGGCGGCCGGGTCGTAGGCCACGTCGTCGATGTCGACGAAGGCCAGGCGGGGTGAACCGGGATGCAGCCGCGCATCGCGGCGGCGCAGAAAGGTCACCTCCCGCAGGCAGAGCGGGCAGCCACCGTCGTAGAGGAGCGTGAGCGAGGCCATGGCCGCGGGCTGCCGGGGGGCGATGCTGGTGGCGCGATGCTATGGAGCCGGAGGGCGCCGATGGGGATGAGACAGACCCTCAAGCTGCTGCAGCTGCAGACCAGCGGGGAGGGCTTCACGGACATCACCGCCGCCCTCAACAACGAGATCCGCTCCAGCGGCCTCGACACCGGCATCGCCGTGATCAGCTGCCTGCACAGCAGCGCCTCGCTGACGGTGAACGAGAACGCCGACCCGCGCGTGCTGGCCGACCTGACCACCTACCTGCGCGCCCTGGTGCCCCAGGAGGGCGTCAGGCCGCTGAGCGGCGATGGCGAGCTGCGGGCCTATGTGCATGACGACGAAGGCCCCGACGACATGCCCGCCCACATCCGCACGGCACTCACCTGCACCAGCCTCAGCCAGTCGTTCCAGAGGGGACGGCTGCTGCTGGGCACATGGCAGGCCATTTATCTGTGGGAGCACCGGGCTGCCCCGATGCAGCGGCGCATCAGCCTGCATCTACTCGGCGAATGAACGCCAGCCAGGCAGCCAGGAGCGGCGGCTGAGGGCCTCAGCGGCGCGGCAGAGCCAGGCCCTGACAGCCGTCCGGACGGAGCTCCATCAGCCTCAACCCGAGGGTCCTGAAGCGCATGCTGCCAGCGGGTTCCCGCAGTGCCATGCGGTCGCCTGGGTCAGCCCCGTCGTTCAGCGCAGGCCACCCAGCTTTTCAATGCGTTGGTTTCGACGCCTTCGTTCCACACGTTCGCCGAAGGTGTTCGTTGCGGGTGTTCGTTCCAACGACGCAGCCGACGGAGCATCCAGCTGGGGGGTGCCGCCGATCTGTTGAAGCGGCCTGTTGAAACGGCCCGTTGAAGCAACCCGATCAACCGGGCCGGCCAACCTGTCCATCCGGCGGGTCCGGTCAGTCCGTCAGCTTGCCCCCCAGCTCCCCCCGTCAGCCCAGTCGTTCTACTCAGCTGGCCTGTTCAGCTGGCCTGTTCAACTGGTCTGTTGGGCGGGTGGATCCGGCAACTGGCTGGCGCTGGAGAC
>CAYNGR010000027.1:0-7722 GCA_964396755.1 uncultured Cyanobium sp. | reverse complement strand
CTGTTCAACTGGTCTGTTGGGCGGGTGGATCCGGCAACTGGCTGGCGCTGGAGACGTGCGCGAAGTCAGGCTCCCGACACGGCGTGCCGACGCGTACCGCGAACCGCCCTGGCTGACGCCGTCCGCCAGGGCAGCCTGGCCACCCCCTCAGCCGGCGCCGCGCTCGGCCTGCTCGGCCAGAAAGGCATGCACATGGCTGACGGAGATGGCCCCGAGGCCCACGGCCGATGCCACCCGTTTGGTGCTGCCCGCCTGCACGTCGCCGACGGCGAAGACGCCGGGGAGACTGGTCTCCAGGGTCATCGGAGGCCGCTGCAGCGGCCAGCCCTGCTCGCGATCCACCGCCTGGCCGGTGCGGATGAAGCCCTTGTCATCGGTCTGCACGCTGCCGTGCAGCCAGTCGGTG
This sequence comes from uncultured Cyanobium sp., assembly GCA_964396755.1. Classification (GTDB taxonomy): domain Bacteria; phylum Cyanobacteriota; class Cyanobacteriia; order PCC-6307; family Cyanobiaceae; genus Cyanobium. The sequence goes on along the minus strand of CAYNGR010000027.1, from coordinate 7,316 downwards.
TTGGGCTTGGCGCCGATCATCAGGAACACGTGGCGGATCGGCAGCCGCTGCCGTTCGCCACTGCGCAGGTTCTGCCAGGTGACCGCCTCGAGATGGCGCTCGCCCTCGAGCTCGACGATCTCGGTGTTGGCATGCAGCGTGATGCGGTCGGAGGAGAGGATGCGGCCGATCAGGTAATCGGACATCGTCTCCACGAGGCTGTCGCGCCGGATGAGCAGATGCACGTGCCGGGCGCGCGAGGAGAGAAACACGGTGGCCTGACCGGCGGAGTTGCCGCCACCCACCACAATCACCTCCTCCTGAGTGCAGAGATCGCCCTCCAGGGCCGTGGCGGCGTAGTAGATGCCGGAGTTGTCGTAGTCACCGCCATTGGGCAGGTTCAGGGTGCGGTAAGTGGCGCCGCTGGCGATCACCACCGACCGTGCCCGGACGCTGCGGGGCTGATCCGCCTCGGCGCAGAAGTTGAGCGCGTAGGGGTACTGGCTGCAGTCCAGCCCCGTCGCCCGCACCGGCAGGCTGATCGTGGCGCCGAACTTCATCGCCTGGACCTGCGCCCGGCCCGCCAGCCCCTCGCCGGAGATGCCGGTGGGGAAGCCCAGATAGTTCTCGATCTTGGAGCTGGTGCTGGCCTGGCCGCCCGGGGCCTCAGCCTCGAGCAACAGGGTCGAGAGTCCCTCCGATGCCGCATACACCGCGGCCGACAGGCCCGCCGGGCCGCCGCCCACGATCGCCACGTCGACCACCTGCGAGCAGTCGATCTCCTCCACCAGGCCGAGGGCTTCCGCCAGCGCGTGGTTGCTGGGTCGCTCCAGCACCTCGTCATTGAGATGGATCACCACCACGGGCAACTGCTCGGGGCGCAGCGCGTAGCGGGCCATCACCTCCTCGTACTCGGGGCAGGTCTCGCGGATGGCGGTGACCGGGTAGCCGTTGCGGCGCAGGAAGCGCTCCATGCGGACCCCATCGGCGGTGGTGCCGGTGTCGATCAGGGTGACACCGCCCTGGGCATGGGAGATGAAGGCGGTGCGACGCAGGATGAAGGCGCGCATGATGATCTCGCCGATGTCCGGTTCGGCGGTGATCAGCCTGCGGAAGGAGGCCGGCGAGATGCGCAGCAGGCGGCCGTCGGCACCCATGCGGCCGCCCACCAGGATCTTGCGGCGGTTGAACAGATCGAGTTCGCCGGTGAACTGGTTCTGACGATGCACATGAATCACCGGCGTGTGATTCAACTTGTGCTCATAGATGTCGATGTGCCCTTCCAGCACGATGAAGAAATCGACGCCCCGCTGGCCGCGCTCGAACAGCACCGAACCGGCCGGCAGCGACTCCTCCACGCCGAAGGGCCTGGCCCGTTCGATCTGCTCAGGACTGAGGGTGGGGAAAATCTGATGCTCGCGGGCGTACGGATCAGTGGCCTGCAGCGGATTGCTGGGACTGGCGTTGGAGGACGTGACCACCGGATCAGAAGGCAACGGGGAGGGTCGGCACTGGCCGAACCGGAGCCCGCACACTAGAACCTGTGTCTTCTTCCGAGCCCGACTCTGGGATGAGCTCCAGCCTGTTGCAGCGAAGCCTGCTGGAAGCCGCTGGCACAACGCTGCTGGGCTACACCATCGCCCGGGCTGGCCACGCCACGCTCGACAGCTTTCAGCAGGCCTGGCTGATCGGCCTGACGGTCTGTCTGCTGGTGCACATCTGCGGCCGGATCAGCGGCGCCCATTTCAACCCCGCCGTGACCCTGCTGCTGAATCAGCAGCTGCATGGCTGGCGGGGCCTGCTGCGCGGCGAAGGCGCCCGCGAGACCCTTGCTTACGTGCTGGCGCAGATCCTGGGCGCGCTGCTGGCCTTTCGCCTCGACCCCTGGCTGCCGCCGGTGGCCACGGGATTCCGTGCGGACGCCTTCGTGCCCGAGCTGATCTTCAGCAGCGTGCTGCTGGTGCTGATCCAGGCCTGGAGCCGCGAGGGCCGGATCTGTCCCTTCGCCCAGCCCCTGGCCGGCGTGGTGATCGGCACCGGCCTGGTGGTGCTGGTGCTGCTGGGAGGCCTGACGGGATCGGGGATCTACAACCCCGCCATCGCCCTGGCGATGGCCTGGGGACGGGGCGTCGGCGGGGTGCTGCCGCTGATCGGCGCCCAGCTGCTGGCGGTGCTGCTGGTCGTGGGCCTCGGGAGCTGGGCTCGCTCGAGCGATCACGGCGCTCAGGGCTGAGCCGGGGCCCGGCACCCTGAGCGAACCGCAGCCTGCTGGCCTGCCGCCGTGCACGATCCGCCGCGCGGTGAAGCGCCATGACGCTGGGCAGGGCCGCAGGGGCACCGCCGCAGCGAAAGGTTGCTGACAGGAAGGCCTGTGGCCCCACCAGTTTCGCGAGGGCGCCATCAGGATGGACGGGGACGGCGCTGCTCCGCAGCATTCGCCCGCAGCGGCCTGCGGCCACCGCCGCCACGCCACCGCGGCCACCGCCGCCACGCCACCGAGGACTGCGATCGGGCCTGCGAGCCCCCGACTCCGATGCCACATCTGCGCTGCATCCGCACTGCCACCGTTCTGCTGCTGCACGGGCTGCTCCTGACGGCCCCAGCATTCGCCCAGGGCGAAGCGACGAGCGCCGCCCCCGCCCAGGCCGAATCCACTCAAGCGGCACCGGCCACAACGACACCGGCCGCTCCGGCCCATGGCGGCACGCAGCCGGTTCCTGTCGCCATGCCCACGCCGGCGCAGCAGGCGGTGCTGGAGCGCATCCGCTGGCTGCGGGATGGCGAGCCGCGGCGCTTCGGCAGCTGCCGCTACCGCTGGGATCGCTGGAGGCTGCAGCCCGATGGCAGCCGCACCACCACCTACAGCTGCGAAGGAGGCAAGATCGTCGATCGCACGATCGGCGTCCACTGCGGCAGGCTCCAGATCAACAGCTACGAGCCGGTGGCTGGCGCCAACGGCAAGGGCGAGACCTGGGCCTGGGGCAGCTGGCGCCTGCCCCAGGCCGGCGGAGAAGAGGAGATGGTGGCGACCCTGTGCGCCAACGCGCTGCCGATTCCGGCAGCGCCACCGGCAACAGGCGGTTCGCCCGACAAACCCAGCACCAAGCCCGCGGCAGCCAGCAAGCGTTGATCAGCCAGCCGGCGGCACAGTCGGCGACACAGTCGGCGTCGACCGCTCAGCCGTCGCGATACCGGTCACGGATGGACAGCACCTCGGGAATGTGCCGCTTCAGGGCAGCGACGCAATCCGGCGCGAGCTTGCCGGCCTCGACCAGCCGCTCCAGCTCGGCGATGGCGTCCTCGATCGGCCAGGGCTGCTTGTAGGGGCGGTGGCTGATCAGGGCATCGAGGATGTCGGCGACGGTGATGATCCGCGCCTCCAGGGGAATCTGCTCGGCGCGCAGCCCCTGGGGATAGCCGCTCCCATCGAGGTATTCGTGATGCCCCGCCACCACGTTGCGCATCACCTGTGCATCGGGCAGGGTCTCGAGACCGAAATCGCCGATCAGCTTCTCGAGCACATCGATGCCCTTCTGCACATGGGTGTTCATCAGCTCACGCTCCTCGGCATCGAGGCGCCCAGGCTTGAGCAGCACGCTGTCGGGAATGCCGATCTTGCCGATGTCATGCAGCGGCGCGAACAGATAAAGATGCTCGATGTATTCATCGCTCAATTCATAGGCGGGCGCCAGATCCCTGGCGATCAGCCGCGCGATGTGGGCCATGCGCTCCAGGTGGCCAGCCGTCTCGAAGTCGCGCAGATTGGCGAATTCGCGGGCCACCTGGGCCGAGGTGGTGATCGATCGCACCAGATTGATCTCGTTGGCGATCGTCAGGTTGATCAAGGTGTTGTAGACGGAGAGGCGACTGCGCACGGCCGGGGTGAAGGCCGCCGGCTGCAGCGAGTCATAGAAGAGAAAACCGATGAAGGCCTGCTTCTCGTACAGGGGAACTGTCAGCGAAGAGCGGTAGCCCTGGCGCAGCAGCCAGTCGGAATGGGGGCTTGTCGGCACGACCGCAGCCGCAATCTCATCGATCACCCGTTCATGGCCGCTGGCGGCGATGGCACTGAGTGAGGCGCTCTGCTGCAGGGGAAACTCGTAACCCTGAATCGCCTCGCCGTGGCGGGTGCTGTTGACGAAGGTCTTGAGCATGTCATCCCTTGGCTCGTAGAGCACGCAGGCAATCCGATCGACATCGGCGACCTGCTCGAGCAGATGGCCATGCAGCTCGCGCAGCCGCTGACCGAGATCGTCGCCCACCTGCTGCACCAGCCGGGCGGCCTGTTCGCTGCGCTCAGCAGCCGCAGGAGCGAGATCAACGGGCGGGAACACCATGGCCGCAGCCGGATCGGGGACATGCAAGCCAGTCTGGTCGGTGAGGCGAGGTCGTGCCCGCAGCGGCGCTGGACGCGCCAGCCGGGCGGCACGGGGCCCAGCGCCAGGACGAGGCCCTTACGGTGGCCGTACGCCTGACATCCATCCCCTGATCGCCATGGCCGCCGAGCCGCTCAGCTCCAGTCAGATCGCGTCCCTCAGCCAACAGCTGCCGGCCTGGAGCCTCGTCGAGGGCAAGCTGCATCGCGAGCTGCGCTTTGCCGACTTCTCCGAGGCCTTCGGCTTCATGAGCCGCGTCGCCCTGGCGGCCGAGCAGCTGGGACATCATCCGGAATGGAGCAATGTCTGGAACCGGGTGGTGATCGATCTGACCACGCACGACAGCGGTGGCCTGACGGAACTGGATCTGGAGCTGGCCCGCCGCATCGATGCCATCGCCGGTGGCGCTGCCTAGGGTCGAGCTGCGCCACTGGCCAGCTCATGGGTTTTCGCTACCTCGATCGGATCGCCACGCGCGAGCACATCGATCAGTTCCTGAGCCTGGCGGACCTGGCAGCCGGTGCCGGCGACTCCGCCGAGAACGTGTTTCTGCTGTCGCATCGGCTGCGCGACTCCAACCCGATGAAGCTGTGCCTGCGCCGTCTGCAGGAGCAGCCCGAGTGCCGAGATCTGATCGCCTCGCGTCGCCTCAGCGGTCCCTACGACCCAGCGGAGCTCAAGGCATTGCCGAAAGGCAGCCTGGGCCACACGTATGTCACGGTGCTGGAGACGATGGGATACGACATCAACTTCTTCCCCAAACCAGAATTTTATTCCGGCCTTGAGACGGATGCGGATTATGTCAACTACCGCGTCTATGCCACCCACGACCTGCACCACATCCTCACCGGATTCAGCCTCGATAACTTCGGCGAGCTGGGGGTGATCAGTCTCAGTGTCGCCCAGTTCTCCCATCCCGGTCTGGCCTTCACCGACCTGATGGCGATGCTGCTGAGCTGGTTCCGCGGCGACACGCCGATGGATCAACTGGAGACGATCCAGGAGCAGGCGCGCACGGTGGGGTACGCCTTCGGGATGATCAGCCAGGGATTCGAGATGGCGTTCTCCGCCCGACCGCTGTTCCCGGTGATCTGGGAGGAACGGATGGCGCAGAACCTCGACGAGCTGCGCAGCGAGCTGGGCATCGAAGCTGTGCGCGAAGGACCCTGGAGCTGGCAGACCAATCCGCTGATTCTCGAGGCCCTGGCGGCCTGAGCGACAGGCCTGCCCTGCAGGGCCATGGCTCAGGGCGACTGAACGATCGCCCCAGACAGCATCGGCCAGCCTGGACGTTGGCTCAGCTGGCTGAGATCAGCTTCTTGCTGGGACACCAATCCTGGAGCGCAACAATGTAAGGGGATCGCCTGGTACCCGATCTGAGCACCTTCTGCAGATCCGTGATCGCGTCACGCTCACTGCGGTAGGCCGCGACCGCCCGATACCAACCATTGCACAGATAGAGACGTGGGCGAACACCAAGAATCCGGCTGAATCGGTTCAGCTCAGGTTCGGCCAGAGTGGTCGTCCGATCAGCGCTGAGCACAAGCCCCCAGGCCATGCCCAGCGACCCTGTCTCTGGGGGGACGAGCTCAGACGGCTGGGCCAAGGATCGCGGCGAACCATGGATCATCAGCACAAGCGCCAGCAGCGCTGCCGAGACCGGATGGATCAGCCCTCTGGACCTGAAGCGAGCCAGCGCAGAGACTGCCGTGAGGACAGTTCGCGGAACGCGATCGCGATGGAGGCAAGGCATGGCGACTCAGCTGGAGGCGGTGAAGGTGATTTTGATGACCACAGGCATGTCTCCACCGCCAGGATGCAACGTGTTCATGTCGGCTGGATTAAGCAGCGCCGCGAAACGAATCGGCTGGGATCTCCGACCTGAGCGGGCGCCGATGCCACGGCATTGGCTGATCAGACTGCCTGAATCCGCGTAGGCCGCCCGCATCCTCAACGCTTCATCACTCAGACGATCACCCACCACACCCTGCACATCAAGACGACTGAGCAGCTGAACATTGCCGGCATCCGTGAAGATCTCCTGAACGACCGAGGGCTGGCCGTGATTCGTGTCATTGATGCTGCACAGCTTGAGACTCCCTTCGGGGACCCTCCTGCTCTGATCTGCAACGGCATAGAACCCACCATTGCGGGCGCAGTTCGCCTGCCGGATGTTGCAATACGGCCGGCGCGCCAGAATCAAGGCCGGATGGAAATAGTCGTCGTACAGAACAGAACTCACCCATTTCTCAAGCTCATCCCCATTCAGAGTTCCCAACTGGCGGAGATGATCCTGGACCAGGATGTCGTCCGGACCCGTCTTCAACGACAACTCGTCTTCCGAGCTGGACACACCGAGATGGTGATTGAGAAACAGAAAGGACACAAGGAACGTGACGATCGAGCCGGTCAACTTGAACGACAGAACCCCGAACACTCCAGATCCCTGAGCCCCCTTGGAGTCCAGCTGACCACCGAGATAGGAGTACGTCAGGCACGTCACTCCAACCGCAAGAAAAAAGGCAGCCAGCGAAGGCGCCCCTGACGCCAGCAGCGTCAGCAACAGACCGATGAGAAAACAGGCGACGATGGCAAGTGGCATGCCAACGGCGTTGCGCATTGGCAACCTCCCCACTCGCATCAATCGTATGGCCGAAACTAATGCGGCCGCACTGTTGGAACAACGGCAGTCAGCTGATCTGCGAACGATCCAGCGGAAAACGCTTCGGCGATGCGTGAGCTGAACGGCAAACTGCACACCATCCGCTGCAGGCGAAGGAACCACCGCGCCATCGCCTCATCGCCATGGCGCAGCGGCCGGCTGAGACGAACGGGGCGATGGGAGACGGCCGCCAATCACAGACCAAGCAGCCGGGGAGACATCCCCCCGGCTGCAGCGAGACAGACGGCTGGCCTGCGTCAGACCAACGCCGGCAGCGGCCCGGTGAGGTTCGCCGGCTC